>JBPOJG010000501.1:0-31838 GCA_052033835.1 Spirochaetota bacterium
TTCCCAGCTTCCTTTAATGAGACTGCCTTTGTTTCTGTCATACTTTACGTTCAGGTAACAGTTCATTTCGCTTTGAATTTCTTCCACATGAGATATTATGCCCACATACTTATTTTCAGTGCGAAGAGATTTCAGAGTATCAAAGACAGTCTGAAGAGAATTTCTGTCGAGGGACCCGAATCCTTCATCGATGAAAAAGAAGTTCTGTTTTCTGAATGCATCTCTCTGAACTCTGTCGGAAAGTGCAAGTGCAAGAGAGAGGGCCGCCTGAAATGTCTGCCCTCCTGAAAGTGTCTTGATGCTTCTAGTCTTTCCGTCATTCCAGTAGTCAATTACAGAAAGCTGGTTTTCTGTATCCAGATGAAGCCTCAGTCCGCCTGAACTCAGTTTATAAAACCGTTCATTTGCCATCTCGCAGATTTCTTTGAAGTAGACTCCTGAGATATACTTTTCAAATCCGTTTCCTTTGAACATGGATTCAAGCATCTCAATGTTTTTTATTCTGGCATCGAGTGTTTCTTTTTCCTTCCGCGTTTCCTTGAGTGATGAAATTCTTTCCTGAAGATCCTTGATTTCAGCGGACAGGGTTCCTGCTTCTTTGTCCAGAGCCGATATTTCATTTTCCATCATCATGATTTCTTCTTTCATTTTAATGAGTATTTCTTTTTCCGGGGGAACTGCTTCTTCCGCACCTAAACTGATTAAGATTGCTTCTGCATTTTTTTTTGCCTGAAAGAAATTTTCTATCTCGATCTTTTCTTTTTCCGCATTGCGGAATGAAATACTTCTCTGAATTTCTTCTTCATTAGTATCATGATTTTTTATTTTTTCTTCATATTCTTTTTTCAGATCAGAAAATCTCTTTTCCAGATCGGAAAGATTTTCTTCTTCTGAATCTTTTCTGCCTCTAAGACTGCTCAGTTTTTCTTCTCTTTTTTTAATGATTTCTTCTTCTGTCGTGAATTTTTTTTCCGTTTCAGTTTTGTTTTTTTCCAGATCACGGATGAGTTCAGCAGTTTTTTCTGTTCCAAGTGAGCCGTATTTCAGAAAGACTTCTTCTGTTACATTCTTTCTGTTCTGTTCGGCGCCTTCTGCCAGGACTGAAATCTGTCTAGACTGTTCAGATTCTGTTTTTTCCTCTCTTCTTATGGCCTCTCTGTTTTCTTCCAGTTTTTTTTCCAAGTTAAGAAGATGCTTTTCTTTCTCTGCAGTTTCTTCTTTTTTCTTTTTTTGGACTGCAAGATGGTTCTGCAGCTCACTGATTCTTGCTTTCAGAAGATTCTGATCCGTATCCTGTCCAAGGCTTTTCTTCAGATCGTTTACTGTCTTCGTGTGAATTTCAGAGTCCCGGCTCAGGTTTTCCAGATCTCTTTCTGCTTTTTCCGCTTCCGACCTTATTCTCTCTGATTCTTTAATTTTATTTTCATGATAATGTAATTCTTCTGAGATATGTTCTGAATGCAGTATTGACTTGTCATGGACGGTTGATCCGCAGACAGGGCAGGGTTCTCCTTTCTGCAGATTCTCGGAATAACTCTTCAGCTGAATTCTGACTTTCAGATCCGTGATTTTTTTCAGAAGCTCCTCTGTATTTTTCTTTTCTGTCTTAATGATGAGTGAGATATCTTCAGGATTTTCGCATTTGAGCGAAATCAGCAGTTTTTCCCTATTCTCGCTGATATCTTTTATCTTTTTTTCAGCAGAAAAAATCTGATTGAGTGTATCCTCTTTTCTCTCAAGCAGACTCAGTTCTTCCACAGTTTCCGTCAGACTGTCTGATTCTCTGCGCCGGATCTGCAGGTCCTTTTTCAGATTCTGGACTTCCTCACTCAATACACTCAGAGCTCTCAGGTTGTCTGCTCTTTTCTGTTCAGTCTGAACAAGAATTTTTCTCGATTTTTCGAGTTCTGATGATTTTTTTTTCCATTCAGTCAGGAAACCAATTTGAGGAATTTTTCCGTGTTCCTGAAGTGCGGAGTCCTTATCCTGTCTGAGCCTGTCTAAACCCTTCCTTTCAATCTGGATCTGTTTTTCTTCGTAGGTAATGTTTCTTACAAGATCTTTCAGTAATGAAGATTTATCCGAAATGATTTTTTTTTCATCATTCAGTCTTCTGCTGATATCCTTGAATTCGGAACTGATCTGAATTATTCTTTCCGTATTTTTCTTTCTTTCCAGAAAGGAATTTTCCTGTTTCAGAATTTCTTCATATTCCTTTTTCTGCTGGATTCTTTTTTCATGTTTTTCCATTAAAAGTTCATATTCTTTCAGCTGAGTTCTTTTTAAAGCGGTATCCTGTCTGAGAAATTTGAGCCTTGTTTCTGCCTCCGAGATCCGTTTTTTCTTCTCGGAAAGAACTGATTCATCCGGACTGCCGATCTGCAGAATTTTACCTTCCAGTATTTTCTGATTTTCTCTCGCGGCAGACAGGAGTTTTTTTACTTCCTCTGTCAGATCAAATCTGTCCAGATTGAAGAGTTCTTTCAATACCTCAGTTCTTTTTGCAGGAGGCAGGTCTATGAATTCCTGAAAGCTGCTCTGAGGTATGATAATTGTTTTTCGGAAATTGCTCAGACTTAGTCCAAGAAGATCCTCGCCTGATTTTTTGATCTTCAGCCATTCATTTCCTGATTTTTCAAATACATTTCTGCTGAGGCTGTCTACTGTTCTGTCTTTTTTCCTTTTCGCCTTCACCTGAAACTTGTATTCTTTGCCGTTAATGTCGCAGATAAAGTCAATCATCATGTTATCTGATGATAAATTCATGATATTCTGATTTCGGCTGTCTGTTCCTTTGCCTTTTTCTGTATTGTACAGGGCTAGGGTCATTGCATCCAGAATGGAAGATTTGCCGCACCCTGTTTCACCGAAAATTCCAAAGAGTCTCGAAGAAAGAAGTTTCCTGAAGTCTACTGACTGAACTGTTCGGTAGGAATTGAATCCTGAAAGAGAAAGAAAGAGAGGGATCAATTTTCGGTTCCTTTCAATTCTGCTGCTTCTCTGAATATGCCGAGAAGTTCGGAAGACGGAGGAAGACCTGAGTTTCTGAATGTATGGAACTGTATGAAAAGTTCCTCTACTGATTTGCTCATATCAATATGAGATTGAGTGAGTTCTTCTGATTCCTCCGTGAGGATCGGTCTTACGGAAAGTATGCCTGAATGGGAATCCCTGATTTCACGAAGTTCGCTTCCCTGCAGATATCTGTCCGTGTAAATTGTGATTTCTGCGAGACAGTCCTGATTCTCTTTCAGCCAGATGACTGCTTCCTGTGAAGACTTGAAACTTTTTCTGAATATCTTCTTTCCTGAGTTGAGAGTCACTTTACTTATTTTTGCACCGGTGCCGTCCAGATCTGCGAAGACAATTTTTTTTTCCTGAGCCGATTCGCTGAGTGAGTATGCGATTGGACTTCCTGAATAAACAATCGGAAAGTCTCTTCCTTTTACTGACTGAAATCTGTGCAGATGTCCGAGGGCAGCATAATGAATTTTTTCAGGAATTGCTGACGGCGAAATCCGTTCTGCCCCGCCTATGCTGAGTACTGTCTTTTCCTCTTCCGATTCTTCCTGTTCATTTCCAGTATCAGGCTGCATGAAAAAATGTCCAATGAGTATATTATATGATTTATTTATTATATTCTTTTTCGAGACGGATTCCCAGATTTCAGAAAGGTATTCCTGCAGACTTCTTTCATCTGAAATCTCCTTTTGAAAAGAGGAAGAGAATACGTGAGGTGAAAATATGATCCGCAGAGGCAGTTTCTTGCCTGGAAGGGAAAATTCTGCAAACCCAGGTTCTGATTTCGAAAGAGAAAGCCCTGATTCCAGAGTGAACAGAGGAAATGAGGTTGTATTGTATCCGGCAAATACTATTCCGTTTTCATAAGCAAGCGGAGAAGGGGATTCAATCCTTTCAGCACTGTCATGATTTCCTGCAATGATGAGGACAAGTCTTTTTCCCCCGTCAGAAAGCCGTTTTACTGTCTTGAAGAAAAGCTGAACTGCTTCTACGGGAGGATTATAATTATCAAATATATCACCTGCCACGATAATGCATTCTGCATTATGTTCATCTGCTGCAGAGCAGATTTCATCGAGAACAAGTTCCTGCTCGGAGAACCTCGAAAAGTTTCCTAAATGTTTTCCAAGATGCCAGTCGCTTGTGTGGAGTATTCTGAGTGTTTCACTCATAGACTGCTTTTAAGCCGATTTCCATTTCTTCAGAAATATTTCCTGCAGATGAAGAGACTTTAAAATTCAGTTTCAGAGGAGGAAGAGTTGTCAGGTTCGGATAATTTCTTTCGAGTTTGAGATGTCTCTGTCTGTCCTTGAGCATACTTCCCAGATACTGAAATGAACCGATCCAGTTTTCTCCAAACTCAAGGCCTTCCATTCTGCCTTTGATTCCTGAAAAATCATAATGGGCAGTATAACTTTCTCTGAATTCCTTGGACTCTTTCAGTCCGATATTTCTGTTCAGGCGGACGATGAAGCCGGGAGTCTGTCTTGTTGTAAAATAAAGATAGTTGGAAAAAACATCCCAGTTGTCCAGTTTTTTGTTTTTGGGGATTTTTATTTCATAAATATGATTTTTATTCAGAGCTGTTCTGCAGATTCCGTCGGATGTAAAATATTCACAGAGTTCAATTCCCCTGACCGTGAGTGGAGAATTCTGGCATCCTAAAAATAATGATAAAAAGATGATATATAATGATTTCATATTTCTTCTGTCCTTAAATGATACTCTCTTAAATTGGAAAAATAATACTTAACTTCCTTCATGAAGAAAAATTCAGGAGCCGTTGAGATTGCCTGAAGTTCCAGTCTTTCAAACTTGTAAACGACCTCTGCATAGACTCCGTGAAAAAGATAGACTCTGTGAAAATCATCAAAAAGAGATGCAATCACTGCATTGTGTCCTGTTACATATCCGGGAACAATACGGATGGATCTGTCACTGAGTATGAATCTGTTTCTGATCCGGATGCATTTTTTTTTCAGCTCAGGCAGTTCTTCCCTGTTGATCCTTCTCCTGAAGCTCAGGATTCTAGTGACCTCACCGATCCCGCCTACAAATTTTTCGGATGCTTCAGGGAGCCATCTGGGAAGAACTCCGCTTTCGAGATGAACCTTGGAGAATGCCTCTTCTGCCAGTTCCTTAATTTTAAAAAAAGCTTCCATACTGTTGAACGAAATAATTACAAAGAAACTGCCTGCACCGGCCTTTCCGGGAATTTCCTTGTAAAAACTGTCCATCAGGTGCTGTCAGCGGTAATCTGTAATGATTCCGGGTATTTCGTCCAGACGGACTACTTTACTGACTGCACCCCTGCGGATGGCTTCTTTCGGCATTCCGAATACAATGCATGTAGATTCATCCTGGGCATAAGTCGTAATTCCGGCCTTGTACATTTCTTCCATACCGTTTGCACCGTCGTCGCCCATCCCTGTCATAATGATTCCAATTGCATTTTTTGCGGCTGCAGATGCTACTGATTTGAACAGAACATCCACTGAAGGTTTGTGTCTTGTCACAAGAGGTCCGTCTGAAAGTTCAACGTAATATTTTGCCCCGCTTTTTCTCAGTTCCATATGACGGTTGCCCGGTGCAATTAGTGCTTTCCCGGTGGATACAGAATCTCCGTCTTCTGCTTCCTTAACTGTAATTGCAGAAAGGGAATCCAGCCTTTTGGCCAGACTGTTTGTGAATTTTTCGGGCATATGCTGTACAATCACAATCCCGTGACAGTCCGGTCTCAATTTAGGAAGGACTGCTTCCAGGGCGATTGTTCCTCCGGCAGATGTTCCGATTGCAACCACTTTATCCGTTGTGCTGAGACTGGATGGATTATAATTAAATTTCTTTTCTTTGACTGCGTGAATCTGAGGTGAAGTTTCCATCGGCATATACTTCTGCACATTTTTCAGATTTGCCGATGCGGCCGTTTTGATCGCTTCAATGATTTTTTCAGCCGACTCTGTAAGAAATCCTTTCAGACCGAGTGTCGGTTTAGCGATAACCTCAACTGCTCCTGCTGAAAGAGCCTGCAGTGTAAGCTCCGATTTGTCCTGAGTCAGAGTCGAGCAGATGATGACCGGAGTCGGTCTTTCTCTCATCAGTTTTCGGAGGAAACTGATCCCGTCCATTCTGGGCATTTCCACATCCAGAATAATGACATCCGGCCAAGCTTTTTCCATTTTTTCCATAGCAAAAATGGGATCATTTGCGGTAAAGAGCAGATTCACTTCAGGATGTTTCAGCATTTCTGTAAACACCTGACGAACCACAGCAGAATCATCTACAACAGCAACTAAAATCTTTTTATTCATCACCAATGTCCATTTTTTTCATCCAGACATCTCCTGTCCAGATTTCAAAGAAAAGTCTTCTGGAAACATTTCCGCCGAGATGCTCTGAGATTACATTTAAACTGTATTTATTTTGAAGAGTCCTCGCCATTTCCACATTTTTCATTCCGATCGAATTTGCATCATCTTTGACCTGCATCAGAATCGCCCCGCCGAAAATTTTGGTCTGATATTCTGAGGGTTTTGTATTGTTTTTCTTCATTTCTTTTAAGAACAGTTCAAAAGCTTCATCACCATATTTGCCAGAAAGAGGCTGGTTGACTGCTCTAGTGCCTCTGGTCGGAAGCATATAATGGCACATTCCGCCTTCCTGAAGTTTAGGATGCCATACACAGATAGATATGCAGGAGCCTAGGATTGTTCTGATTCTGGTCTCTTTGTCACCCCAGTACCAGTCTCCTGGCTGGAGAAAAACTTCGAGTACGTTTTCCGGAGCATGTGTATTCTTAAGCATCTTTCAGTTTTTCGTCTATTCTGGAAAGTTCCTCCACAGAAAGAACCTGTTCCATATTCAGTATTATTATAAATTTTCCGTTCACTTTTGCAATACTCTGTATAAAATCATTTCGTATTTTGGATCCGAATGAAGGAGCCTGTTCAATATCATTTTGAAATACTGACACAACCTCATTGACCGAATCAACCAAAATGCCGATGCTGGAAATCTCCTCATTGCCTGAAATTTCTACAACAATAATACAGGTTCGTCTTGTAATTTTTGCTGCAGGCCTTCCGAAACGGATATTGAGATCGATAATCGGAAGCACCTGCCCTCGAAGATTGATGACACCTTGGACAGCCTTAGGCATCAAAGGAATGGAAGTCAGTTCAGTATATTCCTTTATTTCCTTAACCTTCAGTATGTCTATTGCAAAGACTTCAGCTCCGCAGTAAAAAGTCAGAAGCTGATTTTCAGTGGCAGTCTGTTCCATTTCTAATACCTCTCATAGTTTTCTGCAGATGGAACTGCTGTCATAATTTTTACGGACGTATTCTGCGATGTTTCACTTGAGAGTTTTAATGTATGCTGATCATTTGCATCTTCGCTGAGTTTGAAGAAATTGATCAGCTTGCTCAAGCTTTCTGCCTTGAGAGCCATCTGCTGAGATGTAGATGCAAGCTCTTCAGAAGAGGAGGCATTCTGCTGAGTGACTCCGTCGAGCTGAGAAACAGCCCTGCTGATCTGTTCCACTGCCGAAGCCTGTTCGCTGCTCGATGCAGTGATTTCTTGAACCAAATCGGCAGTTTTATTGATCGAAGGTACAATTTCACTGATCAGTCTTCCTGCATTTTCTGCAATATTGACGCTGACTGAAGCCAGTTCTCCAATTTCATTTGCTGCCACCTGGCTTCTTTCCGCCAGTTTTCTGACTTCACTTGCAACGACTGCAAAACCTTTTCCGTGTTCTCCTGCTCTTGCAGCTTCAATTGCGGCATTCAGTGCAAGAAGATTTGTCTGGTAAGCAATGTCTTCGACGATGCTGATCTTCTGAGCAATCTGGCGCATTGCTTTCACTGTTTCGCTGACGGATTTTCCGCCCTCAGTAGCGTCACTCGAAGTTCTGCCTGCAATGATATTTGTCTGTCTTGCGTTTTCTGCATTCTGACCGATGTTTGCATTCATTTCTTCAAGAGATGCACTTGTTTCTTCTACGCTTGCTGCCTGTGCACTTGCACTCTGACTTAAATTGTCTGCGGTGAGGCTGACCTGATCGGCGGCAAGAATGACTGCATCCGCATTTGATTTTACTTCTCTGATAATCTCCAGAATTTTTGATGCTGTTCTGTTTGTATATTCCTTCAGCTCGCCAAAAATTCCTTTGTAATCTTTAGTTACTCTTTTGGTAAGATCTCCGTTGGAGACAGCGTTCAGTACAATCGCAACATCACTGATTCCGGTTGAGCTGATATCCAGAAGACTGTTTATCTTTTCTGCAATATTCCTGAAGAATCCAGTCTTTCCTTCCTGAACAATTCTGGAATCAAATTCACCGGCAATTGCTTTATTGATGATTCCGTCAATTTCTCTCTGTACAAGGATTTCGGCCTGATAGTCTACCCATTCCACTACACTTCCGAGTCTGTTTCCTGAACTGTCGAGTACAGGATTTGCCACAAGATTGAATGCCCTTCCTCCGATTTCTATTGAAGATTTGTATTCAGCAGTGATCGATCCAAGCACGCTTCTCTGATGATGAGGATTTTTATGGAACCTGTCAATGGACATTCCCAAAAGAAGAGACGGATCAAATGACGGGAACTGTTTTCTGATGTCGCCAAGCGCACCGGTAAACATTCTGAGTACAGCTTTGTTTACGTAGATGATGTTCAGATCATTGTCTGCAATCATAATATTTGTGGAGACATTGTCGAGAGCCACTCGGATTCTCATATTCTCTGCTGCAGTTTTTGTCCTATCTGATTCCTGCTTCAGCGATTCGGTTACGTCTGCCCATTCTACTACACTTCCCAGTTTTTCTCCTGAATCAGTAGTGATCGAATTTGCAGTCAGATCAAAGGTTCTTTTTCCTATCTTGATCCTGGATTTGTGAGTTCCGTTCAGATTTTTCAGAATTCTTCTCTGATGAGAAGGATCAGCATGGTAGGGGTCGATGGAATTTCCCATAATTCTTTCTGCATCGAAAAACTTCAGCTGCTCTCTGACATCCTGTTCTGCATCAGAAAACATTTTTTTAATAGAATTATTCATGTAAATTACATTACAGTCGTTGTCTGCTACCATAATGTTTGTGGATACTGAATTCAGAGCTGTCCTGATTCTGAAATTTTCTTCGAATGATTTTTCTCTTTCTGATTCGAGTTCGAGAATTTTTGTTACATCGGTCCATTCGACTGCACTTCCGAGCCTCTCTCCAGTTTCAGAAAACACCGGATTGGCAAGAAGATCAAAAGTCTTTTTTCCGATCTGGATTCTTGATCTGTGAGAACCTCTCAGTTCTTTCAGAATCCTTCTTTGAGCTTCAGGATCTTTGTGATACATATCAATGCTGCTGCCCAGGAGCCTTGATGAACTGAATCCTCTGATCTGCTCTCTGATTTCATTTTCTGCCTCGGCGAACATTTTTCTTACAGAGCTGTTCATATAGATGATTTTCAGATCATTGTCCGCCATCATAATATTTGAGGATGCACTGTCGAGGCCGGCTCTTGTGAATAGAGTGTCTTTTATGATTGTCTGAAACTTCTGAATCAGTCCGTTGAATTCCTTTATAAGATCGCCGATTTCATTGTCTGCATCATACTGTACAGTTTCATTTGAAAAATTTCCCAGTGAGAGGCTTCTGATTTTCATTTTCACCTGATTCAGAGGATTCAGAATCAGGCTGGAAATATATCTGATGAAGAAGAATACCCCAAGCAGTCCCAAAAGAAAAATTGAAAATACAATGTATATATAATTTCTGGAAAGTTCACTGTTTGCTGTGACTGCCGATTTTGCTGCTTCGATTCTTGTGTTTATTGCAGAAGAGAAGACTGAAGTGACCGGATCAACAGCCGGAGACAGCTGGCTTTTTACGAAATCGTCAAGAACTGCAATGTCTTCTTTGATGAGAATTTCTTCCAGGATGTCAAGCTTTGAATCTGTATTCCTGACGGTATCTTTGATTTTTGCTGAATCTGCTCCGACGGAGTTCTGAAAGGACTCTTCCATTTTCTTGGAAATGTCCCTTCTGGCTTTTTTTATGACAGATCTGGATTCCGGCCAGCTGATGTTTTTGGATCTCAGTCTGTGAACAGTATCGACAATTGTCACTGCGTACAGATCTGTGATATCCCGCATTGAACTGATCTCTGAAATGCTGCTCTTCAGTGAAGATTCCATTCTCGAAGAACTTGAGTTTATAATGAGAATACTGACTCCGCCCGGAAGCGCAAAGACAAGTGCAGACAGTATACCTGTCAATAATATAAGGTTCTTTATTTTATTTAATTTTATCATTTACTTTCCCCACTCAGTTCAATCCTGCTGTCAATTCGGTTTTTCTTTTCCAATGCCTGTTTTCGAGATCAGTAACTCTCTTAAAAAATGCTCCAATGTCCAGGAGAAGTGCAACTTCACCGCTTCCTAAAATAGTGCTTCCGCTGATTCCTTTCAGATTCTGAAAAATCTTGCCTAGAGGTTTGATTACAGTCTGAAGCTCGCCGTGAAGAGTATCCACTACAACTCCTGCTTTTTTCCCTGCATACTGCAGAACCAGTACATTCTTTCTGGATGTTCTGCTTTCAGGAATGCCCAGTACATCGGCCAGGATCAGATAAGGAAGAATTTCACCGCGCAGATTGATGAAATTTTTCTCGTCAGCATTTTCGCTTTTTTTCGCAAACTCAACACATTCCACTATATTATCCAGAGGGATTACGAAATTTGCATCCCCGACCCTGAACAGAAATCCGTCAATGATGGCCAATGTGAGAGGAAGTCTGATCTGTATCTTGGTCCCTTTTCCGAAGTCCGAATAGACTGTCACGGTTCCTCTCAGAGCCTCAATATTCCTGCTGACTACATCCATTCCTACACCTCTGCCGGAAATGTTTGTAATCTTTTCTGCAGTTGAAAATCCCGGCTGAAAAATCAGTCTGAATGTTTCTTCATCAGAAAGAATTTTATCTGCTGATATCAGTCCTTTCTCCACTGCTTTTTTCAGTATTTTTTCACGATCGAGACCTTTGCCGTCATCGCTGACTTCTATTACAATGCTTCCTGTTTCGTGATATGCGTGAAGATTGAGTCTGCCTCTCGCCGGTTTGCCTGCGGCTTTTCTTTCTTCAGCAGTTTCAATCCCATGATCAATTGCATTTCTGATGATATGCATCAGAGGGTCGTTGATTTTTTCAACAACTGCTTTATCCAGTTCAGTTTCACCGCCGGATATGAAGAGCTGAATATCCTTTCCGAGTTCTTCGGAAAGAGTTCTGACGACTCTGTTGTACTTTGACAGAGTGTCTCCTATCTGAACCATTCTCAGATTCAGGGATACATCTCTGATTTCACTGACGAGCCTGTTCAGGTTGGAAACGACTTCTGTAAGTTGAGAATCCTTTTTCTGGAGCGCCATCTGACTCAGGCTCGCACCGGCAATGACTATCTCGCCTACAAAGTCCACCAGTATGTCCAGTTTTGCCGAATCTATCCGTACAATTCTGTTTTCTCTTGTCGGTGAAATTTTCTTTATTTCTTCACTTTGCACTGAACTGTTTTTGCGGGAAGGAACTGCAGTTTCCGCAGAGGTTTCTTTTTTTTCCTGCTTCAGTTTCCTTTCTTTTTTTCTGTATTTCTTAAGAGAAAGCACCTGCTTTCTGTCCAGCACTCCCAGGTGCAGAAATATTTTGACAAGGCGCAGAACAGACTCATTGCCTGCACGGTTCTGCAGGTAGGAAGTAAAATCCTCGGGATTTCTTTCGGGAGAAAATATCATTACACTGCAGTCGTACTGCACAAATTCAAATGCATCCTGAATAAATTCCATATTCCGGTCGGTTCTGTAAAGAAGCTCAAATCCCAGATGGCAGTCTGCAGTATCCAGTGAACTCAATTCAGGAATTTTTCCTGTGATGATAAAAAGATTTTTTATTTCTCCATATTTTTTCAGATAACGAAGAACAGAGGCCGGGTCAAGTCCGTTACGGAAAGTGTCCTTTTTATAACGAAGAGAGATATGCCAGAGTCCTTCCTTCTGGAAAAAATCAGAGTTCTCAATTTCTTTTTTTTCAGGGACAGTTTCCGCTGGAATCGGGATTTCTTTCTCATTCAAAATCAGAGCAGCATCAGCCGAATCTGTTTCCATTTTTCTGTCAGAGAATTCTGAAAGCCTGCTGATTAGAATTTTCTGAGCATCATTTATTTCGCTGTCCGGCTGTCCGTTCTGAACTTCCAGTTCCACCAGATCGGAAAGATGATCCCTGCATTTTATAAGTACAGATATGAGTTCTGATGAAATTGGAATCTGCTGCGAACGGAGTCTGTCCAGTACATTTTCCACTACGTGAGTGAATTCTACAATGTGCTTAAATTCAAATATTCCCGCACTGCCCTTGATCGTGTGGGCGGATCTGAAAAGCTCATTGATTTTCTCCTGACTTATTGATTCAGGAGCTGACTGAATTTCAAGAAGTGTTTTTTCCATTTTTCCGAGCAGGTCAGCTGCTTCAGAAAAGAAAATTTCCCTGACTTCAGTGAGGTCGATATCCATTTTCAGAGAATTCCTTTCGGAGGTCTTTTCATTCCGTACTGGAAAGAATACCTTTGTCTGTCCGTCTGACTGATTCGAATCCGATCTTCAAAGAAACCGATGAGTCCGTATATATCCAGCATATCAAGCAGTGCAGGAGTATGATTGACTATGGAAAATGTTCTGCCTTTTATCCTGAATTCATTTTTGCACGAGATCAGAAACTGCACTGCTGCAGAATCTGCCTCAATGACGCCGGAAGCATCTGCCTGAACATTCAGCCCAAGATTCAGTGCATTCAGTACATCCTGTCTGATTGAGTTCAAAGAATAGATATTGAATTTTTCCGGGAGAAGAATTCTGTCATCAGGATCGAAAGAATCCATAATTATGAAATCAGTTTATTTATTGCTTTCAGGAGCTGTTCCGGTGCAAAAGGCTTGACGAGCCAGGCTTTGGCGCCTGTTTCCAGCCCCTTTCTTTTTTTATCTTCCTGAGACTCAGTAGTGAGCATAATGATGGGAATGTATTTATTCTTTTCATCATCTCTGATTTTTGAAACGAAAGTCAGTCCGTCCATATTCGGCATATTGACATCACATACAATCAGATTGAAGTCGGTTTCGGCCACCTTTTTCAATGCTTCGAGACCGTCTGACGCCTCGCTTATTTCGAATCCGGCAGTCTTCAGATGAATGTTCAAAACCTTTCTGAATACAGCAGAGTCGTCTATTATAAGTATTTTCTTAGACAAATTTTATCTCCTTTTCGATGTTCATCCGCAGATAGGGATGCATATTTCAGCGCTCACAAGCACCTTGTCGCCGCTTTTATGGTTCTGTATTTTGAATTCTCCGCCAAAACAGTCCACAATGTAACTGATCATAGTCAGTCCAAGACCGAGTCCGAATCTGGATACTTTCAGGTGTTCATCGGCAGGGGGCTGGATTCTGTAAAAAGGTTCAAGGACGAGACTTTCTTTTTCGGGAGTGATTCCTTCATATAAAGAGGAATCAATTTCATTTGAAACCAGTATATGATAGGTACCTTCCTTAATAAAATCCTGTATAATAATTTCCGTTCCTGTTTTTCCGAACTTCAGAGAATTAATCACGATTTCTTCCACTGCAATGAACAGTTTCGACGGATTGACCGAAATTGTGCCCGTTGTGCCTTTGTCCTCAAATCTGAGTTTCAAATTTCTGTTTTGAAAGGACTGTTCAAGTTCCTTCAGCATTTCAGGAAATTCTCCGTAAATTTCAGAAGCGTCAATTTTCTCAAGCTCTACTGATTCGTCAAAAAGTTTCACTACATTCTGCAGTCCGTTCAGTATCGACCGGCTGAAATGATTATTGTCAAACAGCAGATCTAAGAGTTCACAGTCCACTTCATATATATTTCCCTTTTTTACTGCCAGGCTCTTTACCATATCTACTAGCGATACAGATGTTCCGAGACCGGATCCTTGGGAAAGAGAAGTGGCTAAATTGTAGATGGATGATTGATAAAGTCGATATTTGAATGCTTTTTCCAAAGCAGGGGACTCCTAATAATGCTGCAGATTTGATGCTGGAATCTAATGTAGTAAAAAGCTTTACAGAATCAAGATTTTTTTAAATTCGTGCAGATGCTTTTTTACATTGACTAAAAAAAACATATAAACCCTTATGGCAGACAGGCGAGTGTGGTGAAATTGGCAGACACGCCAGATTTAGGTTCTGGTGCCGGAAGGCGTGGGGGTTCAAGTCCCTTCACTCGCAAATCCTGCCTTTTTATATGAATGAATTTTTAACCAAAACTTTTTATGGGAATACAATTCTGGAATGGACTGCCTCCCTGTCCATTATCTTCGGATCATTTGTTCTCGGTAAAATTCTGTACTGGATATTTGAGAGTTTTCTGAAAAAACTTTCCGCCAGATCAGAAACCAAACTGGATGATCTGCTCATTGACAATCTGAAAGCACCGGCCACACTTGCAATCATCCTTCTGGGAATCCGTTTTGGACTCAGTTATCTCAATCTTCCGGAAAAGGGGAACCTCTGGATCAACCGGATTTACCATATTCTTTTTGTAATCAATGCTTCGTGGTTTCTTGTCAGGATGATAGATACTGTCTACTCTGAATTCATTGTTCCTATGTCCGCCAAACTGGATGCTGAACTCAATGAGCTGATTCTGCCGCTCCTGCGCAAGGGAACGAAGTTTCTCATTTGGACACTCGGCATCATCATCGGAATGAACAATGCGGGATACGATGTAGGTGCATTTCTGGCTGGACTTGGAATCGGAGGGGTGGCCATTGCACTTGCGGCCAGAAGCACTTTATCCAATATTTTCGGCGGGATCACCATATTTATCGATCAGCCTTTCAAGATAAACGACAAAATCAGAGTAAAGAGCAGGGTTCACGGAATTGAGGGAAAGGTCGGAGAAGTAGGACTTCGGCAGACAAAACTTGTCACAGGCGACGGAAGCTGCCTCTGGGTACCGAATTCCATATTTGCAACCGATCCTGTGGAAAATGTCTCACAGGCCAATTCCATCAGAACTTCCTATCTTCTCAAAATCAGCAAAAAAAACAGCTTCGACAAAATTGAGACTGCGATGGCTGTTCTCAAAGAGGTCGGTTCAGGTGAAGAAATGGATTCAGCGCCTGTAATTGGTGTTCAGTCCATTGAATCCGGATGCATTGAGCTTCTGTTTATTTATTTTATTCGTAAGAATCTTGACGATTTGGCAGTTCAGACATCGGTAAATCTGAAGCTTCTGAAAAAATTCAAAGAGAATGAAATTGAATGGGCGGAAAATTTCAGTGACTCCGGTTCGAAAGACGGCTTCGACTGAAATCTGAAAGTCCTGCGGAATATATTATATGCATAAAAAAATAAAAAATATTTTCATTGTTCTCCTCCTGCTCGGAGCCGTTTCTGTTCCTTTTTATGATGTGCAGAGTCAGTCAGACAAGCCGGTAAAGAGATTTAAACTTCTGGCGGGCGGAGACAGTATGTTCGACTGGGGTCTGAGAAAGGTGATGCAGTCGAAGGGGAAATTTGCGCCTGTGGACAATCTTCTTCCCCTTTTCATTGAAGCTGATTTTTCAATGGCAAATCTGGAAACGCCTGTATCTGAGACTGCCGAAGACATTGACAGACTGAAATCGTATGTGTTCAATGCAAAACCGGCTGAAATGGAAGTGCTGAATCGTCTTGGGATTGATCTTGTCTTTCTTGCCAACAATCATACTATGGATTACGGCGTGAAAGGCATTGAGGAAACATTCAGACATCTGAAAAAATACAATCTCCATCATGTCGGTGCAGGCAGAAATCTGAAAGAATCATATATGCCCTTTACTGTTGCCGGACTCAATGCAAGAATATACAGTGTCAGTCAGATCGGAGAGACAAGACTTTTTGCAACTGACAAAAAACCGGGAGCTGCTCCGTTTGTAATGAGTACACTGAAAGGTCTTCCCGATAAAACTAAGCTGAACATACTGTCAGTGCACTGGGGACAGGAATACAACCCTCATCCGATGCCTTCGCAGATAACAAATGCTCATGAACTGATCAATGCAGGATTCAGAATCATCATAGGGCATCATCCTCATATTCCGCAAGGGATTGAGAAATACAAAAACGGAATCATTTTTTACTCACTCGGAAATTTTATATTCGGAAGCAGGAATCCTTATCTGAATCATAATATGACTGTCATGCTCCATTTTGAAAATGAAACCCCTGTAATTGCCGAAATCATTCCTGTATTTGGAAAATTTCAGGAGGCAGAACATATTTTTGGACCCGTGAAAACAGATGAAGCAGAGTCTTTTCTTCAGGAAATTGCAGTGCTTTCACTGAAGCTGAATACGAAGATAGAAATTAAAAACGGAAGAGGTTATATCAGACTTTGAATCCCTACAGTGTTCAGGATGCGTATCAGAAAGCGATTTCATTTGCCGGCATTGCGCACAAGGATCAGAAGATTCCCGGTTCAGATGTAACCTACGTTGTACATCTGGCAAATGTTGCAATGGAAGTCCTGTTTGCCTACAGTGAATCAATGGACTTTGATCTCGAAACGGCACTGCAGTCTGCACTTCTTCATGATACACTCGAGGATACGGATATTTCCATTGAAGATCTTCGTAAAAACTTCGGAGACAAGGTATGCAGATGTGTATCTGCACTTACGAAAAATATGAATCTTCCGAAAGAGGAACGGATGAAAGATTCCCTGAACAGGATTCTGAAAGAAGGAAGGGATGCGTCGATTGTAAAACTTGCAGACAGGATCACCAATCTTCAGATTCCTCCCTCCTACTGGTCAAAAGAAAAGAAAGAACTGTACCTTGCAGAAGCTGAGATGATTCTGCATATGCTTCAGAATACTCATTCTTATCTTGAGAACCGATTGAAAGCAAGGATCAAAATTTACTTGAACTATTTATAATGAATACAGTCTATATAGTAAACAAGAGGAGTCCAGATGAAACTATTCATAATTACTGCAGCTGTTTTTTTTTCAGCAGCATTAACTGTTTCAGCAGATGACAAAAATGATGATCATCGCGGAAAATGCAAGGAAGACGTAAAAAAATTCTGCAGCGGAGTAAAACCCGGTCAGGGGAGAATTGTTACCTGCCTGAAAGCGAAAGAGAGCGAACTGTCAGAGTCCTGCAAAGCACATTTTGATCAGAGAAAAGAAGAGATAGATGAAGTCAAACAGTCCTGCAAAGAAGACAGGAAGAATCTCTGTCGTGATGTAAAACCCGGAGAAGGCAGGATTTACAGATGTTTATCCTCCAAAGAAGCAGAACTTTCCGAAGCCTGCAGATCTGCTTTGGCAAAAAATAAAAAATAAATTTCCTGGAAGACTTGTCTGCTCTGTGCAGCAGGGTCTTCCGTCCTCTTCATCACAGTTTTCACTGATCTTCAATTGTCCGGATAATAAATATAGAGTATTTTTTTAATTGACGAAATAATGAAAAATATCACAAAATATTTATCTGCAAAGTTTTGACATTCTGCAGCAAGGCGGAATACTTTCTGATTCTGCAATGGAGACTCAGAATAGGTGTCTCTGTAAGGAGACTTGAATAAACGGAAAAACATCAAAATTTACCACTGTAAAATTTGTCTAGGATAAAATCACATTCAAAATGAGATTTTGAACAGAGAGAGAAATGATATAAAATGAAAACCGTTTGCTTTAAAATTCAATGAAAAAAATATGGGGATTGAACCCTTGCAAATGGGTGAAAAATCCTAAAGAGGATGATGTGTATGTACCAGCCATTTACTGAAGAACAATTGCAGATCCGCGATCTGGTCAGAGACTTTACTCGTCGTGAGATTACTCCAGTTGCGCATTTATGGGATGAAAAAAATGAACATCCGACAGAACTCATCAATAAGATGAGAAGAGAATTGGGAATAAACGGTCTTACTATTCCTGAAGAATTTGGAGGGATGGGGTACGGTTCGGTAGAGCAGTGCCTAGTAACTGAAGAGATGAGCAGAGGCTGTTTGGCGATTGCTCTCGGTTTCGGTTATACCGGACTTGGAATGCTTCCAATTATGAAAGGTGCAACAGATGTGCAGAAGAAAAAATGGCTTCCGCCTATCGTTGCCGGAGAGATGGGTGTATCGTTCTGTCTTTCTGAACCTGGTGCGGGTTCTGACGTTCCTGGTATGACTACCAGAGCTGAAAAGAAAGGCGACAAATACGTTCTGAACGGAACCAAGCAGTGGATTACCGGTGCAGGGGATGCTGGTGCTTATACAGTTTTCGCTTACACAGATAAGGGACGCGGAACAAGGGGAGTCAGCTGCTTCTTTGTGCCAAGAAATACACCTGGGCTGATTGTAGGAAAAAAAGAAGATAAACTCGGTATTCGTGCTTCCGGAACTCATCAGGTGATTTTTGAAGACTGTGCAGTTCCTGCAGAAAATCTGATCGGAAAAGAAAACCTCGGATTTATATATGCATTGCATACTCTGAATGCATCCCGTCCGTATGTTGCTGCGATGGGCGTCGGTGTCGGTCAGGCAGCACTTGACTACGCGGGAAGATATGCAAGAGAAAGAGAGCAGTTTGGTCAGAAGATCAGTACTTTCCAGGCAGTTCAGCATATGCTTGCAGATATGTCTATCATTGTGGAGACAGGCCGTGAGATTACGTACCGTGCAGCCAGAATGTCTGATGCAAATGATCCAAACCTTGCAAAGTATTCTGCAATTGCTAAAGCAGTGACTTCAGAAGGTGCAGTAAAATGTGCTCTGGATGCAATTCAGATTCATGGCGGATACGGTTATACAAAAGAGTATCCAGTGGAAAAACTTTTGAGAGATGCTAAGATTCTTTGTATCTTTGAAGGAACTACTCAGATTCAGAAAAATGAAATTGCTGCTTATGTAATCAAGGAAGCTGCGACTAAAAAATAATCTGAATTTCAGTTTTTGAAAAAACTAAGCAGTGGAGATAATTCTTCACTGCTTTTTTTTTGCTGTAAATAAGGGTTGCCAAAGAGCATAAGACCCGCAAATTTGGAATTCTGTGAAACTCTACGAAGAACTTGCCGAATACTATTACGAAATTGAAAAACACAGTCGTAATTTTCGGCATGAGATAGATTTTCTAAATGAAGTGTTTCAGGCATACGGAGTAAACTCTGTTCTGGATCTGGGCTGCGGAACCGGTGAACATCTGGCCGAACTTCAGAAAATGGGGTTCCATATTGCCGGAATTGATTCGTCGAGAGAGATGGTTCGGGTATCCAAAAAAAGATTTCCTGGAATCAATATCCGAGAGGGCCGGATACAGAAATTTCAATCCGATATTCAGCATGATGCTGTCATTTGTCTGTATGGCACTTTTAATTATCTGATCGAAAATATTGATCTCCAGAATTCATTTCAGTCCATTCGTGATGCTCTCAAGTCAGGCGGTCTGCTGTTTTTAGATATCTGGAATGCGCTCCCTCTTCAAAAAATCAAGAGAAAACCGATTGCTCCTGTAAGTCTTTCCAAGGTGGGAGAGACACTGATACGAAGAAACAGAGGATTTTTTCTGCGTTCTTCTTCAGAGGATTCTGTTTCTGATCAGACATTGATCGAACTGAATTTTGTATTTGATATGAATAAAAAACTCATCAATGACAGACACATTATGAGAGTTTTTAATCTGAATGAAATCAGGGATCATCTGGAAAATTCCGGTTTCCGATTTATATTAGCGTATGGAAATTATTCGAAAGAACCTTTTCAGGCAACCTCAGGAAGAATTCTTGTACTTGCCATGAAATTATGAACATCTCATTTGCATTCAGAATCTCATTAATTCTGCTTTTCACTTCATTCATTTCATTCATCAGCTTTATCTATTTTGAAGATTTCACTGTTTTTGCTGAAATTCATCAGAAGACAAATTTTCGAATCAGTGAGGAAACTGTTGTAAAGAGACTCTTGGGAGCTTTTTTCCTTTCTGTCGCAGTATCTGCGGTGCTTTATGTCCTTTTGGCGAGGCTTATTCTTTCGATTCGAAAAATTTCACTTATGATTCTTGACTGGGGCAGAGATTCTCTCAATCATACCGATCTTTATAAAGAGTTATATGATAAAGAGCTCAATGAATTAAAGCTCATTTTTCGGTCTGCTCTTTTTTCGGCAAGAGAAAGGGATATGAAAAAAAAGAATGAAGAGATGAGAGAATGGAAGGAAAACCTTCTGCAGACGATTCAGCCGAATCTCTCAGGACTGTCGGAAGAAATTTCTGCAAGACTGGGGGCTGCAATCGAGCCGAGAGGACAGGCTTCACCCAGAAGTGATTATGCCAATACAATATATACCAGAGACGGGATCGTGAATTTCCTTGCCGGTTTTGAGTCTCCTTCGACTTCACAGACAGCCTATTTTCCCAGATTTCAGTCAGTGTTCAGCTGTCTTATTGAGCTGAATTATCTGGATCTTGCAAAGGTCTCACATTCATTCCTGGCCGGATTTCATACTTACCCAATTCACGATCTCAGATTCTGCATGATGGAATGGAACAGAGAGAAAAGACTTTTGCGGTATCTGCACTATCAGAAAAACCCTGTGTATTTTCTGGATTCTTTTGCCGTCAGAGAACTGCCGGTGAACGGTGAAACAAGTTATCAGTTTGCAGGAGAGATTCCGGACTTTCATCATTTTGTTCCGCCAGTGAACGGTTTTTTGATTACTTTCTCGGATCGAATCAGAACATACAGAGGCTTTCAGGATATGGCTTTTCTGATTCCTCTCGAAAAGATGCTTGTAGAAAAATACTATGAATTTTCGGATCCGCTGATTTTAGTAAAGCAGATTCGTTCGTTCTTTTTTGATTGGCAGAAACAGAAAGGAGATGCAGAGTCTCTGGCCCCGGTCAGGATTATTGCAATACAGGTGTGAGAATATTCTGGTTTATCCTTATTTTCCAGTTCTGCAGTATCGTTCCGAAGATGCAGGAATTTCCGGAAGATGCAAAAATCACAGGATGGAACATCAGTTCGGATGATCCAGTGCTTGAGAATGTGTTCAGAAAGAAATTTTCAAAGGATGGGATAAAGTTTTCCGGCAACCGGATTCATCTGAATGTAAGGCTCGCGGAAGAAACTCAGAATGTTTTCTCCAATATGCTGTATTCTATTTTATGTCTTACTCTGTATTTCAAGCATGATACTGAAGCTGCCTGGGTATACGAAGTTACTCTGTTTGAAAATAATGAAAAAAAAGTTTTTTTCCTGAATTCCAATTCTTACACTTGAGTCTTGTCTGTAATGCCATTTTATATTGGAACGATCAGTAACGTTCTTGCCTCTGCACTCGACAGGCACAGACTTCCTTCACATCTTCAGAAATACTGTCTGGAAAAACCAGGAAAAGTTCGTGAGTTTTTTGAACAGAAGAGAGAAGATAACTGCAGAGAATATTCTGAACATCTTTATCAGAGTCTGTATCTGACAGCTCCTGTCTGGAGAAAACTGATCCGAAACAGAGAGCCTGAATTTGTAATTAAATAACGGAGTAAACGGGCGGAGGCTTTTCCGGATTTCCAATCAAGCGGCAGCTTGATTGGAAATCCGGTTCTCACAAAAGTACGCTGTTCTGCGTATTGCCATTTTTTGTATCAAGAAAATTATGACTAAAATCACTCGTTCGACTGTGTAAAAATCAATTGTCATTTTTAATTGATTCTTATAAGTACGACTATTATGAAATCTTTCAGACATTCAGACATTCAGACATTCAGACATTCAGACATTCAGACAAATACTGAGTAAATTCCCCTATAAGTTTTATTACTGTAAAAGAATTTTAATTTCAGTAATCCTTATCTTTTCCAGCCTTTCTCTTTTTTCAGAGGCTGAAAAACCTACTTTGACAGTTTTGAACTTCAAATCTGATTTGAATCCCAAGACTGAACTTAACCCCGCGCAGCTTCAGGCAGTCAGTGATCAGGTGAGCAGCGGTCTTGGCAGACAGGGAGTGTTTACTGTTCTAGACAGAGGTTCAAGCAAAGAGCGTCTGAAAGAAATTGCAGACCAGCAGCGCGGGCTCTATGACGAAAGCAAGACAATCAATGCCAGTCGGAGTCTGGGGCTTGGGGCGGACAAAATTCTCCTTGGGAGTGTGACGAAACTCGGTAAAAATTATGTGATCTCAGCAAAGGTTGTAGATGTAGGCAGTACAGAAGTTTTTTCCCAAAGTGAAGAGTTTGAATCCTTGGACAAAATTACTGATGCAGCGGAATCTCTTGTCAAGAAATTTGGAAGAAAACAGGAGAGGGTCACTAAGAAAGGAATGCTCTGGCGTTCAGCAATTCTTCCCGGCTGGGGACAGCTCCACAGCGGGCTCAATATGGAAAACAGAAAGGACCGGAACAAGGGATATTTTTTCATGGGCGGTGCTCTTCTTCTCGGTGCAGGTTTATACGGTGCTGACGCAGCCCATAAATCCGCCAAATCGGATTTTCAGTCCAAGAATACAATTGATACGCTGGTTGTTTTTTCGACAGGCATTCAGTTCAGCCCATTGGGTCTGGCCACTTATTCCATGGCAAACAGCGCCTCAAACCGAGTCGATCAGGCAGGAAACACCGCCACAATTGCATCGGCACTGTTCATCGGATTTTATGCAGTCAATCTTCTGGATGTTTTTCTTTTCGGAGGAAATGATGCGACCGCACAGAATTCTCTCGAAGAATATTTTTTATCCAAAAAAGATGGATTTAAATTCAATGTATCCGCAAATGCAGTGAACGGAAATCTGAACAGAGAGATGTTCCTGAACTATGATTTTCATTTCTGAAGTTCAGCAAAGCATATCCTCGGCCTTTCTCCATTGGAAGATCTTGTAGGCAATGGAGCGGGAGGGCTTCGTAAATATGGAGCGCTGCTCACCAACCAAGAGGCGTCAGCGCAGGATAGAGGTAAGAAATGAGGTATATTAGAAATGATACAGATGGAGAGGAAATGATGGATACTTTTTATTTTAAAATGAGCAAGCCTATGTCTGGATCATTCAGCAGCTTAAATATGCTGTCAGCGTTTGAACGCAGGATTGCTTCAATTGTTTTTGTCGGGCAGTTTCCTCGTTTGATTAGAATGACTTTTGGAGGGAAACTCAGTCGTTCGTTTAAATCCGCAAAGTCTTCATCTTTGGTTACGATTACCAAATTTTTTTCTTTCGCAAGTTCCCAGATTAATTCATCTGATTCTTCTAAAGCAAAAGAAAACATATGCTGTGATTCTGGAAAAATATCTTTCAGTGAAGATGTTAAGACAGGAGATAAGTGTGCATCAAAGAGAAGCATGAAATCAGGCTACAAGCATTTTTTTGTTTCTGTCAGCGGCATAAGCAAGGCAGGCAAAAAGATCTTCGCGGGTCAAGTAAGGAAAGTCTTCCAGAATTTCTTCGTGAGTCATACCGGATGCCATATATTCCAATACATCGTAAACAGTGATTCTCATTCCGCGAATACAGGGTTTGCCGCTTCTCATCTTAGGATCAAAGGTAATAAATTTTCTGTAATCGACTGGTTCCATAGCACAAACCTAGCCAGAGTAAAGTCAAAGTCAATCGAAAAAAGCGCACTCATATTTTGCAAAAAATATTCGGGCAAATGCCCAAACACACAGGAGAACAAAATGAACACCAACACATTCAAAATCTCAGCAGCACTGCTGATCATTACCGCCGGCATCGGATGCAAATACGAATCAGGCAGCAATGCACCGCTCGGAAAGGCATTTTTCAATGTGCAGAGAGCATTCGGAAGCAAGATATCTGTTTCCTGCGATACAGATACACCTGCTATCACCACAAAAAAGATTTCAGGCAAGGTCAAGGATGTGACCGCATTGAGTGCAGTCTTCAATGCGAGGATTTCCACAGATCCGTCCGTTGTCACAACGACATTGACAGATGAGGCCGGCAGTTTCAGCATTCCGGGAATCACTTCCACAGTGACAGATATGACAGTCGGAGTGACAGCCACAGGCTACGATACATTCAGCGACAAGATCAAACTGACCTGTCAGAATTCGGTTCTTACAATTCTGATCAGCAAAGTGGAAGTATCCGCTCTGGGAGTCAATCCGACTACATTAGACAGTTCTAAATTAGATCAATCTAATATACAGTGAAGTTGGGCAGCGGAGTAAGCAATATGATTCAGAGTCGATTCGTAAATCCAGGAATATTCACTGCCGGTGTCCACAAGCAGTTTTTTGACAAGGGCAGAATCGTCCCTGCTTGCATGATTTTCGATTTTGCAATTCACATAAAAGGTTCGCATACGGATCAGGAAAGACCTCAGGGACAGCAATGTCAATCAAAAAACACACAAAGGAGAACAATATGAACACCAACAACGAAAACACCCCACAACCCGGTAGAGACGCAATGCATAACGTCTCTACGACCGCATCCGATATATTCCGCCCCATCCGAAATGGAATGCTATTCGCCCTCGGCTTCTTCGGCACAACGATTCTCGGCGTTGCCATATCCGGAACAATCAAAACCTGGACATCCGGAGAGGTGCTGAAGAGTGCGGATCTGAATACAACGATTTCCAGCATGAAAACAGCAATAGAAAGTATCCCAAACTGGACTAAGGCAAGCAATGGAACGGATGCGGTGTATACGGCGGGGAATGTGGGGATTGGGACGAGCAGTCCGGAATCGATTCTTCAAGTGAAATGGAATAATACTGCAAACTTTGCTACTTTCGGTGATACTTTAAGAATTGCACAAAATCAGAATGGGAGTTATTGGATGGGTATGGGAGTTGCCAAAAGTGCAGCGGACAGTAATTACATTGCGAATGCTCCAAATGGGGCTTATGGACATAGTGTAATGGCATTCGAGTATACCGGTGATATTCGATTTTACAATCTTTCTAACAGAGTTAATGGAACTAATTTGAATCCTACACTTAATAATCCTTTGAGTATGACTCCAAGCGGTCAGGTAGGTATTAATATGACCAATCCAGGTCAAACTCTTAGTGTCAACGGCAATGCAGGCAATACAACAGGTGTCTGGGTGAACAACTCTGATGAGAGGTTGAAGAAGAATATTCAGCCGCTTGGAAACTATTTAGATAAGCTGACAGAACTTCGTCCGGTGACATTTGAATGGAAAGATCCGAAGAAGCTGAATGCAAAAGAAGGAAAACATATCGGTTTTATAGCACAGGAAGTGGAAAAAGTTTTTCCGTACTGGGTGGATACAGATAAGGATGGAATGAAATGGCTGTCGATGGAAGGGGTTAATGCAGCTTTTGTGCAGTCATTCAAAGAAGTTGCCCTTCGGCTCCGCTCAGGGAACGACTCTGTCAGGACAATTGCACAGAAGATTGAATCTCTGGAAAAGGAAAAAGCGGCTAACGAGAAGAAAATATCGGCACTGGAAGCTGACAATAAGAGACTGCACGAGTTAGTTGAGACGCTGAATGCATCCGTAGGGACGCACGGCCGTGCGTCCCTACGGCGGCTGGAAGACCGTCTGAATGCATTAGAAAGAATGCAGATGGCAGCAGCGCAAGCAGCGACAGCGAAGAAGTAATGAGATTCAGTGCGAGAAAGTCAGCAACTCATAATGATTTAAGATTTCTCGCTAGCGCTACTCCGCTCCGCTTTGTTCGAAATGACAGGTGCGGGAGTATGCCGAGAAATGCGGCATTTCAGAATAAGCAAAGCATATCATCGGCCTTTCTCCATTGGCAAATATTTTCTGACAATGGAGAAAGGTGGCAGCGCCGGATAGAGGTAAAGGGAGGCAGAGTCAGTGAGGAAATAATGAAAACAGCTGTATTATGCAGCGACAGAGGGGCCGGCTGCGACAAGTTTCTTTTTTTGTGTATCAACGAGAAGATTCAATCCTTCCAGTGTCCTTGCTCCCAGAAGCTGCATGTCGCCTTTTTTAGCAAAAACAACTTCATCGATCGTAAAATATTTGTCATAACGGAAGATCACAAATCCGATTTCACGCGTTATCAGAGTTCCGTTAGCCATTTTAAATGGAACATCCTTTTTCTCTATGGAAACACCGATGTCATTCAGAGTCGATTCAAAAATCCAGGAATACTCACTGCCAGTATCAACGAGCAATTTTTTAACGAGAGCAGAATCATTTCTGCTGGAGTGGTTTTCGATTTTGCAATTCACGTAAAAGGTTCCCATAAGATGCAGAAAAAGACTCAGGGACAGCAATGTCAATCAAAAAAAACACACAGGAGAACAACATGAACACCAACAACGAAAATACCCCACAACCCGGTAGAGACGTTATGCATAACGTCTCTACAAATAACAACGTCTCTACGACACCCCAACACGCCACCACCATAACCGCCGTCAAACGCGGCCTTCTGCAGGGGATGGCAATCGCCCTCGGTTTCTTCGGCACAACGATTCTCGGTGTTGCCATATCCGGCACAATCAAAACCTGGGCATCCGGCGAGGTTCTGAAGAGTGCTGATTTGAATGCGACAATATCCAACATGAAAACTGCAATAGAAAGTATCCCAAACTGGACTAAGAACGGCACGGATGCGTATTATACTGATGGGAAGGTTGGAATAGGGACGGCGAGTCCTGGTTACCCTCTTCAAATTAGCGGCGATCTAAGCATATCAAATAATGGTACATTACGTTTTGGAAGTGCAGGAGCAGTCGGTTTTACAAGTGGGACCAATGTTTTGTCTATTGGAGGTGGAGTTACAGGAAGAGTCGTAATGTGTAACGGAAATGCCAGTTCTTGTGATACTGGAATTAATGTAATCAATTCAGGTGGAGCCAATTTTGTCGGAATCGGCACAACCACCCCATCCGCGAACCTCCAAGTTGTCGGCACGACATTGGCTGCGGCATGGAGCACATCCGATGAACGGTATAAAAAGAATATACAGAATATCCCAAATCCGACAGAGAAGATATTGAAACTGCGCGGAGTCAATTATGAATGGAGAAGGGAGGAATACAAGGATTTAAAATTCAAGGCAGGTCAGGATTTCGGTTTCATCGGACAGGAAGTGGAGAAGGTTCTTCCTGAGACCATTTTCAAGGATGAGAAAGGATATCTCTATGTTTCTTACCAGACGATTCTTCCTGTGCTTGTGGAGGCGTTCAAGGAGCAGAAATCATTATATGATAAAGAAAAATCTTCAAACGATAAAAGGATTTCCCTTCTCGAAGATTCCAACAAAAAACTGAAAACTGACAACGAGAAACTTTTGAAGGAATTGACTGAGTTGTCATCTCGATACGCTGTGCTGCTCGATGACCGCGATTCCTTGAAGAAGGAAACTGGATCTCTGAAAGCATCGGTAGAGATGCACGGCCGTGCGTCCCTGCGGATGGAAGAACGTCTGAATGCATTAGAAAAAGCGACAGCAGCGCAAGCAGCGGGAGCGGTGCAGATAGCGACAGGGAGGAAATAGGATTACTTTGAAACTATCTGCAATAGACTGTCATCATTTGAATTACAGAAGGCTTGTATATCGGTATTGTACGTGTCTATTAAACGTAATACCGTATCAGAAGTCTGATCAAACGATCTCAGCAGTACAACTTTCGGGGGATGCCCGAATCGTAATGACAGATTCAAAAAGTCTTCATCAAATGTCAGGATCACGAAATCATTCTGCTTTGCAAATTCCCAGATATCCTTGTCATCGGCAGGATGCTCCAGTCCAGATTGATTTACATGAATTGATCCATTGTACTGCGCATGCAGTTTTTTTACCAGACGCCACGAAAGATGAGCATCGAGTAAAAATTTCATGCGGCAACAGTCTTGACAATACTTTCCCGTCTGGCAGCAAATTGAAACACAGCAATAATATGCTCATTTTTCAATTCTGGAAAATCAGCAAGGATTTCCTCATTTGTCATACCGGAGCCAAGCCAGCTCAAAATATCACCGACTGTAATTCTTGTTCCGACAATACAGGGTTTTCCAAATCGGATATTCGGATTATAGGAAATATAACTTCTGAAATCAGTCATAATCGCACAATGAGTCCTTTTTTCGAATCAGTCAATCGAAAAAACACCGTCCATTTTCGCAAAAAACATTTCGGGCAAGGCCCACAACCACAGGAGAACAATATGAACACCAACAACGAAAACACCCCCAATACAGACGCGATTTCCGCACAACCCAGTAGAGACGCAATGCATTGCGTCTCTACAAATAACAACGTCTCTGCGACATTCCGCACCATATCCGCGGTCAAACGCGGCCTGTTGCAAGGTATGGCAATTGCCCTCGGCTTCTTCGGTACAACGATTCTCGGCGTTGCCATATCCGGAACAATCAAAACCTGGACATCCGGCGAGGTTCTGAAGAGTGCTGATTTGAATACAACAATATCCAGCATGAAAACAGCAATAGAAAGTATCCCAAACTGGACTAAGGCAGTTAACGGCACGGATGCGTATTATACTGACGGGAAGGTGGGGATTGGGACAAGCAGTCCGCAGACAACATTAGATGTAGCTTCAACTGGCAATAACTTTTTCACCTTAACCCGCACAAATAAATCTGCTGGCTCTGGCGAATTTTCCATCAATGTTGAAAGCAACAGCCAAACATCTATTATGTATGACTCAACCAACTCAATCGTTTTTGGAACGTCCTCAGATCCTTCAGCGCAGACTGGGTACTCCGAAAAAATGAGAATTAATCCTGCAGGAAATGTTGGGATTGGAATCAATAATCCGACAGCCAACCTTCATGTTGTAGGAACTACTTTGGCCGCTGTCTGGTCTACTTCTGATGAACGCTACAAAAAGAATATACAGACTATTGAGAGTCCGATGGATAAAATTTTGAAGCTCAGAGGAGTGAACTATGAATGGCGACATAACGAATTCAAAGACATGAAATTCAAGTCAGGAAAAGACATTGGATTTATTGGGCAGGAAGTGGAAAAAATACTGCCTGAAGTGATATTAAAAGATGACAAAGGATATATTTCGGTAGCATATTCCAATCTGCTTCCTGTTGTTGTGGAAGCATTGAAGGAGCTGAAAAAAGATCATGATCTGGTAAGACAGGAAAAATCAGCAAGTGATAAGAAAATATCGGCACTGGAAGCGGACAATAAGAGACTGCACGAGTTAGTTGAGACGCTGAATGCATCCGTAGGGACGCACGGCCGTGCGTCCCTACGGCGGCTGGAAGACCGTCTGAATGCATTAGAAAGAATGCAGATGGCAGCGGCTCATACAGCGACAGCGAAGAAGTAATGAGAATCAGTGTGAGAAAGTCAACAACTCATAATGATTTAAGATTTCTCGCTAGCGCTACTCCGCTCCGCTTTGTTCGAAATGACAGGTGCGAGAGTATGCCGAGAAATGCTGCATTTCAGAATAAGCAAAGCATATCATCGGCCTTTCTCCATTGGCAAATATTTTCTGACAATGGAGAAAGGCAATATGACTTACAAAGATTCTGTTTGAAGCTGCCAGATTTCCGGATTGCGGCTGGTATGGATAATGGCGAATATCCTGATTTCTTTTTCAGGTTCATTAATGATATAGAAAATACAATATGAAAATTTTTCCATCAATACACTTCGAACTTCATTATAGATTTTTGCATACATTTGGGGTCGCTCTTTCAGAAATTGAAGAGCTTCTTCAAATCGCAGAGCGAATTCCAAGCCTAATCCGGAACGCTGCTCTTCATACTAGGCAATTGCTTCTTGCAAATCCATTTCAGCTTCAGATGAAAAAAGAAGACTGTAATTCATTTCCATTCATATCTGGCATAAAGTCTTTTCTTTACATCATCCCAGGAAGACAGGGAAGATGGATTCGACTGCATAAGAGCAAGTCGTTTATCTATGAACTCTTTTCCTTTGTCGGAAAGTTTCCGTTGATCAGCCGTATCAGAGGACTCACCTTGATATTTTTGAAGGAGAACACTGACAAAGTCAAAAACTTCCTGCCTGGCGACAGGAGGGAGACTGCTTATATTTTCCAAGGGAAGTTCAGGGGTCATACTGTAAGATTTTCAGTCATTTCTCAAAATACGTCAATCGAAAAAACACCGCTCATTTCCGCAAAAACCATTTCGGGCAAGGCCCACGCACACACAGGAATAACCTGTCAATCTTTTTTTCGGATAAATTCTATGATTGCCAGAACAAAGCCTGCGATGCCCGAAACAGTAACAAGTGTTTCAGCAATAGGTTTGAAATGTTCGTATGTCTGTAAAAGCACAATGCAAAGACCGACGAAAAGGGAGCATAAAATGATCAGCAGCTTGTCAACAGCAGGCATCAGTTTCGATTTGAAGAGTGTTCCAATGAGTCTAAGCGATGTTCAATCTTATCAAGTTCTTTATGCAGATCTTTGCTTAGATTTCTGCGTAAAACAGAAAAGATTACAAAGAGGGAGCACCCGATGGTCAAGGTTGCAAAGAATAGAAAGTATAGGCTCATATAAGCAGAATGTCTGATAAAACAGAAACGTCAAGCTGAAAACAGCAAGTAATTATGAATTAGATTACAACACAGGAGAACAATATGAACACCAACAACGACAACACCCCCAATACAGACGCGATTTCCGCACAACGTAGAGACGCAATGCATTGCGTCTCTACAAATAACAACGTCTCTACTGCGACACCCCAACATGCCGCCACGACATCCGCTGTCAAACGCGGCCTGTTGCAGGGAATGGCCATTGCCCTCGGTTTCTTCGGCACAACTGTCTTCGCAGTAGCCGTATCCGGCACAATCAAAACCTGGACATCCGGCGAGGTGCTGAAGAGTGCTGATTTGAATACAACAATTTCCAGCATGAAAACAGCAATGGAAAGTATCCCAAACTGGACAAAGGCAAGCAATGGAACTGATGCGTATTATACTGACGGGAAGGTGGGGATTGGGACGGCGAGTCCTGCTTCTAAACTGCATATCAATGCATCAACGTTTTCTGGGCCTGCAATGAGGCTATATGTAGCAGGTGGAGGTCATAATTATCTTGAAATGTTCACCGGTGTAGATGGAAACGTTGCCTGGAGTTTTAATGATAATGCTGGAAATAGGAATTTTGCAATATATAGGTATAACAGTTCCGGTATTTATGTAGACGGTCCGTTTCAGATTTCCAATTCTACAGGAGCAGTAACAATCCCCGGAGCACTTTCCAAAGGGTCAGGCACATTTGATATTGCTCATCCAGATCCATCGATGCCGAAAAATTCAAGGCTCAGACATTCGTTTGTAGAGTCACCTACAGCGGGAGACAATATATACCGCTGGCAGATCAAGGTTACGCGTGAGAATGGAAAGTTCTTTATCAGACTTCCAAAATACTGGACCCATTTAAATACAAATCCGATGGTATGGGTATCTTCTGCGGATCAGTCGGCAGCTTCTTTCGGTTACGTGGATATGAAACAGGAGAAAGTAATTGTTCAGGCAGATAGGACGGGAACATACAATGTATTGCTCCTTGGAACAAGAAAGGATTCCTTAGCCGCAAACAACTGGAAAGAGTTAGGTATGGAATATATTTCTAAAGGAATCGGCGAAGCTGGAAAAATTCTTTCCTATAATGCGCAGCCTGAATTTGGAGAAGAACCTCAGGAGCAAACGTCCCTTCGAACTCTATGACCCTTTTTCTGTCAACTTTTTTTTAGAAAAATTGGATTAACAGAAGAAAAATTTGCAATATAGGGTCTCCTGTTCCTGATTATGGAGATGATTAATTTCAATAATTTATTTC
>JBPOJG010000274.1:0-5898 GCA_052033835.1 Spirochaetota bacterium
GAGACGTAATTGAACAGGTAAAAGAGAAAAAACAGAGGGACGATTCCTGTCACTGCGAGCAGATAATCTTTTTTCATAAAGCAACTTTTAAAACTGTTTACATTTGCTCAAAGCAAAAAAAATTATGCTTAATCTATGCTTTTAGAAGAAGAACCGTCTGTAGACAATAATAGTTTTTTCGCAAAGACCAAAAGACTGATTTTAGGTCTTTCTTTATCCGTACTTGTAGTAATGCTGATCCTGATGCTCATTCCAAATGATGCAGAGCAGAATTTCTATAATATTATTACGGGAAAATCAAGCCTTCATGCCGGAAAAGTAGGTACGGAAGACATTTCTGAAGAATATTTCCAAGCTTCCAGAAGGATCTGCTCGAATATGTTCAAGTCAGACAGACAGACGGAAGAGAATATCATCAACTGTGCATTTGAAACTGCAAAAAGATTCAAAATTTCCAGAATCGTTTCAGAAGCAGTTGGCTTTAATATTTCAGAACAGAAAATCAAGGCTGATATCTGGGAACAGGCAAAGATGACTCACAAAGAAACGGCAGTAGGTGCAGGTTATTCGGAAGAAGAAAAACTCTCTGCTGAAGAAATCTACAAAAACAATCTTCTTTCTATTCCAATGAGTTTCAGAAAGGATATGATCCTGGCTGACTATGTGATGGAAAGATTCCTTCTGTCAAGCCCCGAACCGAGTGAAGATGAAAAAAAGATCAAATCGGAAATGAAAGGCCTGAAATTAAGTCTGAGATATGCTTTCTTTTCTGAGACTGAGTATCTGAATTCAATCAACGATCTTCCTGTATCTGATGATGAAGTCAAGAAAGACTATGAAGAGTCTGTAAAATCCGGCAATCTGAAGAATGCAAAAGGTGAAACGCCTTCATTGGACGAAAGAAAACAGCTCATAGTAAATAAACTCAGATCTGAAAAAAAACAGCAGAAACTTACAGAAATGAAAGCAAATCTGCAGAAACTGAAAAGTTCTGATAAAACAACTCTTGCTGAAATTGCGTCATTGGCCGGGTCAAAAATACAGGAAGTGAAAGACCTTCCAATTTCCGAGCTGAACAGAATGACTGAAAAACCGAATTCACAACCTTGGAAATTCGTCACCAAAGCTGCATTTCAGAAAGATCTCACAGAAATCCCATTTGGGCAGGGTAAGATCGGCGGTCCTTATCAGGAAGGCGACAAACAGGTTTTTGTAGAGTTTTCTTCTATGAAAATTGAAGAAATCAAAGACAAAGTTGCCGATGATAACAGTAAGAACATCGAAAAATACAAGGCATATACATTCATAGGTGAAGCTGTACAATCCATCAGCAGTGTATATCCGGTTTATCGAAATATTAAATTTCAAAAGTAGGTAATATGGAAGTCAGGGCAGAGTTTGTTAACCCTTTTATTGAAGCAGCCTCATTAGTATTCAGAGATTCTCTGAAACTTGATCTGATCCGAGGCAAGCTGAAGGTTCGCGACTCTCCCGTCCCATCCTATGAAGTTGCCATTATTATTGGAGTAGTCGGTTCCTATAAAGGGGAGATTGTATACAGTATGAATCTGGATGCAGCCTACAAAATCTCAAAACTTCTTGTTCCATCTCTAGACAATGAATCAGTAAAAGATGAATATAAAGACATTATTGGGGAAATTGGGAATATGACGACAGGTAATGCTCTGAGAATTTTTGCATCCAATGGACAGTTTGTGGATATAACAACTCCAAATGTAATGGAAGTCAGTACTGCGACTATTCAATATAAGAAAACTACAACACTCTCACTTAATCTCTATTCGAGGATTGGGCAAATAGAGATCAATATTGCAATTCTTTAATTTAAAGTGATTTCAGTCTTTTTTCCACTTCTTTAGTGTATATGCTGTTTTTATACTGATCTTTCTTGCTCAAAAACAGCTGGTAGTATTTCTTAGCTCTCTCCAAATCGCGTACTTTTCCCGGAAGACCCTCTTCGTAGATTTTTCCGCTTAAATAGTACGCCCCATCCAGATAACTGGAATTTGGGAAATCTAAAATAATTCTGGATAAATGATCCAATGCAGGAATATGATCGCCTAATTTGAAAAGCAGGTTTGCCAGTGCCCAATGTGATTTTGCCGCCAGTTGGAGGAGTACTGAGTCTTTTTCATCCTTGGGAATTTCAGTCAGCACCTGAAGATAAAAAGGTATACTTTCTTCTTTTTCAGATTTTGTGTAAGCAGTACTCTCCAGGCCGGAAGCAATTTCAAAATATGCTTTCAATTTCCAGCCTTCTTCCAAGGTATCTGCCATCGTTTTAGCCTGATCCTTCTTTCTGTCTCTCGACATAAGTCTAATCATCTCAAATTTTGAATAAATCGACACAGCACCTTCTTTAGAAGTTCCCTCTGTGAATTCAGGTACGGCTCTGTTCAGATCCTGTCTGTTCAGATGATAATTGCCTCTAGGATAGGTACCTGTTGACGGTTTCTCTGAAATCGATTTACTTTTTCCCTTATCTGTGCTTTTTGAGGATGGATTATTCTGTCTTGCTGAGTCTTCATTCGGAAGAGGTGTTCCTGCAGAATTCTGATCTTTTGATTCAAGATCTTTCTTTTCCTTATCCTGAAGTTTCTTTTTATCAGCCTCACTGGAAGTAGAGTTATTTTCATTCGGATTCGGAGCCGGTTCATCCGGAAAAGGCAGACTGATTTCCTGAGAGAAAAGAAGGGAACTGCTCAATAGAAATAAAACGCTGAAATTTTTCATTCTGTTATTCATTTTGTAGAATCTGGGCACCTTTTCTTTTTCCTGACTTAATCAGTCGTGCAGGTTTTTCCGTTTTCTCAGGTGTTTCATTCTTCAAAAGCCCGGTATCTGAGTTTGGAATATAATTATCTTTCGATTTTCTGTCCAGTTCCTTAGAAGGGCTTTCATGTTTCAGTGCTCTGGAATAAAAATCTTCTTCGGTTTTGCTGTTTTTATTCGGTTCAGAAGAGTCAAAACTGTCGCGATTCGCATCAGATAAAGAAGGAAGACCGGAAGAGTTTTTCATTTCCCTGATCGGAGAATCTCTTTCAATCTGATCTTTTCTGCTGTCCAGTATAGTCTGTCCAAGTTCAGAATTTCTTCCGTGAGATTCATATCGTTTTTCGGTTTTATACAGATCATCGCCTCCCATATGAATAGACGGATCCGGCATTCTGACGTTTTTTCTTTTGCGATTGTATTCCCGTTCGATTTCTTCGAGAAAGAGAGTCTTGGTGTCTTTTGCGAGTTCCTGCCCTTCCTGTTTCGCGGTACTGAATCCTTTTTTATAGCCCCAGTAAATTGCATAAAGGACAGCAATTCCGAATATAAAATATACAAATCTTTTGATTACTAACGATATTCTTTCCGGAATTTTTTCGACTTGAGCATCCAGAAAAGAAAGTACATTTGCCGGCTTGAATTTTTTAATTTCCATAAATATTCCTGTATAATATTTCGGGAAAAAAAGAAAATTGCCTCAATACTTCAGGCAATTTTTTCTTTCTGTTTCAAAATTATAAGTGAAGATTCTTTGTTTTTGATTGCTTCTTCCGTAACAATGACTTCACTCACGTCATCCCGAGAAGGAATCTGGAACATCAGATCCATCATAATATCTTCTACTACTGCCCGTAGCCCTCTTGCTCCGGACTCTCTTTTCATTGCTTCTTCCGCAACTGCAGAAACTGCACCGTCCGTAAATTTCAGCTTTACATTCTCCATATCCATCATTCTGATAAACTGTCTGTAAATGGAGTTCTTGGGCTCAGTAAATATCTTCTTCAGTGTCTCAATATCGGCTTCTTCCAAGCTGGCAATAATCGGCAGTCTTCCGACAAACTCAGGAATCAGACCATACTTCAGAAGATCTTCAGGAGTGACATTTTTGAGAGCATCATTCTTGTTTTTTTCTTTGGAAGAACTCTGGTCATGATTGAATCCTATAGACTTCACTCCAAGTCTGGAATTGATAATCTTATCGAGTTCAACGAACGCTCCGCCGCAGATGAACAGAATATTCTTTGTATCTATGGAAAGATATTCCTGATGAGGATGTTTTCTTCCTCCCTGAGGGGGGACATTTGCCACAGTTCCTTCTATAATTTTAAGAAGTGCCTGCTGAACACCCTCCCCGCTTACATCTCTAGTAATGGAGGCACTGTCCGCTTTTCTGGCAATTTTATCAATCTCATCAATGTAAATAATTCCAAGTTCTGCCTTTTTGATATCATTGTCAGCATTCTGAATCAGCTTCAGAATAATATTTTCAACATCTTCTCCGACATAACCTGCTTCGGTGAGAGCAGTTGCATCTACTATTGCAAATGGGACTTTTAGAATTTTGGCAAGAGTCTGGGCAAGAAGCGTCTTTCCGCTTCCGGTTGGGCCTATCAAAAGAATGTTGGACTTGTCGAGTTCGATCTCGCCCTTTGCTACAGTCTGATTCAGATGAATTCTTTTGTAATGATTGTAAACTGCTACAGACAATGCCTTTTTTGCCTGGTGCTGACCGATGACATACTGATCCAGAATTTTTTTGATATCTACCGGTTTTGGAATATCACCTATAGCTGAAGTCTTTTCCGCTAAAACAGGTTCCTCTCCGATGATTTCCATACAGAGAGCAATACATTCATCACAGATATAAACCCCAGGACCTGCAACCAGTCTTTTAACTGCATCCTGCTCCTTGCCGCAGAATGAACAATGGAGTTTTTCCCTGCCCATAGAAGTTTTTTTTCCCGCCACGTTCAGCTTTTCCTCTCAGAGAAAACATTATCTATAATACCATAGTTTTTTGCTTCCTCTGCAGTCATGTACAGATCCCTTTCAATATCTCTTTCAATCATCTCTGCAGGTTTTCCAGTATGTCTTTCATAGATGGAATTTACAATCTGCTTTACTCTGAGAATTTCATTTGCCTGAATTTCAATATCACTTGCCTGACCTGTTGCGTCACCAATCGGCTGATGCATCATGATTCTGGAATTTGGAAGAGACGATCTCTTGCCTTTTGTACCTGCCGCCAGAATAAGCGATGCAATGGAAACAGCCTGACCTATGCAGATTGTTCTGATATCAGGTCTGATAAACTGCATTGTATCATAAACTGCAAGTCCAGCCTGAATATATCCGCCAGGACAGTTGATGTAAACATAAATATCTTTTTCAGGATTATCAGCTTCCAGAAACAGAAGCTGTGCTATAATTACATTTGCATAAGAATTGTCGATGCCTGTACCTATAAATACAATTCTGTCCTGCAGAAGACGGGAAAAAAGATCATTCGATCTTTCTCCTCTGCTTGTGAGTTCTGTAACGTGCGGAACATACATATTTTCAATCCTCCAATGGTTCGCTGAAGAGTTTCTCCATCTTTGACAGAGTAATATTCTCGGCTGCCGATCTTTCAGCATTGTCTACAAGAAATTTTCTGGCTTTATTTAACAACATACCATAGTGCAGGTTTTGGGCAAGCTTAATTGGATCAATTTTCTTTCTTTCTGCCTGCTGATATCTCTGAAGCTCATACTCCATTTCTGTCTTAAGTTCTTCTTCACTGACAGTCAAATTTTCTGCCTTTGCAATTTCGATATGAACTAAGGAATTTTCCAGATTTAAAACAGCTCTTTTTCTGTAAGTTTCCTTCATTTTATCCAGATCAATTTCGAATTTTTTGGAAAATTCTTCCATAGTCATATGTTCCAGATTGTTTTCGTGAATCGCGTCATGAAATATACTGTTCATTTCATCATCAATCATTGTTTCCGGGATCTGAATTTCAGATTCCTTTCTGACTGCATTGAATGCAAGAATTCTGTAATAACTCTGAAGCTGTCTTTCTGCGTATTCCATTTTGAAAGACTTGAATCTTTCTTTCAG
>JBPOJG010000032.1:0-36627 GCA_052033835.1 Spirochaetota bacterium
CCTGAATGCTGCCATAGAAAATGTAAATGCACTTGTTGCAGATGCAGATATGCTCGCAAAGGCAGCCGTCGAAGGAAAACTCGCCACAAGAGCAGACGCTTCCAAACATCAGGGAGATTACCGCAAGATTGTAGAAGGAGTCAACGAGACTCTCGATTCTGTCATCGGACCTCTGAATGTCGCTGCAGATTATGTAGATAAAATATCCCGCGGTGCAATCCCTCCAAATATCACAGACACTTACTACGGAGACTTTAATACAATCAAGAACAACCTGAATGCGGCTATTGAAAATGTGAATGCACTTGTTGCTGATGCGGTTATGCTGTCAAGAGCAGCTGTAGACGGAAAACTCGCCACAAGAGCGGATGCTTCCAAACATCAGGGTGATTACCGTAAGATCGTAGAAGGAGTCAACGAGACTCTCGATTCAGTCATCGGACCTCTGAATGTCGCTGCGGATTATGTAGATAAAATATCTCGCGGTGCAATCCCTCCTAAAATCACTGACACTTACAACGGAGATTTCAATACAATAAAGAACAACCTGAATGCTGCCATAGAAAATGTAAATGCACTTGTTGCAGATGCAGATATGCTCGCAAAGGCAGCCATCGAAGGAAAACTCGCCACAAGAGCAGACGCTTCCAAACATCAGGGAGATTACCGCAAGATTGTAGAAGGTGTCAATCAGACTTTGGATGCTGTTATCGGTCCACTGAATGTCGCTGCAGATTATGTAGAAAAAATATCTCGCGGTGCAATCCCTCCGAAAATCACTGACACTTACAAAGGGGATTTCAATACAATCAAGAACAATCTTAACGCTGCTATCGAAAATGTGAATGCACTCGTTGCTGACGCCGTTATGCTGTCAAGAGCTGCCGTTGAGGGAAAACTCGCCACAAGAGCGGATGCTTCAAAACATCAGGGCGATTACCGTAAGATTGTAGAAGGAGTCAATGAGACTCTCGATTCTGTCATCGGACCTCTGAATGTCGCTGCGGATTATGTAGATAAAATATCCCGCGGTGCAATCCCTCCTAAAATCACTGACACTTACAATGGCGATTTCAATACAATCAAGAACAATCTTAACGCTGCTATCGAAAATGTGAATGCACTCGTTGCTGATGCGGTTATGCTGTCAAGAGCCGCTGTTGAGGGAAAACTCGCCACGAGAGCGGATGCTTCAAAACATCAGGGGGATTACCGTAAGATTGTAGAAGGAGTCAACGAGACTCTCGATTCAGTCATCGGACCTCTCAATGTCGCTGCGGATTATGTAGATAAAATATCCCGCGGTGCTATCCCTCCAAAGATCACAGACGCATACAACGGAGACTTCAATACAATCAAGAACAACCTGAATGCGGCTATCGAAAATGTAAATGCGCTTGTTGCAGACGCTGATATGCTCTCCAAGGCCGCTGTGGAGGGGAAACTCGCCACAAGAGCAGATGCTTCAAAACATCAGGGGGATTATCGTAAGATTGTGGAAGGTGTCAACGAGACTTTGGATGCAGTCATCGGACCTCTGAATGTCGCTGCGGATTATGTAGATAAAATATCTCGCGGTGCTATCCCTCCGAAAATCACTGACACTTACAACGGGGATTTCAATACTCTCAAGAACAACTTGAATGCGGCTATTGCAAATGTGAATGCACTCGTTGCGGACGCTGATATGCTCTCCAAGGCCGCTGTTGAAGGAAGGCTGGAAACAAGGGCAGATGCGGCTAAACATCAGGGGGATTATCGTAAAATTGTAGAAGGTGTCAATCAGACTCTGGACGCTGTAATTGAACCGATTCAGGAAACTGCCTCAGTCCTGTATGAAATGGCAAAAGGCAACCTGCAGAAAAATGTAACTGGAAAATATAACGGGGATCATGCACAGCTGGCAGATGCACTGAATACTACCTTGGCAATGATCAGAGAGAAGATCGGGGAAATATCGAAAGTATTGAATGACATAGGCAAAGGTGATCTCACTGTAACTCTGCAGTCGGAATATGTCGGAGATTATATTGAAATCAAGACATCCCTTTCTGCAATCATTGATTCAATGAAGCAGATTGTAGGTGATTTGAAGGGAGTCACTTCTCAGGTTTCCAATTCTTCTGAACAGCTCGATGCACTTTCTCAATCATTGAGTCAGGGTGCAAATCTGCAGGCTGCAAATCTGGAAGAAACGAGTGCCTCTATTGAAGAACTTCTGGCATCAGTAATGCAGAATGCACAGAATGCAAAAGCAACAGACCAGATTGCCAACGTAACTTCCAGGCAGGCGACAGAAGGCGGAAAAGCAGTTCAGGAGACATTGAGAGCAATGAGAGAAATTGCAGAAAAGATCAATGTAGTCGAGGAAATTGCATCTCAGACAAATCTTCTGGCTGTCAACGCATCCATTGAATCCGCAAGAGCAGGAGAACATGGGCTTGGATTTGCCGTCGTTGCCGGTGAAGTCAGAAAACTGGCGGAAGGAAGCAAACACGCTGCAAAGGAAATCAAGGAACTTGCCGGAAAAAGCCTGACAGTCGCAGAAAATGCAGACAGACTTTTGAACGAGATAGTTCCGAGCATAACGAAAACAGCAGGGCTTGTTCAGGAAATTGCAGCTGCATCTGAAGAACAGAGTGACAATCTGAAAAACTTCAATACAGCCATCAGTCAGCTGAACAATGTATCTCAGCAGAATGCTGCATCTTCAGAAGAACTTGCAGCCAATTCTGAGCTTCTGAATAAACACGCTGAGACTCTAGATCAGACCATTGCGTTCTTTAAAGTATCTGCCGAAAGCATCAAGCGAAAGAATTCATAACCTGCTCCATCTAAGTCTGGACTGCTCCGCTTTTGCAGAGCAGTCCAAAGGCAAGGAAAGGCCTGCCTGAAGAACATAATCGAAGAGTTGAAAGATAATTAATGCTTAAATAAGGATGGAGAAGCAGAACCCGTTTTCTGTTATGGTAAAAATATGACTGGTAAAATTGAAGATGCAATCAAAGAAATACAAAACGGCAGAATGATCATTCTTGTAGACTCTGAAGACAGAGAAAATGAGGGAGATCTGGTCATTGGTGCAGAGTTCGCTGACAAAGATGCAATCAATTTCATGGCTACATATGGAAAAGGGCTGATCTGTATTCCAATGACAAAGGAAAAACTGACATCCCTTGGACTCAGCAGAATGGTGGAGAAAGGCGGTGATCATCACGGAACTGCATTTACTGTTTCTGTAGATGCAAAAGAAGGAGTCACGACCGGAATTTCTGCATATGACAGAGCGAAAACAATCTCAGTCCTTCTCGATGATAAATCGAGACCCGATGATTTAGTCAGACCGGGCCACCTATTCCCTTTGGAAGCAGTAAAAGGAGGGGTTCTGAGAAGAGCCGGTCATACAGAAGCTTCAGTGGATCTCTGCGTACTTGCAGGTTTAAAACCGGCAGGTGTCATATGTGAAATTATGAATGAAGACGGCACAATGGCCAGAATGGGCGATTTGGAAAAATTTGCTGAAAAACACAGCCTGAATATTTATACTATTGCAGATCTTATTGCTTATCGGACACAGAAAGATCAGCTCATCAGAATGGAGGCGGAAGCGAGACTTCCTACTGAATATGGAGAGTTTACTATAAAAGCTTATTCTACTATCATTGATGATAAAATTCACATAGCATTAATCAAAGGAGAAATTCATCCTGAAGATGCAGTAATCGTAAGAGTCCATTCCGAATGCCTGACTGGAGATACTTTTTTCAGCAGCAGATGCGACTGCGGACCTCAGCTTCATGCGGCACTCGCTAAAATTGAAAATGAAGGAAAGGGAATTCTGCTGTACATGAGACAGGAAGGCAGAGGAATCGGCATCATAAATAAACTCAAAGCTTACAGCATACAGGACACCGGACTCGATACAGTGGAAGCTAATGAAAAACTGGGTTTCGCGCCTGACTTAAGAGATTACGGAATCGGTGCTCAGATTCTGAAAAACCTGGGAGTTGAAAATATGAAGCTGATGACAAACAATCCCAGAAAGATTGTCGGCCTCGAGGGTTACGGCCTGAAAATACAGGGACGAATTCCGCTTGAAATCAACGCAAACAATGAAAATGAAAAATATCTGAAAACAAAAAAAATGAAACTGGGACACCTGCTTCACGGCGTATGATAAAACCTATATATAAATTTTTTTATAAAAATTTTTATATTTATTCGGCAAAAACAGCAGAACTGATTTTTATTCTTTTTTTTTCTGCCTGTATTTCCTGCACTCAGGCAGAAAGCAGAGAGAAAAATCTTGATCAGACAGTTGATGCCTATTTCAGAGTCTGGTCAAAAGGCGATATGGACAGTTATTCCGCTATTTTTCATAAATCTGCAGTGATTCAGTATAAATCGAGATCAGGTCAGATGATAACCGAACAGCTTTCAGACTTCATTGCCGGTCAGAAGAATGCACACAGGATAAATCCTGGGAAAATGAATGAAATTCCTCTCGAAAAAAAATTTTTTCAGAACGGGGATACTGCTCAGGTTCAGGTAAAATGGAAACTGACTGTCCCGAATATGACAGCGGTCGGATGGGATCATTTCACATTCATTCGTACAGGCGGCGAATGGAAAATTATTTATTTATATTTTTATTCGGAGGAATAAAAGTATTCAGACGAGACAGCTGTTCCTGAAGTGACCTGATTCTTCCTCTTTGATAGACGGCAAGCAGAATCAGTTTTCGTTCACTCCGGCAAAAAGCCATTTCAGAAGAATTTTTTCAATATCCGAACGGACGACCGGCTTGGTGCAGAATTCATTTATTCCACAGAGAAATGCTCTTTCCATCTCTTCACGGACAGTGCTTGCAGTAAGTGCAATAATAGGCACATCAGTTCCCTTTGTGATGTTTCTGATTCTTTCAGATGCAGAAAATCCGTCCATCTCGGGCATATGGAGTTCCATAAAAATCAGATCTACTCTGAATTTTTCCACTATTTTCAAAGCTTCTATTCCGTTTGCAGCCTCAAGGATGACTGCCTCCGGAAGGATGTTTTTCAAAATTCTGCATATCAGAGCCATATTCACCTTATTGTCCTCTGCTGCAAGTATTGTCCTGCCTGCGCCTTTCATATCAATCAGACTGTGCAGATCCGGTAACATTTTACTGGACTGCTTTTTCTCGGAAGAAATTCGCAGATTCAGATCAAAATAAAAAGTACTGCCCTTCCCTAATTCACTCCTGACTTTCAGGCTGCTTTTCATCAGGGAAAGTATTCTGCTCGAAATAGTCAGCCCAAGACCGGTTCCTCCGAATTTTCTTTCAGCAGAAAGATCGGCCTGATAAAAAGCTTCAAAAATTCTTTCCTGATTTTTGGGATCGATTCCAAGCCCAGTATCCTTTATTGAAAAACGTACAGAGATTTTACCCTCTTTCTTATCAAGCAGTTTCAGTTCAAGCTCCACCTTTCCTGATTCAGTGAACTTTACCGCATTTCCCAGAAGATTGATCAGTATCTGTTTGAGTCTGAATGGATCTGCAAAGACGTTTTCTGCAATATCAGGATCAAAGATATAAGAAAGTTCAAGCTCTTTATACTCTGACTGAGTGCGGACTGTATCCGCAGCAAACCTGCATATTTCAGCAAGATCGGAATCTTCTTCATAAATTTCCAGTCTTCCAGCATCAATTTTGGAAATATCCAGAATATCATTAATGATCCTCAGAAGAAATTCTGAAGACTGAAATATAGTGCTCACATAGTATTTCTGCATTGAATCCAGATTTGTAGAAAGAAGAAGATCAGTAAAACCCATTACCCCATTCAATGGTGTTCTCATCTCATGGCTCATATTGGCAAGAAACTCAGATTTGACTCTGCTCGCCTGTTCAGCAGCAGTTTTTGCATCCTTCAGTTCTATAAGCATTTTTACTTTATCTGAAATATTTCTGGATATTTTTGATATACCTATAATCCTGTCCTCTGAATCCAGAATGGAAGATGCGGTAATGGAAACATAAATCTGATTTCCAGATTTGTCAATTCTGACAGTTTCATAATGATTCAGCATCCTGCCCGAAAGGATTTCACCCATAATAAATCTCTCTTCCTGAATACGGTCAGGAGGTATAATTTTCGTTATGGACTGACCAATCATCTCTTTTTCACTGTATCCGAAAATTCTTTCCGCACCCTTGTTCCATGAGATAATTACAGTTTCCAGATTCAGAGCAATGACCGCATCATTTGAATGTTCTGCAATGGAAGCGAGAGTTTTCATCCGAATCTCAGTTATTTTTTTTTCATGAATATCATGAATTGTTCCGTACAGTCTTACGGGCAGTCCTTTCTGGAATTCAGCATTTCCTCTAGCCCTTATCCATTTTTCTTTTCCAGACTCAGTAATAATCAGCAGTTCAAGATCCCAAGACTTTCCCTCTCTAATTCCATTCTCAAGAGCCAGAAGAGCTTTCTCTCTGCTTTCTCTCTCCTTGCAGAACTGCAGAGCTTTATCAGCAGTCGGGATATAATCAAATGAAACTTCATAGATCTGTCTGGTTACATTCGACCAGTAAAGATGATCATTTTTCAAATCAAGTTCCCATACGCCGATTCTGCCGACCTGACTGGTCTCCTCAAGCATTTCCTGAATTCGTTTATTTTCCCAGCTTCCAGGCTTTAATGGTGAAATATCCGTAACCAGAACATAAAATCCCTGCACTTCATTTCCGAAAATGTCCGGAAGGTAATATGCCAAAGACGATCTTAAAATCTTACTGTCAGGAGACGGGATGACTCTTTCAAAAATCTGAGGTTCACCATTTAAAGCCTTCTCAATATAAGGAAGATTCTGACGATATCGTTCCTCCCCGATTATCTCTCTGATATGCCTTCCCGGAATACTGAGACTGTCGATTCCGAACCAGTCCTTATATGCTGAATTTGCAAACTGATTGATCAGGTTTTTATCCCAGTACCCTATCAGTGCAGGAAGTCTGTCAAGGATCGTATGCGCTTTTTCTTTCTCAGCCAGACTGCTTACGGCAGTCTTATAATCAGTAATATCCCTTGCAACGATTACAAATGACGCAACTTCATTCTTTTCATTAAAAACCGGTTCACACATATTCAGATATGTCCGATCCCGATATGAGACCTCATACTTTACACTTTTCCCCTTCCGGATCTCAGGAAGATGCAGACACAATGCTTCATAAAGATTTATATTCAGTACTTCAGATGCATTTTTTCCATCGAATTCTGTCGGATCAATATTGTTTTTTTTGAATCCTGATCCCGCAGTGTACAGGAAATCCAGGTTAAGATTTAAGAGACTCACCGAACCGTCCGGGAAATTTTCTGTCAGGTGACTGATTTTCTTTTCAGTATTTTTAAGTTTTCTTTCAAGCTCCTTTCTTTCAGTGATATTATGCCGAACCGAAATAAAATTGGAAATATTCCCTCTCTCGTCATAAATCGGAGCTATGACGGAATCGACCCAGTAAAATGTACCGTCCTTGGAACGGTTGCAGACTTCACCATGCCATACACTGCCTTTTCGCACAGTATCCCACATATTTTTCCAGAATTCCCTGGAATGAAATCCTGAGTTCACAATACTGTGCTTTTTCCCGATCAGTTCCTCTTCACGGTATTTCGAAATTTCACAGAATTTTCTGTTGCAGCTGAGTATGATCCCGACATTATCAGTCACTGAAACCAGTGAGCTTTCCTCCAATGCAGAAAGAACTGCCTTCAGTTTCTGATTCTCTTCAATCAGCCTTCTCAGTTCTTTTTCTTCTCTGTCGATTTCGGTAAATCCGAAAAGAATTCCGCAAATACTTCTGTCCCTGTTTCGTACCTTCATTCCCTTGCCGAACATCCATATTTTTCCCCCTGAAAAATGTTCAAAAATATAGATATCCTCAAGAATTTCTGAAGAGGAGCTTTCCAGAAAAAAAAGCTTTGACCTTATTTTTTGGTAGAAATCGGGATAATTTTTTTGAAAAAATCTTTCTTTATTCGAAATCGAAGAATCATATCCCAATATTCTGTGGAATCTTCCGGAACTCCACTCTTCCTCGGGAAAATGTATGCTTAAATACAGCATACCCTCACCGACAAAATCATTCATAAAAGACAGGACAGATTCATCTTCTTTCAGGATATGGAAAAGTTCTTCTTTAATGAATTCCGGCATACTTGTTCTCTTGGGTTCATTTTTGTTTAAGAATCAGCATATTCTAAGTCAATTATTTTTTTATATATCTGATTTCACTTCATATTCCTTTTCCGCAAATTGAAACTCCCACAGTTACTGCATTTCAGCTCTGAAGTCCGATATCTGCTGATCCATGATGTTTTTACAGACAGAATTTCCTTCTCTGAAAATTCTTCAGAAACAGGAGATTTTTTATGAGAATGTATTCCAGATCGGCTTTAATCATTTTATTTCTTTCACTGTCAGCGGCTGCATACAGAATATTTTGGTGTTAAGGCAGCTCAGCTTCACAGTCACGATATGGCTCAGAAAGGCACTCCTGCACTGAATAGTCTGCTTTCCCTGTCTCCGACCATTGAATGAATAATCTGAAGAATCTGTTTATCTATTGGCTCAGATTCTGAAAAGGGGATAAACTTTTCTTTGTTCAGGAGGCATGGTTTCCAGAGTCCGTCAACCCCTACTCTAAGACCGTAAATCCCCTCGCCGCAGAATTTTTCATAGGAGCAGTTCCTGCAGTACGAAGAAAAAAGTTTTCCCTTTCCGATATCCTTCACTGTAATGGATATATTATCATTTTTATAAAACATTTTATATCCTCCTAGAGAATTTCCTGAATTCTGCAGAGTGAATCCGTATTTTTTCAGTATAGGGGCAGCAGAATCAGGAGATTCCCATTCACCTGAATAAAATTCCGCCTGTTCATCGTGACGGACAAGAGTGATGATTTTGAGATCTATACTGTTCTCAGCCGCAAACTGAACGACTTTTTCCAGTCCAGCCTTATTGTAATTTCCAAATGAACAGTTGAGTTCAATATGATAACCGGCATTCTTTAATGCAAGAATGTTCTCCTGTACTTTTGCTGGAGAACTTTTTCCAAGATAATTTTTGAATACATCCTCATCTGCAGTATGAAGACTGATGAGAAGTGAATCAATTTTTTCAATTCTTCCGTGTTCCAGAAGCACTTTCGGCTTCACTGCATTCGTATTTATGACAATTCTGCAGTTCCCTTTTTCTATTCCTTGAATCAGCTCGAAGAAATGAGGATGAATCAAAGGTTCACCGCCTGTAATATTCACCTGTTTTCCGCCAAGAAAAATATAGGAATGAACAGTCTGCAGAATCATTTCCAGAGACAGAACGGAAGGAAATAATTTCTTTTCAGTTCTGGGATTCTGCATGGCTTCGTTGTGACAGAAACTGCAGGACAGATTGCAGGAATTCAGAATAGAAACTCTGAATTTTCCTCCATTATCATTAAAATACCGAAAACTTTCTCTTTCTTTTTCTGCATCAGACATTGTCTGATCAGTATTCATCCCGTTACCGGATCTGTCAATAACTTTCTCTGTTCTGATTCTACTGAAGCTTCACTCCCAGAAAACGTGCAGTCTCCATATTGATCAGTCCGTTTGTATTTACTTTTAAACCGTTCTTCCTCTGATAATCACTCACTGCTTTGAGAGTCGACTCATCAAGTTTACCTTCAAAATTTCCAGGATTGTATCCTTTCTCTTTCAGAGTTTTCTGAATCTGCCAGATCACGGCCTCCTGAGCATTATTTCCGCAGAGTACTTCTTCCCATTCTGTCTTCTCCGGCCTTACTAAAACCTGTCTAGTCACAGTTTTGTATTCAGCAGGAATTTCCGTTGTCCTCACATATGCAGGTTTCTTTATAATCTCTTTCTGTACTGTCTTGTACACTGGAGGTTCAGAATCCAGATAATACACTTCATCGTCAGATGATGATTTCCAGAAAGTTCTGCCGGGAACATCTATCACCTTCACGTCCACTGTTTCTGTCTCTGCAGGAATTCTTTCCATTTTCGTTCTTCTGGGAGAAACCAGTACCTGATCCTCTACCGTCTTGTATTCAGGCGGAATGATGATTTTAGAAAAACACTGCCCAGGAGAGGCCTTTGGAGGAAGATTTTTGGCTGCATTCAGTTTAATATTTTCATTTTTCACCTCTGTCGCAGATCTGAGAGAAGCTGGGACGGAAGATGAACACCCGACTGAAAAAATAATGGCAGCAGACACTGTAATTTTTAAAAACATATAAACTCCTGCCTAAATCATTTTTCTACTGTCATTTTTGTATACTTTTTTTTCTTTTCAAAAGCATGAATTCAGATTTACTGGTCTAATTATTTTATCTTTATCGGATACTGTTTTTATGAAAAATTATTTAATACTGACTCCTATTATCATTTCCCTCACAATCCAGTGCAGAACTGCTCCGGCAAAGGATTCACCTGCCAAGTCAGCAGCTCCGGAAACTCAGCTGAAAAATACAGCAAGGCTGGGGTGGAATCCTGCTCATGAAGCTGCAGCATCCGGCAGTCCGGAAGCCTTGCAGAAGATTTTGGCAGACAAATCTGAAATCAGTCTCAAGGATGCAACCGGAAGAACACCCCTCCATATTGCAGCATCCAAAGGCTACTCCGAATCAGTCAGAATACTGGCCGAAAAGGGTGCTGATATGAATGCCAGAGACAGCAGGGCATGGACACCTCTCCACTGGGCCGCCTATGAAGGACGTGCAGAGGCCGCCGGTATGCTCATCGACAGCGGAGCAGATCCCAATCTTGCCGATCAGGAAAACGGCTGGACAGCACTTCACTGGGCTGCATTTGAAGGCAGAACGGATATAATAAAAATACTTATCAAAGGCGGAGCAGACAGGGACAGCCGGGATATTGCAGGCAGAACAGCCGTCCATCTTGCTGCGGCGAAAGGTTATACTGATACGCTGAAATTTCTGATTTCTCAAAAGACGGAAATGAAGGACAAGAACGGCTGGACTGCACTGCACTGGGCGGCATTTGAAGGCAGAACCGAAACAGTAAAATTCTTTATTGACAGTAACATTGACCTTAACGAAAAAGACAATTTCGGACAGACTGCATTTCATAAAGCCTGTTATGCAGGAAGGGTAGAGACGGCAAAACTTCTTTATTCCTCGGGAAAATCAGTTTTTGATCCGGAAGGCTGGACAGCACTTCATTACGCCGCAGCAGAGGGCAGAAACGATATAGTAAGGCTTCTTATAGAAAACGGAACGAACAGAAATGAGAAGGATATGAAGGGAAAAACAGCCTATGAATATGCTTCCTTTATGAACAGAGTGGAAACTGCAGACATTCTTGCAGGAAATACCGCAAAGACAGTTGAACATGAAATCCCTAAAGCACCTTCCGGATCATTAAATTTTATCGTGTACCTGAAAAATGGAACTGTACTGAAAAATGTAAATGCAAGAATTATGCTCAATTCAGTAGCAGTGAAGGATGCTTCCGGAAAGGAAACAGTCTATCCAAAATCTCAGGTAAAGAAGATTGGACATAAATAATCATTATTCCGTAATTTTTTTTATGGAATAACCAGGACTGATGAATGAAATTCCGAGAGTCCCCTCGGAAATCATTATAGCTTCAATCACCGGACGGGATACCTTATGTTCGGATACCCATTCCACTACAGCATTTGCGCCAATTCCTGTGCCTTCCTTTTCAGGGACAAGCGGGTACACTGCAGTAGCCATAGGTCCAAGAATTCTCGGTTCCTTTATAAATTCTTTCAGAAGTCTGCCGCCCTCGGAATAGTATTCAATTTTTCTCAGGAAAATGGGATGCTCCATATCCGTATTGTGAACGGCAAGGGTTGTAACGAGCGGAACAGTCTGCTCATTTCTGTATGAAAAAGCTCTGGCATATGCGGGAACATAAACGCGGCTCCCTGATACAATATTGATCGGGTTATTCCGCACAGGCAGATCGGGTTCTGCAGCTTTTTGATTCAGAAAATTCTTCCCTTCTTTCTGACGGCAGTCAATAAACAGGATCATGGCGAAAACAGCACAGACGACTATAAGCATTTTTTTCATAATAATCCTTTTTACTGCGGAAAGAATCAGAGTCAATTTATTTTCCGAAAAAAGGGATAACACCTGCACCAGAGGAAACACTAGTCAATGATGGAGCAGGAATCAGGAACTGAAATAAGCAACAGATTCAATATGATTTGTATGAGGAAACATATCGACCGGCTGAACATCCAGAAGCGTATAGACATTTCTGAGATATCTGGCATCTCTTTCCAGAGTAACAGGGTCGCATGAAATATAAATGATACTTTTTGCATTATATTTTAAAAGTTTTTTTATCATACTGAAATGAAGTCCGGTTCTTGGAGGATCAAGAACAATGCAGTCCGCTCTGCCTGCACTGGAAAGACTTTCAGCTGCATCACCCTGAAGAAAACGAATATTTTTTATCCCGTTTTCCTGTGCTGCCCTTTTTGCCGAATCTGAAGAATTTCTGTTCATTTCAATTGCAGTCACTGATTTTGCTTTTTTTGCGATGAGGTGAGTCAGTGTTCCGATTCCGGAATAGGCCTCAATTACTCTGCTGCTTTCAGGTATATGCCTGACTGCATTTTCGTAGAGAAAAGGAGACTGATACGGATTGACCTGAACAAATGTATCAAGTCCTGCCTTGAATCTGAATTCATTCAGATGCTCAGTAATGAAATCCTTTCCCAGAAGTGTTCTAGACTCGCTCCCGAGCACCATATCCGTCTTTTCCGAATTGATATTCTGTACAATTCCCGACAGGACGGATTTTTTGAGACTGTTTTGGAGTTTATCTGCCAGATCGGAAATCTTAGGCAGGTCACCCTGACCGCCGGTAACAATGCCGATAAGAACCTCTCGCGTATGCAGAGACTTCCGCAGGACAATATTTCGAATCATACCCCTGCCGGTATACTTATTCCAGACAGGTATTCTGTTTCTGAATGCCCAGTCTCTTAAAACGAGTACTGCCTCAGTAAGATCTTCTTCCTGAATCCTGCATTCTCTCTGATTGATGATCCCTGAATAGTCTTTTCTGTGTATTCCTAAAATCAGAGAGGGACCCTGTCCCTCGTTTCTGTCAAGTGCAAATGTAAGCTGTACCTTATGTCTGTAATGAAGATGGGGATTTGACGGAAGAACCTCGTGTACGTAAGCATCTTTGAATCCGGAAAACAGATCCCGAATATAAATATATTTTTCCTCAAGCTGAACCCTGTACGGCCAATCCAGAAGATCACACCCGGAACATGCCGGAAAATGTCTGCAGTCTGTCATTTGAGTTCCTTCCTCAGCAGTTTTCCTGTTCTTCCGTGAGGAAGAGACTCTTTAAAAATTATTTCTTTTGGTACTTTATAATAAGCGAGTTTATTTCTACAGTGAATCAGAATTCTTTCAGAGGTCTCGGCAGATGCATCTTCATGATTTTTCAATACAATGTAGGCAATAATCACAGATACATCTCCTCGTTTTCCTTCTCTCACTCCTACTTCCGCCACATAAGGAAGGTCAAGTACGGCATTTTCAATCTCAAGAGGTGATACCCTGTAACCGAACGAGTTCATCGTATCATCCTCCCTCCCCTGATAAAAAATATACCCATTCTCATCACGGTACGCCAGGTCACCGGTGACAAACCAGTCTTCACGGAAGGACTGCTCTTCTTCAGATGGATTTTTCCAGTATCCGAGCATAAGTCCCTTTTCACTTCTGTGAACGGCAATGAATCCTGTCTCGCCTGCCTTCAGTTCAGTGATGCCCGATTCCACAGGAATAATTCTGACATTTCTTCCTTTCTGCACTTTTCCGGCAGAACTCTGTCTGACCGGAGTATTCGGCCCTGAACTTATGTAGGTGGAAATTTCGCTCATACCCAGAGCCTCATACATTTCCCTGCCTGTATTTTCCAGCCAAAGCTGTCTCAGTTCTGGGGACAGGGATTCTCCTGCAGTCAGAACATATCTTAGAGATGAGAGATCCCTGCTTTCCAAATGAGAATATTTTATCATTCTTCTGTATACACTGGGCACAGCGGCAAATAATGTAATTTTTTCTTTCTCAATCAGTTTCGGCCAGATTTGAGGCTCTGCCTTGCCTGAAAAAAGATGTGACTCTGCTCCGTTCGCAAACGAATCGAAAATGCCCACTCCCATCGTATATGTCCAGTTAAGATGACCGGCATGAAGCAGTCTGTCATTTTCAGTAAGTCCTGTCCAGTCTGAATGCATAGGAATTCTTCCTAAAATGCTTCTGTGAGAATGCAGAACTCCTTTCGGCACACCGGCTGTCCCCGATGTATATACAAGATATGCAGGGTACTCTTCTTCTGTATCCCCGAAGGAATAATCATATTCTGAAATCTCGTCATATCTTCCGTCACAGACAAGTTTTTTCAGATGGAGAGATTCCGGAAAGGAAAGCCTCGGTGAAATAACTGCGGCATCCGCTTCTGAACTGGCCCGAATGAAGGATATTTCAGAATCTGTGAGAAGAGGTGAGAGAGGAACTGGAATAAAACCTGCAAGAACAGCTCCAAGAAAAAAAGAGGCAAAATTTTCATCACTCTCAAGCCGGATCAGAACTCGGCTTCCTTTCTTCAGACCCAGTCCGAAAAGAAGAGATGCGGAATATTTTATTCTGTCATATAATTCATTATAATTCCATGATTTTCTGTCTCCGGATTCATAATGAAAGACAAGAGCCGTCTTTTCCGGATGTTTCTTCAGATTTTCAGAAAAACAGTATTCAGTAAGATTGAATTTCTTCATCAGGAGAATCAGCCCAGCTCTTCTTTTCTGTCTTCAAGTCTGATCTCTGTATATTTTTTTTGTGCATTCAGTGCTGCGGTCTTCATCTGTCTGAATTTCCAGGAAAGCGGAAGGATGATCAGAAAAAAAGAAATTATATTATATATTACAGACTGAAGTATCCGCGCATTGTCCGCTCCGGATGAAATTAGGAGATAAATCAGATTGATGAATACAAACAGGGAAACGGGAGCCCCTATGAAAATAAGGAAGAACCAGAAAATCCATTTCAAAAATTTCATTACAGTATATCCACAACCACCATCGTAATGTCATCCTCAAAATCCTTCAAAGGACCGATCCATTCCTTCAGTCTGTAGGCAAGCAGATGCACAAGTCCGTCCACACTCATATTCTTATTCGCTTCCAGTGCAATTTCGAGATTCTTCTCATCAAACATTTCACCCTTGTCATTGAAAGCCTCAAGAAGTCCGTCTGTATAAATCAGAATCCTGTCGTTTTTCTGGAGTTTAAACTGAGTCTCCTGAACTTTCAGATCAGGAAAAATACCGATCATCTGACCTTTGGATGAAATATAATGAAATTTATCCTCATTTTTTCTCTGGACAATCACTGCCGGATGCGCAGAAGTACTGACTGTCATATTCATATGCCGAATGTCAATGTGAACATAAACTGCAGTCACAAACTGTTTTCCCAGATTTCCGTAAAGAGACTCGTTGATTTTTCGAAGTGCTTCTGAAGGCTTATGAGAGATGTCTGAAGTATCCGAAAATGCCACTTTCAGCATCGAAGCAATAAGTGCCGCAGCTGCCCCGTGCCCTGACACGTCAGCTACTATGCAGGAAAGTGATTCCCTTTTTTTTGTATGAAATCCGAAAAAATCTCCTCCTATCTGTTTCATAGGCAGGTAGAAAGTTTTAATCTCGACACCGTCGAGCTTAGGTGTCTTTTCGGGGAGGAGTGATTCCTGGATTTTTTTTGCCAGATTCAGCTCCTTCTGATAGTCCGAAACCTGAGCAGAGATTTCCTCTTTTTCCCGTTTAATCCTGTTTGCATTTGAAAGAATGGCAAATGTCATAAAGAACATCTGAACCGATGAACCCAGAAGAGAAGAATATTCTGTAATGATATTGTGTTTTATTGAATATATGGAAACGGCAATTCCAAGAAAAAATGCCCCCCACCCTATGAAAAAGTATTTTGCCGGACGAAAATTCGCTCTCATTGCCTTGAGCGCACAGTAAAGAACATACGCAGTATAGATGATTCCGAGAAATCCTATAATGTAAACGACATTTGCCGAAATGACGTAAGGAAGCGGAAGGAATATCAGAACTCCCATAGACAGATAAAGCATTGTACTGTTGATTTTTTTGTCCACTGTCTGCATATTCAGAAAACTTCTCGAAAAAAGCGAACCCATGGAAAAACTGAAAATAAGACAGAAATACCAGATATCGAGATTGCGCTCCGGCCAGTCAGGATAAAGAAAATAGGTTCCGATTGATGTCCGGGCCATCTGAAAAAGACCCTGCAGAAGAACAAAGATCATGAAAAAAAGATAGGAATTATCCCTAAGATAAAAATAAGTTGCAAGGCTCAGTATTACCATAAAAAGAAGAAGCCCATAGTAGATCCCGAGGAAAAAATGCTCTTTTATTATACCGTCCAGAAGACTGCTGCTTGACTGAACTTCCATATAGGAATAGGTGATGATAGGAGCCTGAATATCTAAATAAATTCTTACATTTTCACCCGTTTTCAGGGTAACCGGAAATATGGAATCGGAAGAATATACTGTCTTGCTCTTCAGCGGAAATTTTGTTCCGCCGGAATGCCTCTGAATTGTTCCGTCCGGAAATATAAGATAACATATAATTTTTTCGAGTGCAAATTCCCTGACCCGAATAAAGTAATGGCTGTCCATACTTTCATTTTTCAGATCAAATCTGAACCAGAGATGCCGCCCGTCTCCGTTGTAAAGAAACGTATCCTCCTTCGGAGATGTCCTCCATATATTCTGAGGCGAATGCAGCACATTCTGAATCGAGTCCTCCCGGCCGAGCTCATAAGTATAATCTGCCGTTCCAATAGGATTAATCGTATTTTCACCTTTCAGGATCAGCTCCGGGAAGGCGTTTAAGTACATAAACGGACATACTGTCAGAACCAGCAGTCTGACCGAACTTTTCAGAAAATTTTTTATCCTGTTCACTCGGAATCTGCAGTCAGCCGGTAAATTTGCGAACTGCCCCTTCAGATAATTTTTCATTATTTTGAATATCCCTGATATCCCAAGAATCCGCAATTTGCGAATCTTTTATATGAAGTGCAGGCCTCAGAGCCAATAGACGGGAATTCTGAAAATAAGCGGATCTGCGTCCGTAAAATCTTCCGTTCACTTCCTCAGCAGTCGGGCGTTTTACTTTTTCCCCTCTCATACTGAATGCAGTGTCAATATCTTCCCTAATTTTCTTCAGTTCGTCGGGAGATGCAGAAATCTGATGATCAGGGCCGGGAAGGTTCTTATCCAGAGTAAAATGTTTTTCTATGACAGAAGCTCCGAGTCCGACTGCAACTGCAGCTCCCAGAGTTCCAGCGGAATGATCCGAAAATCCAAGAGGGCAATTATAAATTTCTTTATAAAGTTCAAGTGTCCTCAGGTTGAGCTTTTCAGGAGGAGCAGGATACATAGAAAGACAGTGCATGAGACAGATTCGATCTGCAGAGGAAGAAAGAAAATCCATTGCTCTTGTCACTTCATAAAAATCTGCAGCACCGCTCGAAAGAAAAACAGGCAGCCCTGTATCTGCAGTCTTTTTCAGAAGAGGATAGTTCACAACGTCACCTGAAGCAATTTTAATGACAGGCACTTTTAAGGAAACAAGCAGATCGACTGAACTTTCGCAGAGAGGTGTTGAAAAAAAGAGGACTCCTTCTGATTCAGCAGTCTTCTGAAATTCCCTGTGCATCTTCTCGGAAAGCTCATACTGCTTGAATATATCAAACAGAAACTTCGCTTCCGAATTTTTACTGTCGATAAACTCATGAGTCACATAAGATTGAAACTTGACTGCATCAGCTCCTGCTTTTGCAGCGGCCGCAATTGTTCTTTTTCCAATCTCAGCATCATTATTATGATTGAGGCCGATCTCAGCGGCTAGAAAAGGTTTTGAATCCTCTCCTATTTTGTATTTTCCTACACTAAACTCATTCTTCAGCTTCATAAGTACTGAATAAATTCAGGTGTTTCTATGTAAAACAGTAAAACTCCCCAATCCGTGAAAAACACCTTTTTCCGAAAGATCCTTGCAGATTTGTTTTTGCCTGTAAAATCGTCAGTTGTGCAAATGTCTACTTTTTTATTCTTCATTTTTAGACGAAAAGATATATTTTCTGTCTGATCCGTGAATTTAATTTCATTTGACTCTTATGAAGAAAACTTTTTTTTATTGACGCAAGTTCCGATCTGTCGAATATGAGCAATACTTTCAATCGGGAGCAGTTTATGAATAGAAACAGTTTTCTATATTTATCGGTTGCTTTGGCAGCTTTAACTCTTGTAAACGGAGTTTCTAGCGCGCCAAAGTACGGAATGGCAGGATGCGGACTTGGATCTTCAATTATCACCACAAATGATAAGTCACAGATTCTCGCAGCAACGACAAACGGCACTTCAGGAAATCAGACTTTTGGCATCACTTCAGGAACTTCAAATTGCAGAGCAGATGGGATCGTAAAAAATGAAAAAGCACAGGAAGTTTTTGCAACTGTGAATTTTGAAAGCCTGGAGCAGGAAATGGCTGCTGGTAAAGGTGAAAAACTCAATACTTTTGCTCACCTTCTGGGATGCAGTTCTGATTCTTTAAGCAGATTTGGACAGATGACTCAGGCAAGCTACAGCAGACTCATGTCTGAAAATTCCACACCGTCTTCTCTGATCGTTGCAGTAAAATCAGAAATCAAAAAAGATGCAAACCTTTCCAAAGCTTGCAGCATTTAATTTCCAGGGAGAAAATTCATGAAAAAAACACTAATAATATCCATCCTCTTTCTTGCTGCAATGGCTCTGACTACCGGGATTTCCAGTGCTCCTAAATACGGTGCTGCGGGATGCGGAATCGGTTCTTTAATTATCAAGGAGCCTGGTTTTGCTCAGGTTCTCGCGGCTACAACTAACGGTATTTACGGAAATCAGACTTTTGGAATCACTACAGGATCTCTCGGATGCACTGCTGACGGAATCGTAAAGTCAGAAAAAGAGCAGGACATTTTTGTTCATATGAACATTGACAGTCTTGAGCAGGAAATGGCTGCTGGAAAAGGTGAAAAACTGAACACTCTGGCTACTCTTTTCGGATGTCCTAAAGATTCTCAGAAGAATTTTGCAAATATGACTCAGAAAAAATACGGAGTCCTTTTTACAAGCGAAGTCAGAAACTCTCCTTCTGATTTAATCTCAGCTCTCAAGAATGAAATTTCCAAAGACAGCACTCTTGCGCCTGTCTGCAAAATCTAATTCACTTTCTTCCTGCTGTCTGATCTGAATTCAGGCAGCAGTCTCTTCTTTAGATAATGCGTTTTTTTTATTTTTTCATTATTTTTAATGTTATCATATCCGCTGAACCTGCTGACGAAAACTACCTGCAGTCACTGATTGACAGATCTTCGCTCGAAAAACTGCATGAAGAAAGATTCTGGCATCTCCTTCTTCATTATAAAAAAACAAAAACAGGGTCAGGAATGATCAGTGAATCGAACAGTTCTGCATTTTTTATGTCTGCCGAGGGAAGAACAGATCCAAAAAAGGAACTGCATTCCACACTCAGAAGTTTTTTTTCAAAGGAGGTTCCGGAAGGTCAGAATGAACAGCATCCGCAATGCAAATTTCCGGCAAGATACAGGTGGCTGAAGGAGAAACTGAATTTTGATCCTGCCTTTATCTCAGACGAAAAATGTGAAAGATTTGATACCTGGAAAGCGGCACTCAATCCCAAAAGCATAAAAGTGATTTTTGCATCCTATTATATGGGCGCACCGGCATCGGTATATGGACATACACTGATGAAAATAGATACAGACAGAGACGAAAACCGCGAACTGCTGGATTACGGAGTCAATTATGCTGCTTCTCAGGATGCAGAAGACAATCCTGTGCAATATGCATTCAAGGGAATCTTCGGCCTGTACAACGGACAGTTTTCCATCTTCCCCTATTACTTTAAAGTCAATGAATACAACGAAGGAGAAAGCAGAGATCTGTGGGAGTACCGTCTGAATCTGAAAGAAGAAGAAATCGAATGGTTTCATCTTCATCTCTGGGAGCTGGGAAGCGCCTCATTTCCCTATTACTTTTTTTCGGACAACTGTTCATATCACATTCTTTCCCTTCTGGAAGTGGCCAGACCATCCTTAAGACTAAGAGACAGACTTCCTGGCTGGGTCATTCCTTCGGAGACGATAAAAGTGATTGCAGAAGAAAAGGACTTGGTTTCTGAAAAACTTTACCGTCCCTCACTGCACAGCAAAATTAAACAGAAACTTTTTCTGATGAATCCTGAAGAACGTGAAATTCTGTTTAAAGTTCTGGGAAGAGAAATCAGTCCGGAAAAATTCAGGGAAATGAAGCTTGCTGAGGACAGAAAAGCATTTATTCTGGATGCACTTCTCGATTCTTTCAGATTCAGAAAAGCAAATAAAAATCAGGAAACTGCAGAAGATGCATTGTACAGAAAATTTCTTTCAGTGAGATCTGAACTTCCTGCAGAAAAAGACACTGTCTACAGACCGGTTACAACCTCTCCCGATACGGGACATTCCATCATCAGAATGAAGACAGGAATCGGCTACGGATCTAACGGTTCATTCGCAGAATTTTCACTTCGTCCTGCACATCATGACCTTTTGAATCAGGATTCAGGATACTTTCCAAATTCTGAAAATCTTGTACTGAATTTCAGATTAAGGGCATTCAACGAAGACAAGAGACTCTTTTTGGAAGAAACAAATATACTGAAACTGGGTTCATTTACTCCCTACAATTCCATTTCAAAACTGAATTCCTACTTTGTGAATTTCGGTTCTGATGCTGCTGTACTGAAAAAAAACCGTCTGCTCCGGGACTCTGATTACAGAAGACACAGTATGGGAAATATGGAAGCGCTGTACGGGTATACTTTCCAGGATGAATACAGTCCTTTTCTTTCCAAGTTTTCATTCTCATTTCTTGCAGGAATGAAACTGCAGTCTGCTTCGGCTCTTGAAAAGGGCTTCCGAGCGGGACCGCAGATGCTTCTTAGTGTCATCGGGGACTTTGGAAACATAAAATTTCTGTTTTCAGGAGCCTATTACGGGTTTTCTGTTCTCACAGGACACGATGACTATAAGGCATCTTTTCAAGTACGTTATTCTCTCAATCTGAACAATGAGCTCAGAGCAGAACTATTTTCACAGAGGTATTACAATGAAGCTGTTTTCTCCTATTCACATCTTTTTTAGATTCATTCCCGCCCTATTCATCTCCTGTTCAAGTTTTTTCTATTATCCTTCTGACAGGACTTTCTATACACCCGAACAGATGGGGTTCAAAAAAAGTGAAAAAATAATTACGGCGAAGGACGGAAAGAAACTCTACTCCTGGCTGATACATTCGTACAAAAAGGAAGTAAAAGGAAACATTCTGCAGCTTCATGGAAACGGGCAGAATATGACTGCTCATTTTCTTTCTCTGGCATGGCTGGCAAACAGCGGATATAATCTGTATACTTACGATTACAGAGGATACTGGAAATCTGAAGGAGAACCTGATCCGGAAGATATTCACAGCGATACAGTCTACTACATCAACAGTGTAAATGACGAGTGCATAAAGAGAAAAGAGAAGCTCATTCTTTACGGACAGAGTCTCGGCGGTACAATTCTTATGCGGGCTGTACCTGATCTTAGAAACAGAGAAAACATCTCACTCGTGATTGTAGACGGAGGTTTTCCTTCGTACAGAACTGTTGCAAGACAGATTGTCGCAAAAAAATTCTTCTATCCGATAGCATATATTGCAAGTTTTATAGTATCAGATGCCTACAGTCCGGAAAATTACATAGAAAAAATATCACCGATTCCAATGATCATTATCCATGGGAACGAAGATGATGTTGTCCCTTTTGAAAACGGAAAGGAAATATTTCGGCTCGCAAAGGATCCAAAACAGTTCTGGGAGATCAAAGGAGGCGGTCACGTGGACTGGATGAAACTAGGAACAGCCAAAAATGCAAAAATGTTTCTGAAGCTTCTTGATCAGCATATGGACGAACAGCCTTAAGGGTCCGACTCCGGATGTCCCGACATATTGCTCCCTTCCAGAAGAAATGTCAGTGCTTCTTTTTTTTCAATTTCCTGAAAGAAGAGTTCTGTTCCTGAGAAAAAAACGTCTGAAAAAAGATAAAAATGAATGAACTTTTCTTTTTTTCCATCTATGAAAATAATCTTTTCCGAGTTCTTAAAAAAAGGAGAACTCAGTTTATAATGACCTTTTGGAAGACGCAGATGAATATAATGCCCGACTCTTATGCTAAAATCCTTCACCTGTTCCGGTTTCTCGTCCGGGTTAAACTTATCTCTGTACTTTGATACTTTTACACTGAAAGACCAGAGAGAGAGAGCAGGTGAAAACGGCCTGATCAGGTAAAAATCGGAAAAATTCTCCTGAATGCTGTGAAGTTTTCTGAATTTTTCCGATGATGAACATTTAATTATAAAAAATGCTGTCAGCAGAATGCAGATTTTTCCTAATATTCTAAACATATAATTTTTCACTGCCTTTTTATAATGATTCTGGATAGTTCAGAATTGTATCTTCCGATCAGATTTTCTCTATCTTTCACGCTGTAGGAAATTAATTCAAACAAAAAAGCTGCCGAAAAACCGTAGGCTCCGTCCGTTCTTTCATCACAGGCGTAAAGGTCGGAAAGCACTGCTTCCGGATTTCTCTGACTTAGAAACGGAAAATCATCCGGGCAGGCAGAATGGGCAAATTCTCTTCCATCGGAATGTCTTGCTTCGTGAACGAGAATAATGCTCTGTTCCAAAACCGAGAGATTCAGAAATGAGTCAGAAAGAATAAGTTCGCTTCCTGTATTCAAGGCAGAATAGTCTTTTATTTTCTCAATTTTTATTTTTCGGATTCTGGAAAGAATCCAATGGTTCAGTTTTTTTCCGCTGAATGCAAATCCGAAAAGTTTTTCAAATCTGGATTTTTTTCTGTAAAATTTCTCCGATACATAAAGCTTCTCGGTTGGAACTGATTCAATATATTTGAATACGGAATTCAGTTTTTCCTGCTCCTGCTGCGAAATCAGTGAGACATCAATCCTGAATTCTTTCCACAGAGAAGGAGAAGCTTCCGGAAAAACAGGAAATAAATGAATGACTGTCAATACATAGATAAAAAACCGTTTCATAGTCCTGCTTATCATAAGACAGCTTTCATTGAAAAACTGAGAATTCCCTCTTCATCTTTTGTGAATTTTATATTCTGCACCTTTCATCATAGCCGTGCTGTCCAGGGCATAATTTCTGAAATCAGCATCCCAGTCTTCTCCGAGACCTTCTGCATTCAGTTTTTCTGCCGCTCTTGCATAAAGAACAGAACAGATATGTCTCGAAGCGGATATGATCAGATCTTCCGACCTTCTTTCCTTCAGATCGTCGTTCTCAATTTTCCTGTAGGCAGAAATGCAGGACTCGAGAATCTGACTCTGTTCAGAAATAATGTCTTTATAATGTGAAATATCCTTTTTTAATGAATTTAGATATTTTCTGAATATTCCCTCTTCTGTCATTCCTGCAAGGAAAGCCCCCGAGGAGATTCTCACCTGAATCTGGCTTGTGCCTTCATAAATTGTGTTGATTCTTGCATCTCTGTAAAGTCTTGATACATCAAAATCTTCAGTATAACCGACGCCTCCGTGAATCTGCACTGCGATGGATGCACAGGCCTGTCCCTGCTCTGAACCGTAGTACTTCGCAATAGGAGTCAGAATGGAAGCAATGCTCGACCATGTTCTGATCTTTTCATTTTTCCGAATATCTCTGTCCGAGATTTCTTTTTTCTCCATCCTGATCTGTTCGTGCTGGTACATATCCACTGAATATGCAGCTTCAAGTGCAAGAAGACGCATAACATTTGTCTCTCTTTTGATTTTATTCAGCATCTCTGCAACTGCGGGAATTTTTCCAATCGGTTTTCCGAACTGGATTCTTTCACTGCAGTATTTTTCAGATTCAAAATATCCCGCTGCTCCCCCGCCTGCACCTCCGGATGCACTTCCAAGTCTCATAAAATTCGTCATACCGAGAGTGTATCTTGTGAGACCGAAACCTTCTTCACCTAAAAGTTCGGCTCTGCAGTTTTCATATACAAGCTCGCAGGTAGGAGATGCGTGAATCCCCATTTTCTTTTCTATTCCTGCAATCTGCACATCCGTGCTTTTCACAAGGAAAAGAGAAAGCCCTCTGGCACCTGCAGAACTTTTTTCAGTTCTCGCAAGTGTCAGAAGAAGCGCAGGATATGGACCTAGACCGCATCCTTGAGAAATGAATCTTTTTGTTCCGTTCAGAAGATAAGATCCGTCTTCCTGGCGCACTGCACTCATTCTCACACTGTTCAGATCGGAACCATAGTCAGGTTCAGTCAGAGACATCGCAAACAGTGTATCTCCCGCCGCTGCAGGCAGAACATATTTCTCCGACTGCTCTTCTGTTCCGAACCGTGAGACAATCTGAGCCAGATTCAGAAGATTTACCGTCATGCTGAATGAAACGTCGCCCCGGCTCATAATCATGGCATAGAATGCAGACAGAACTGCAGGAAAGCCGAGTCCTCCGGAGCTTCGAGGGATTGCATAGGGCATGAGTCCCGAAGTGCGGAATTTTTCATATACAGAGACAAGTTCCTCAGGAAATATCACTTTTCCGTTTTCATAGGAAAGTCCTTCCCTGTCAAAAAGGGAAGAATACGGAGATACTTCCTTGCCGAAAAATTCCCCAAGCGAATCGAGAGCAGATCTGTACAGATCCACTGCTTCTTTTTCGCTCGAAGGAGCCATACTGAATCTCTCTTTCCCTGTCTCAATGTATTTCTTATGGTCTTCAAAGTCAGTCCCTTCTACGCTGCGTACAACGTCAGACCATGGAATCAGATGATCAAAAATCATGACAAGATCATGATCCTCTGTAAAGTAGTTTTCGCTCTTCATTTCTTCCTGCCTACTGCATATGCGGCCTCGAGACCTTCCTGGAATGCTCTTTTGGCATCAATTCCTTTTGAGTCTCTCGCTCCGCCTATGATGAAAATCTGTCTGTCAGCAAATTCCTTCTGCAGACTCTCTGCAAGCGAATTTTCGCTTTCCTGCCCAGTGCAGATGATCGCAGAATCGCATTCAAATGAATGAGTCTTTCCGTCCTTGGTTTCGTAAATGAGAGCACCGTCCTTAAATTCCTTATACTGAAGTCCCTGATAAAATTCCACTCCGTCAAATTCCAGTTCTTGCTTGAGTGCCCAGAATGTGGTAGGCCCAAGACCGGCACCGTGTTTTCCGTTTCTTCTGAAAACTGCAGTTTTTCTCCCGCTGTCCTTTTTCTGAATTACAGGCTGATTATAGGATGATATATTATATCTCTTATAATAGGAGTCAATATCCCTGTTCTTTTCGGAAACCAGCTTATGAGCCACGTCCACTCCGATTCCCCCGCCACCGATCACTGCTGTCTTTTTTCCGGGCTTGAATTTTCCTGTCAGATAATCGGTATATGTGCCTGTCGGAATCTTATCCATACCCGGAAGCGAAAAAGTCCTCGGCACGACTCCGGCAGCGAGGATAATCGCATCCGGATTCAGTTCTTTCAGCAGATGAATGTCCGCATTTCTCTGGAGAATTACATTTACGCCGAGCCGCTTAAGCTCCGTTCTGAAATAACGCAGAGTTTCGAGAAATTCTGATTTTCCGGGTATTTCAGAAGCAAGCAGAAACTGACCTCCCAGTCTCTCTCCCTTTTCAATCAGAGTGACACTGTGTCCGAGTTCAGCGGCAGCCCTTGCTGCTTCGAGTCCCGCAGGACCGGAACCGATGACTGCCACTTTTTTTGGTATATTTTTATCTGTTTTGTATTCCAGTTCTCTGACGGCTCTGGGATTGACGACACAAGTTGCAGTCAGATCCAGAAATGCATGATCGAGACAGGCCTGATTGCAGGCAATGCAGGTATTCACTCTGTCCGGCTCATTGTCTCTGATTTTGTTCAGAATCTCTGCATCTGCAAGGAAGGGTCTTGCCATGGAAATCAGATCTGCCTGATCATTAGAAAATATTTTTTCCATATCATCTTTGCCGGCTATTCTGTTGGAAGCAATGATCAGCGCATCCGGCACTTCTCTTTTTATTTTTTCTGCCATCCCTGCAAATGCTGCTCTAGGCACAAGCTGACTGATTGTGGGAACTCTCGACTCATGCCATCCGATCCCTATGTTCAGAGCGGATGCACCTTCCGCATTCAGTCTTTTTGCAAGTTCCGCAGTAAATGAAAAATCGGAACTTCCGGGAATCATGTCAATTCCGGACATTCTGAATATGACAGGGAAGTTTTCAGGAAGATGCCTTCTCACTGATCTCAGAACTTCTATTGCAAAATTCATTCTTTTTTCATTATTTCCGCCGAAAAAATCATTTCTTGCATTTGTCACCGGAGAACAGAACTGATTGATGAGATAACCTTCGCTTCCCATAATTTCCACTGCGCCGAAGCCGATTTCAGAGGCAATTTTTGCACTTTTCCCAAAGTCTTCAACTGTCTTCCAGCACTCGTCCGTACTCAGTTCCTTAGGAACAAATCTGTTTATAGGTGCACGGATGGCTGAAGGAGCCACACATTCTCTGAAGAAGGCATATCTGCCTGCATGAAAAAGCTGTGCGCACATAATGCCCTTTCCAGCCAGAAGTCCGTTCATTTTTTTCATTTCAAGAGCATCTTCTTCTTTCTGCATATTGAAGAATCCCCGGGAGCCGCGTCCTTCCTCGTTGACACCGATCCCTCCAGTGACAATGAGACCGACCCCTCCGTCAAACCGTTCCGCATAAAAAGCAGCCATTATCTCTGCAGAATCCGCACTTCCTTCCATTCCCAAATGCATGGAACCCATAACAAAACGGTTCGGCAGTACAGCCGAGCCGAGACTTACTTTTTCGAACGCTTTTTTCATCTGACAGCTCCTTAATTAACCAATGGTAAATATCAGGAAAAGACTGCAACCATTTTATTTTACCAGTGGTCAAATACTTGTCATTTCTTCACTGAACTGACTTCGGTCTTTTTATAAACGGCTGCATTTCCGTCTGCTTTCCCTCCTGATTCTTCAAAGATCTTTTTCCTTTCGGTGATATTTTAACATCAGTAATCTGAACATTATAGAAAACACCAGGGTATACGCCTAGAGGCCAGAGAATCGGTGAAAAAATAAATTCAATAACATTATAGAAATAAGTAAATCCGCTCAAAGTCTTTACAAACGGTTTCTCATTCTTTGGAGGTTCTTTGGGATCCAGGTTCATAATCCCTGAGTCATAAGGATGCCAGATGAATCCATATATGTATCCATAACGGAAAGGTTTCCTGTCATTCACCGAGAAACCTATATTATATATTTTTTTTACTATTCAGAGGAAGTTCCAATGCAGAACAGTATTTCATATCTTTATCTGGATTGAATTTTATCTGATCAAGTATTTTTTGATCAGGAATTTCAAGCTGAATCCGTACTGTGCTCATTTCACAAAGGTTGTAAGGAAGAATCATTTTTGCAACTGCATCCGTTTCCTTTTCTGTCTGATTCTCGTAATCAGTAATACTTTCCGCTTTTATTCTGTATTGCATACAGTTTAAAAAAATCACTGCACCCGCAATTATGATTAAATGGACTTTCATATTATACTGTAATGATTTTTCCCTCAATATATCGTCAATTCTATTTCCTGAAGTGCATTGCGGTATGTAAGCGTGGAAAATGGAATGACGGCCTTTATGTAAAAGGTCTTACTGTTTTTTCAGTTTTTTAAGAACTTTTCCGAATATAATATGGAATTCTTCGAGTTTCACAGAATAAGATACTCCAAAATATGCAGAAACAGAAACTGGAATCAGAACACAGAGGTAAAGTCTGTTTGCATTTGCATGAGAATATCCATATGATTTAATGACATTCAGAAATTCCTGAAAAAGAAAATTCTGAAGCAGAAAAAGCACAAGAATAAATGCAGAAATTGGGAAAATGAACCTTGCGGCCCTTTTCAATACACCGGTAATCGGAAGATGGACTGAATGTTTTTTCAGATGGTAAACAAGAAAACTGAATGTGCATACGGAAGCTGCTGCAGAAGAAAGAGCCAGACCCGCATGTTTCAGAGGAAATATCAGAAAAAAATTCAGAATCATATTAATGATAAATGCAATAAAATTCATCTTAAGAGGAGTTTTTGTATCCTGAAACGCATAATAGGATGAAGTCATGATCTTGTTCAGACTGAAAAAGGGGATTGCCGCAGAATAGAACTGCAGAGCAAGGAGAGTCGAGTCTGTGGATGCGTCTGTCCATCTTCCGCCGTGAAAGATAGAATCAATGATCGGTCTGCCTGCAAGTATGAATGCAAGCCCTGCAGGAACAGTCAGAAACAGGGTGAATGAAATAACCTCAGACAGTTCAGCGGGAATTTTTTCGAGTTCATTTTTGCGAAGTGAGCTTAAGAGAGTCGGAAGAGTTGTGGTAGCAAGAGCAACTCCTATGATGCCTGTGGGAAACTGCACAAGTCTCTGAGCATAATCAAGACTCACGACAGCCCCAAGACCTGGATTCTGATTCTGGATATAGTTTGCGAGAAAAATATCCACGAGAAGACCGATCTGATAAAAACCGCCGCCTATCGCAGCAGGAATCATCAGCTTGAAAATTTTTCCGATGGAATGGTGTTTCCAGTCAAAACTGAATCTAGGGAATCTTCCGATTCTGTAAACATAAAATGACTGAATCAGAAGCTGCAGGACTCCCCCTGCAACTATGCAGTAGCAGAGAATATTCACCTTTGCCTGCATATCCGAAAAATTCGGGAGGATGAAGAAAAATGCGACAAGGTAACTCATATTCAGAATGATCGGTGAGAGTGAAGGCACAAAGTATTTATGGCTGAGATTGCTGATCGCCATGAATACGGATGAAAGGCTCGCAGTGAGAATCAGAAAAAACAGGATCACAGAAAGTCTGATGATGAGACTGGAATACTCTTCTGTTCCTCCTGAAAGAACAGGAATAAAATATGGTGCAAATATTATAAAAAGGGATACAAAAACGGAAAGAAACGAAAAAAGAAAAGTGAGGATTGTACCGGCTGTCAGACTCGCTTCTTCGAGACTGGTCTTCTCAGCCTCGCTGTAAATCGGCATAAAGGACTGTGAAAGAGTTCCTTCCGCAAGCAGATTTCTGAACATATTCGGAAGTCTGTATGCCACCGAGAAAGCAGATGCCACCCATCCTGTTCCGAATGTGACTGCCATAAAATGATCTCTGACAAGGCCTAGAAGTCTCGAAAGAAATGTATAAAAGGAAAGAACCAGACTTTTTGCAGCACTCGATTTCTGTTCGGAAGGCATTTACAGTTTTTCTATGGATGAAATGGATCCGGACTGACGAAGAAGGAATCTGGAAAAACAAGTCGGGCATTTCTGTCTGCCCTGTCCTTTTATTCTGATCCTTGTACCGCAGGTTCCGCAGTTGATGACCAACTGAGTGAACTTTTCATTCTTCTGACTGCTGTCTTCAAGAATGCTGTCCTGAATTTCCTCATTCTGAATATCAGTATTTTTTGTAATGAAGGGAATGGAGAAACCGGCAGAAAAATGTTTTTCGTCTTCAAGAGGCATAGTGGATATTTCATCTTTGATTTCCTCTGCATCCTGAATGACTTCCGTTTCCTTGACTGATCTGGAAATTTCTGTCTCTGTCCGAATAAAAACAGGTTCCTTCTTTTCTTCAGGAACCTCTTCGAAAATGAATCTGTTCCTTGTAATGACTTCCTTTCCTTCAATGACAGGATTTTTTTTCATGAAAAACATAGATTCCAGAATTTCCTCAGCACCGTCCTTCGAAGCTGCCGTGACAAAAACTTTATTTAGTCCGAAGAAATAAAACATCTGCTGAATTTCAGAATTGAGACCGGTCAGAATGAGAATTGAATTCTCTGACTTGAATCTGTTCTGAAGATGAATCAGAACAGAAAGCCCTGCGGATGTGATATAATCCAGTTTTGAAAAATCGAGAATGAACCTTTTGAAGCCCTTAGAATATTCTGCAATGATAAAATCATAAAAATCAGAACAAGATACAGAATCAAGTGTCCCTTCCGAGGATACAGATATCTCCTGAAAGGAAACATTTTCCGAGATGACTTCGATTTTGAACATTCAGATCAGTCTAGAGGAATTGCGTCGACAGCCTCGGTCAGACTGGTATTTTTCTCTGGGGCCTTTTTCTTTTCCTCTTCCGCAGTCACAGTCACAGAAGGAGCCTGCTCTGTCTCATAAAGGAACTGTGCCTGGTACTGGGTAGTATCTGAGAGATCTCTGTCCTGGTCCATGATATTCAGAGATATGTCCGAATCCAATTTTACAGGCATTGGGGTAATCATTCTCTGAAGAGTCTCTTCCTGTTTCTGAAGAAGTGAACCGAGTCTAGTCGTGGATACAGTATCTCCTTTTCCGGTACTGAGTCCCTGCCTGTAACTTCCTATCATAAAAAATGCTGCTACTGACCAAGTCAGAATTGTGGAAATCAGTGCAACGAGCCCAAAATTGAGAACAATCCACTTCATAACGTCTTTCTGGTTTTTCATAAAGAACAGAAGATTTCCCCTGCTGTACACCATATGAATAGTTCCGAGGGCTTCGAGTCTCTCCGTATGATAAATTGGAGCTGAAAGCAGAATTGTCTGATATTTAATGTCCGGAAAATTTTTCAGAATCCATTTATCGAGAAATCCTCCCTCACCTTCAAACTCTTTTCCAAAAGACTGAGGAATAGGAAGCTGACCTTTTCTCATTCTGAGGGCTCTCATGTACATTGGCTGATTGTATTTGGAAGGATCAAGTTTTTTCAATTCTTCAGAACTGTTGTGAGAAAGGAGAGCACCGTCATTGGAAACTAGAAATATATCAGTGATCTGAAATTTATCCAGATCCTTTTCAGACTGTACAATAATCCTGTTGAAGAATTCGGACATTTCCCCCTGCCCCTCAGGAGTCATTTTGGTCTCAGTGACTCTTGCCAGAATGGAAAGAATATCTCTGGCTTTGGTGTCCGATGAGTATTTCAGCTGAGAAAAGGAAGTATTCACAGATTCGTAAAAGGACCAGGCCACAGCTGTAACGGAAAATACCTCAAAAATGAGAAAAATCCCTATGAATGTCAGTAAAAGACGTAAAACGAGCATAACCTAACCCTGTCTGTATTTTCCGTTCGGCCTTTAAAATGAATTATCAGCTCAATATTACATTGAGATGAACGTTCGCTTTTAAAAAGCAGGAAAAGTTTTTCCCTATCGGGAAGATTTAGGGGCTGCACCCCTAAGACCCCGCCTGTTAAAAGTTTTCACTGCACCGATCTCACTTAAAATTAACGAATGATTCACCTAAAAAAGCAAGCAATTTTTAAAAAGGTTCTGATTGTTTTTTGCTTTGGGAAAATTTGATTCTAAAAGATCGATTTTACTTCGTCGATAATATGGAATATGAGCGCACCGCAAAGTTCCTCTCAGGAAGTCACAGACACAAGATATCCGTTTCTGAAAGTCAAAAAAGAAAAAGAAACGATTCTGATGGGAATAAATCCGTCGAAACAGCAGCATGAGGTATTAAAACTCATCAAGAATCAGAATACGATTCAAAATGCCGCCAAAGGACTGCTTTTTTCTCTGAACGGTTCATTTCAGGAACAGCTCCAGATGGATGCAAAAACCCTGATCGGCAATCTGAATCAGCTGGTAAACAACAATCTGATTGCACAGGTGCTCGTATTTGAATATGACACATATTCTAAATCCTTGAATGTAACTCCTTACTTCACCACTCATCCGACTGAGGACAAGAATTATACCCTTTATATGATCTTCGAGGATCTGATTGTTTATTCCTACAACTCGATCCGTTCCTGGTTTGAAGCCAGAGACATTATGAATGCAGATTCTTACCTGGCAGAATTCAAATGGCAGCTGAACACAAAGCCGGGTGAGGAATACAAGGGAGTCTCTTTTGTATTCAATCCGACCAAAAGACTCTATGAAGTGAAAAACGGTGTCCTGATTGCACAGGATATGCTCGACTACATTGCCAAGGAAGTCACAAGAAGAATTCTCGACAGCAAAATTGGAATTGAAGTACCGGGGCATGGGCTTCTGATGCTCAAAACTCAGGAAATTCAGGAATTCTTTGAATCTGCAGAAGAATTTATCAATTCGGAAATGGTGCCTTCTCTGATTGAAGATGTAAACCATAAGTTCAGAATTGAAAGCCTGCTTTTTGAAAGAAAATCTTACGGCGTACTGGAAAAATTCCCGAGAAAAACTTCCAAATTTTCCATAGCCCTTGTCAAGGAAATCAAACTGATCAAATCCCAGTCCGGAAGAATCACATATCCGGGATCACTGGCGATAGAATCAATGATCCGTCTTGAGAACACTATTGAAGACAAATACAGCGAACTCTGGAGACAGGAATGTGAAAGAGTCAAGAAGGAATTCAAGAAAAACATTACTTCACAGTCCACCAAGTGGACAAACCTGATTGCATTCGTTTCTCATTCGGATTCTCTGAAATTCCATCCTGATGTCTGGAGGGATCTGGTCAATGATCCTGAACTTTTCTGCATGAAATGGCAGACATCAAAAACAACAGTTCATGTTTTTACCGGAAGAGAAGCCGGTTTTTTCAAGACACTGGTTGTGGGTATGATGGGGCTTCCGGAAAATGACCTCTGGAAAGCGCAGGCTCTTCAGAATATCATTGAAAAAAATGACAAGAAGCTCCGCTCACTTCTGATGGACAAAAATTTTTCCATTGTCTACAATGAAATGGTAAGAAAGATATATAATCAGCATATCCCATGGTATGCAAGGATTATTATGTTCCTTCCCCTTTCATTCATCACTGAAGGATTCTTTGAAAAGGCAAGAAAGAAAATAAAGGAAGAGCAGGACAGTCTGAACGGAAAAAATGAAACTGCAAACGCCAAAATGAATTCCGAACTGGCAATGGAAAAAACAGAGTCAGTAGTGAAACTGAAAGAGGATTTTCTTGCAGATTCCATCCGAAACACTCTCGACAGTTTTTATTTCAGTCAGAAAAGAATTCCGACCCTTGAGGAACTGAAGCCTTTTTATCCTGATCAGGAAACATTTCTCGGAATCGTCAGAAAGAAAAATTACAGAATAGTCACTATAAGCACTAAAGGAAATGAGAATGCGGATGTGCTTCTTTATCCTGAAGATGATGCCTGGACTTCTAAAAAGGCAAATCTGCTCAAGACTCTTGAAGGGATCGTAAATGAAAAGAATCCTCATGTTTCAGTCAACTATGACAAGCTGAAACTGGAAAGAGTGCAGAAACTTTTGGAACTCCTCGGCCAGTAATAATGAAAGAAAAGAAGAACCGTCTTAAGACAGAAAAAAGCCCTTATCTTCTGCAGCATTCCGAAAATCCGGTGGACTGGTTTCCCTGGTGCGAAGAAGCTTTTCTGAAAGCAGAAAAAGAGGACAAGCCTGTGCTTCTTTCCATCGGATATGCAACATGTCACTGGTGCCATGTGATGGAAAGAGAATCATTTGAGGACGAATCCACAGCAGAAATACTGAACAGAGACTTCATATGCATCAAGGTGGACAGAGAAGAAAGACCTGATATAGACAGAGTCTATATGAATGCTCTTCACGCGATGAATCAGCAGGGCGGATGGCCGCTGAATATGTTCCTCACCCCAAAAGGCAGACCGATTGCAGGAGGCACCTACTTTCCCCCTGACAGCAGATACGGAAGAAGAAGTTTCAAGGAAGTTCTTTCTATAATTAAAAAAGCATGGAATGAACAGAAGCAGGACATCATTTCTTCTGCAGAAAAACTTGCAGAATTTCTTCAGTCAGAAAACAGTTCCGAAGTAAAAAAGAAACCGGAAAGACAGTCATTCGACGAATGTTTTCAGATGTATGAAAAGTATTTTGATGAACTCTATTTCGGATTCAGAACAAATCTCGCGAACAAGTTTCCCCCCAGTATGGGAATATCATGGCTTTTATTTTATTACAGAAAAACAGGAAATGAAAAAGCCCTGGAGATGTCTCTGTCCACTCTGAGGGCAATGTTTCTCGGAGGAATTTATGATCAGATCGGCGGCGGCCTCTGCAGGTACTCCACAGACAGGGAATGGCTTGTTCCTCATTTTGAAAAAATGCTGTACGACAATTCTCTTTTCATCAAAGCACTCACTGAAGCCTATGCGGTTACAAAAAATGAATTCTGGAAAAAAGCTGCCCTGGATGTGATTGAATATGTCGAAAGGGATCTGAAACTCGAAGGCGGAGGCGTGTCAAGCGCCGAGGATGCAGACAGCGAGGGAGAGGAAGGCAAATTTTATATATGGGATCATGATGAAATCATGAACCTCACCGGAGCGGATTTTCCGGTTCTGAAAAAATACTGGAACATCAGCGAGGCCGGAAACTTTGAAGAAAAAAACATTCTGAACATTTCCTTTTCCGGTAAGTCTGCATATAAAACCGGATCAGCTGATGAAAAACTGAAAAGTGCAGTAGAAAGGGGAAGGAAAATTCTTTTTGAAAAGAGAAAGGAAAGAATAAGACCGATTCGGGACGACAAGGTTCTTGTCTCCTGGAACTGTCTTTATATTCAGTCTCTTGCAGAAGCATCCTGTGCCTTTTCAGACAGATCGCTTGCAGACAAGGCCGAAGAGACTTACAGATTTCTGAAAAAAAATCTTTTCAGAGAAGACGGAAGACTTCTCCGCAGATACAGAGAGGGAGAGGCAAAATTCAATGCATATGCAAATGATTATGCGGAACTCGCGCTTGCTGCTCTGTCTCTTTACAGATGCAGTTTTGATTATCATTATATGCAGGATGCAGAAGAACTGACCGAAAAAATATTCGATCTTTTTTCTTCTGAAAAGGGACCTTTTTATGAAACAGGAAAAGATGCAGAAGTCCTGATCAGCAGAAATTTTGACAGCTACGACGGAGTGGAACCATCAGCAAACAGTTCAATTGCAAAACTTCTTCTGATTCTTTCCTCTTACGGAATTCAGTCTGAAAAATACTCTGCAGGTGCAGAAAAGATTTTCTCCTATTTTAAGGAAGAACTAGAAACAAGGGGAATCAGCTGTCCTGTCATGCTTGGTGCATTTCTGTATTCAGAAGCAGACCCGTATGAAATTGCCGTCGTCGGAAAAAAGGATGATCCTAGAGTCATCGAAACTCTGAACAGACTGAGGTCGGAGTACATTCCGGATTCGGTCATCTGTTTTGCAGACAGAGAAGAGTATTCTTCTGTCGCCTCGGCTGTTCCTGTTCTTTCCGGCAGAAACAGAGAAACCGATTATGAAGTATATTTCTGCAGAAAGGGAAGATGCGACCTTCCGATAAAAGACCTGAAGTCTTTTGAAGATAAACTGAATGAAATAAAAAACAGGAAATTATAATGATCCCGATTGCTGGAATCTGGTCCTTTTTCTTTGATATTTTTTTCCTGGCAGGAGCAGGCGCTCTTGCTGCCTGGTATTTTCTGTTTTACAGAAAACGCGATATGTTCGGCGGTTTTCTAGGATCTCTCCTCATCGCGAGCACAGGAGGACTTCTGATATTTGCCGTATTTCAGAAAATTGTGAGAGACATTGTAATGTGGATGATTTCTCCTAAATTCGGATCTGAACAGATTTCCAATCTGAATCTGATTGCTGTCATTGCAGGCGCATTCCTTTCACTGTATCTGGTATCTAGAATTCAGCCCCGATTCAGAAAAACAGAACAGGAAGACACTGAGGTAAAGAAAAATGAGATTGACTGAAAAGGTTTCAGCATTTTTACTTTTTCTCATTTCAACTGTCACTGTCTGTACCGGTATCGAAAAGGAATCTGCTGCATCAGTATGCGGATCAGCAAAGTTTAAGGTATCTGTTTTTCCGGTCGAAGGCACGTATGATCTCTCCGGAAGTTCCAGGCAGAAGTCAAGGCTTATTCTGAAAGGGAATGGAACAGCAGAAAGTATTATGATATTTCAGAATTCGGAGTGCACTGCAGAAACAGTGACTTCGGGAACTTATATCGTCGATAAGGAACTGATCGTTATCAATTTTACATATGTTTCACCGGGAAAGAAAAACACCTGCAAGGTCTTTTCCAATTCAGGACAGACCGAAGATATTTTTCGTCTGAAATCAGGACTTTGCGAAGAATCAAAAGTGCTCACAGGCCATTTTTCCGGTTTATTTTTCGTAAAAAAAGAGCTGTCTCCATAGTTATATCTTCTCCATCCAAGTTCCAGAAAGACGGAATCCGAATGATTCCAGAATCTGAGCAAGATATCCTCTGCTCACTTCTTCCCGTATCCCGAAGACAGATGCATTTTCTTCAGGAGAATAATAAGTGCCGAAGATAATATCCATCAAAGGGGAAAGGT
>JBPOJG010000232.1:0-24645 GCA_052033835.1 Spirochaetota bacterium
ATGAAAAAAGCCCAGCTTCTTTACAGAAAGGCCAGAAGAAGAGAAGCAATTGATGAATTTGAAAAGGCTTATTTGCACAAGAGGTCAGAAAAAAATCTGCTGAGAATTATAGCCAGAATCTTTATGAAGATGAAAGAGTATGAAAGAGCAGGGAACTATTTCGCAAAATATGCAGAAGCATCTCCTCTTGATGAAAAGTACATTTATATGACTGCGGAAGCATACAGGGAATCAGGAAGAACTGACGATGCGATCGATTTTTCAGAACGTCTTCGAATTCGAAATCCGTTTGAAATCAGAAATCTGAAGCTGCTCATAGCACTTTATGAGGCTACCGGAAATACGGAAAAAGCAGAAGGGCTCAGGGAAGATCTTGAACTTGTGCTGAATCAGAATGTAATGATATAAATATTATTCTTCAGTGAGCGAAAGGGCGGGGAGAATTTCTTCGAGTGTGACAGGCCTCTCTTTACTGTTGAGAGTGACCGCAATCAGATATCCTTTTGTAATTTTATGTTTCTTCATCATATTTAAAAGTGAAAGCTGGCTGCTGTGGAGCAGTTTTCCGTTTTTATCCGACCAGATTTCAGGAGAAGTAAAACATCCGACGGCAGGAATCAGAGGGTAAGATTCAGCATCTTTAAAAAATTCAGGACTCACTGCTGTGCCGTGCGACCAGATCCCGGATCTTCCGGCACCACTCGCAATATAATTCTCTCTAAAATCATCATTGTTTTTCAATGAAGGCGGAAGAATTTTCTGTATCATTCCGTAATTCCATTTCTTTTTTATTCTTCTGTCCCCGAAAAAATCTGCTGCTGGAATTTCACCGGGCATATAGAGCCGGAGTGCAGGCAAGGGGCCGATATCGGAATTTTCAGAATATAATGTATCTTTAAAAAAATATATTCCTCTGGGTGTGTTCCCGAATGTAATAAAAAAAGGAAGTCCTGAAGCCGAGGATGCCAGATGAGCAGTATGAAAGTAGGTACCGCTGTCCTCCTTAAGAAAGGTCCCGTCCGGTTTCCGGATGACAAGAATTCCGGGGTATCGACTGTCCTTTCTGTGCAGACTGAAAAAAATCCAGTTTCCGGACACAAACGGGGATGTCAGCAGGTCTTCTGCAGAAATGGAGATTTGCGGGTTTTTAGAGTTTTTCCATACAGAATATCCCAGTACGTAAGGATGTTTTTCTTCAAATTTTTCTTCAAGGAGTCTTTTGGTTTCAGATGCAAATTCAGGATTTTCTTTTTCAAGATAAAGCGAATATAGAAATTTAAGCCTGCTGTCTTTCTCTTCTGAATGAAGCATTTTTATTTCTTCCTGAAATGATGCCGTATATCTGCTGTATATATAATCAATGACGGCCTTTCCCAGTGCAGGATTCAGGGGTCTTTCGGAAAGGATATTTTTTAATGCCTTTTCTGCAGTTTCATGCCGGAATGAAAGAACATTGCTTCTTTTTAATGCCCATTCCTTTTCTTTGTCTTCTGTGAATTCTCCGGAGGAGACTCTCTGAAAAAAGCGGGCAAGTTTCTGTCTTTCAGTTCTTTTCGATTCGATTGAAATTTTATAATCTTCAGAATATAATGAAAAAACAGTAAAAAATAAGGCTAAAAGAAAAAGGAATCTCATCTCAGCCGAATCTGCGTTGGAAAGGCACTGCACAGAAACACTCAGGATTTTTGAATGCTTCCCACCTGTTTTTCCAGATTTTCCCTTTCGAGTCTCAGCTTGTCTTTGAAACTTTTCAGAAAAAAGCAGTTATTTACCATCTGGCTGTAATATGGACTGAATACGGAATTGAGAAATACCTCTCCGTTCAGTTTACGCAGATTTACATAACCGTCAGTGGATGAATTTCTTTTGTGTTCAAGAACTTCCTGGTTGATGTGTTTTACGAGTCTCAGGTAAAAAGAAGAATTCAATACAGAAAATTTCTGAAATATTCTTCCGCTTGCCAGAGTTTTCTTCAGAGCCGCTTCTTTCAGAAATTCTTCTCTGTCAGAGGCGGGATTGAGCAGTTTATAAATTTCTGCCAGTTTTCCAATATCGAGTTTGATTTCTTCGAGGAGCTGCCGGAAAAGTTCCAGAAAACGAAAAAGGCTTAAATAAGAGACAGGTCTTCTTTCCGATTTGATCCTCTGTATTCTTTTTCCATCCAGAATCATTTCTTCAAAGTCTTCTATCCGAATGTCGAAAGGATCTGTCTTAAAATATTTGGAAAGAAATCCTTTCATATCCCTTTCATATTCTTCAGGGATCAGCATATCCAGTTTCAGCATTCTGAGGGCTCTGTCCTGAGATTTTGCAACAATGACATCGAATGCAGCATCAAAATCTTCCAATGTCGGTTTTGGTACAGCCGGACTAGTTCCCATATTACCCTCTCTTTAGCAGCATTCTGAAATTAAACAGATTTTTCAACTAAATCCTGATGTTGAAAAATTTTAGTTAAGGTAATTTTATCCTTTTAAAGGACTTCCAAATTTGTATATGCGGCTAGAAAACTCTTTTCCGAAAAACCAAACTGTACTTTTATCTTTTGATTGTCTCCTGATCCGCTGATGGAGATGATTTTTCCTGTCCCATAGTCTTTGTGACTGACCTTTGCACCTACACTGTATTTTTCGCCTGTCCTGCCTTGAGCGATGACTGTAGACTTAGGTTTTGCCTCTTCTTTTGGATTCGGTTTTCGATTTTTTGCGACTGGGGTTTGGATTTCAGATGCCCTGACTGAATTTCCCTTTCCTTTGTAAATCAGCTCTCTTGGGAGTTCGTCTAGAAATCTGCTCGGCATTCTGAACTGAAAATCTCCGAATTTCCTAGTGCTCTGACAGTAACTGAGTAAAAGTTTTTTTCTTGCCCTGGTCACTGCAACATAACAGAGCCTTCTTTCCTCTTCAATGTTGTCATCCTGAATGCTCATAGAATGGGGGAAAGTCCCTTCTTCCATTCCTGCAAGAAATACAGTATCGAATTCGAGTCCCTTGGAATTGTGGATTGTCATCAGAGTCACAAAGTCTTCAAGATCCTTTTCTGCTTCTTCTGAAGTGAGAAGACTGATCTGATTCAGATATTCCTCAAGAGAAGGATTCTCAGTATTCTCTTCATATTCCTGGATGGACAGGATGAACTGATTTATGTTTTCAAGTCTGTCTGCAGATTCAAAGTCTTTCATCCCGGAAAGATGTTCTGGAATCTTCATCAGTTTCAGAAGGTTTGCCGAGACAATGGAAGGCATGACTCCAGTCCTGAGCTGTGTCTGCAGTTCATCTATATTTGCAGTGAATTCATGTACAGATTTTAATGATGCCTTTCTCATATCCAGATCTCCCTTTTTCAGGATTTCCAGTATAGGCCTGTTTTCATCGAGAGACTTTTTTCTGATTTTTTCAATACTTGTTTCACCGATTCCGCGAGGAGGATAGTTGATGATTCTCATCAGACTCATTGAGTCATCCGGATTCACCAGAACACATAGATAGGCAATCATATCCTTAATTTCCATCCTGTCAAAGAAGCGGAACCCTCCGTGAATTACATACGGGATGGACTTGTTTCTGAGTGCCTCTTCAAAGAATCTGGACTGAGCATTTGTTCTGTAGAACACTGCCATTCCTCTGTAGCTTCCTTCGACCTTCTGATATTTCTGTATTGCATTTATAATGAAAGCTGCTTCTTCTGCTTCTGAACTGCATTCAGTGATGAGGATTTTTTCTCCGTCCGCATTGGATGTAAAAATAGATTTGTTCTTTCTTTCAGTATTGTTTTCAATAATCTTTTTTGCTGCTTCAATGATGTTTCCGGTGGATCTGTAATTTTCTTCGAGCTTAATGATTTTTGTACCTGGAAAATCTTTTTCAAATCCGAGGATGTTTTCTATATTGGCCCCTCTCCAGGAATAAATGGACTGATCATCATCACCTACAACGCATACATTCTTTCTTTCACCGGCGAGGAGTTTGGTGAGCACATACTGGGCATGGTTTGTATCCTGAAACTCATCTACAAGCAGATAGTGCCAGTGGTCCCTGTAATATTCAAGGATTTCCTTACTGCTCTGAAGAAGTTTTACTGAATAAAATATCAGATCTCCGAAGTCGAATGCATTATTCTGTATCTTTCTTCTTTCATATTCCCTGTAGACTTCATGAAGAGCTTTTGTATGTCTGTCGGGTCTCGGATAATCTGAAAGAAATTCATCTTCTGAAATCAGATCGTCTTTTGCTCTCTGTATCGTATTTGAAAAATAGGCAGGTCTGTACTCTTTTGAGTCCAGTTCCTTGTCCTTTAGAATTGTCTTGATGAGAGATTCCTGAAGTCCAGTGTCGAGAACTGTAAAACCGCTTTTTCTGCCGACCTTGTCCGGATTTTTTCTAAGGATGCCGAGACAGAGAGAATGAAATGTCTTCATCGTGACCATATGCCCGCTGTTCGGAAGAAGGCCTATGATTCTTTCTCTCATTTCTGCAGCTGCCTTGTTCGTAAAAGTCACTGCGCATATTTTAAAAGGATATACATTTCTGTTCATAATCAGATGTGCAATCCTGTGAGTGATGACCCTTGTCTTTCCTGATCCTGCGCCGGCGAGAATCAGAAGAGGGCCTTCCGTATGAAGTACTGCCTCTCTCTGAGGCTCATTGAGGGAATCTAGTATTCTGTCTGTCATTATGTATGGAGACTCTGGATCAGCTTTCCTGCTTCATCGAGGAAGTCCAGAACCTGAGTGAATTTTTCGATCAGTTCATACTGATCCATTGCTTCCTTGGAAATAAATTTCATGCTTTCATTTGTCTCTTCTATGGAATGACTCTGAGTTTCTGTGGATTCCTTTATGTTTTCAGTGACAGCGCTCATTTCTTCTATATGAAAAGCCATTTCCTTTCGATTGGTTTCAAATTTTGCCAGTGACTCAAAGCAGAAATCCAGGAGCTGTACAGCCTTGTCTATTCCCTTTGCGGTCTCAGCAAAAATCTTTACCAGGTTTTCCATCGATAAAGTGCTTTCTTTAAGGCCGTCCAGATTAAACTGAATATTGCTGCTGATTTCCTTTGTCTGTATGCTGGAATTCTGTGCCAGTTTTCCTACCTCTTCCGCAACGACTGAAAAACCTTTTCCCTGTTCGCCTGCTCTCGCTGCTTCAATGGATGCGTTCAGTGCAAGAAGATTTGTCCTGTAAGCGATCTCTCTCATCACACCGATGACCTTGAAAATTCCTATGGAAGATTCTTTCATATCTTCCATAGACCGGTTTGTCTTCAGAATGACTTCCTGTCCTTTCGATGTGATTTTCTGAAGTTTGCTGTTCCACTGCTTTAATTCTTCGAGTTTCTTTTTGATCAGTTCAAATGCTTCTTCATTTGCGAGAGTTATTCCGTTCAGTCCAAGATTCAGATTGGCCTGCTTTTTTGCGGCCTTTGTGATTTCCTGAGCAGATGCAGATATTGCATTCAATGCGGAAGCAGTTTCCTCTGTTGCTGCGGCCTGTCTCTGACTTCCTGTCTGGAGTTTTGTAATATTTTCATGAGTGGAATTTTTAAGTTCGTTCAGATTATTTATTGAGGACTGCAGTATTTCAAGGACACCTGCATTTTTTTCAAGTGTATCCTTGGCCTTAAACTCCTCCACCTGAATTTTGGTGATGTTTCTGGATGTGACAGTGGTCAGAAGATAAGAGGAGATGCAGCATCCCAGAATGAAGAGATCAGTAGTGGCCAGACGGAACAGATCGACAAAACCCGGCACAAGATTCTGTCCCGGAGGGAGAATTTTCAAAAATGGAATGCAGACTGCCTGAAGAATAATTTCCTGAAAGAAACATAGGGAAAGAGTAAAAAGAGTAAACTTGATATTGTACCGAATCGGAGCCAGAACGATGTAGATGAAAGGGATACTGAAAATGACCTTTTCGTTTACGCCATATTCAATTCCTTCCGGTGCAAGAAATGCGAGCATAAGACGGATGATCAGAACAATGAAAATATCCAGAAAACTGAACAGATATACGTGAAAAAGCTGAATTTCCTTTTTCTCTATGATCTGAAGTCCATAAATGGAGTATCCGAGGAAAATAAAGCTGGAAAGGAAATATCCTATAATGAGAATTACGGAAGGTGTAGTAATCAGTGAACTGATGCTTCCGAGTATGAAGAATCCGCTGAGTATCAGCCTTGCCTTGCAGACAAGTCTTTCTCCTTCGAATATTGGAGTGTTGTCCATAAAGAAAGCTCCTTTGAAATGATAAATTGAATGAATATGTAAAATTCTGTTCTCGCTGCCGGATCATTCAGCAATTACTAAAGATTTTATCTTTACAAAAAAAACCAGTAACTTTCTAGTTTCTTTGATGGAAGAATTAAAATTCAGGGCAACCACTATTCTCTGTGTGAGAAAGGACGGAAAGACTGCACTTGGCGGAGACGGACAGGTTTCACTCGGTCAGACAGTTATGAAGAATTCTGCAAAAAAAGTAAGAAGACTTTTCAATGATCAGATCGTTACAGGTTTTGCCGGTTCTGCAGCGGATGCTTTTACGCTGTTTGAGCTTTTTGAGAAGAAAGTTCAGACTTATAATGGGAATCTTTCGAGAAGTGTCGTGGAACTTGCGAAAGACTGGAGGACTGACAGAATGCTCAGGAAACTTGAAGCGCTTCTGATTGTGGCAGACAGAACTGAATCCTTTCTTGTTTCAGGAACAGGAGAGGTCATTTCTCCGGATGACGGGATACTTGCGATCGGTTCCGGCGGAAACTACGCACTTTCTGCAGCAAGGGCCCTGTACAAGCATTCTTCACTGAATGCCGCTGAAATTGTCAGAGAGGGGCTCGAGATTGCAGCCGATATCTGTGTATATACAAATCATAATATAATTGTAGAAGAGCTGTCTAATGAATGAACTGCAGTCAATTGAAAACAGAGAAGAAAAAACGGATACAGGTTTTGAATTTGACCTGACTCCTTCTCAAATCGTAACCGAACTCGATCAGCACATCATCGGTCAGAAAAATGCGAAGAAAGCCGTAGCCATAGCACTGCGGAACAGAACCAGAAGAAGAAAACTGGAACAGTCCATTCGGGAAGAGATTTATCCAAAGAATATTCTGATGATCGGTCCTACCGGAGTCGGTAAAACGGAGATAGCCAGAAGGCTTGCAAAACTCTGCAGAGCTCCTTTTCTGAAAGTGGAAGCGACTAAATATACTGAAGTAGGGTACGTCGGAAGAGATGTAGAATCCATGATTCGTGATCTGATGAGTGTTTCTCTGAATCTCGTAAAGGCTGAGTTCAGAAAGAAAGTGGAGGAGGATGCGAGAAAAAAGGCTGAGGAACTAGTCCTCGATATTCTGATCCCTCCGCCTCCAACTCATTCAGGAGCAGGTTTTCAGACGGATTTCATCAGTGCAGAAGAGGAAGAAAGAAAAAAAAGTTACCAGTCCACCAGGGAAATTTTCCGTTCCAGACTCAGAAGCGGCAAATTTGATTCTCAGGAGATTGAGGTTGAATTAAGTTCCCCAAATCCTGGAAATATGCCCTCTATGCAGGTATTCGGTGCAGGCAATCTCGAAGAGATGGATTCACAGCTCCAAAATTTTCTGGGTGATCTGATGAATCGCAAAAGCCGTAAAAAGCAGATGCCTGTACAGGATGCACTGAAACTTCTGGCAGAACAGGAAGCAGAAAAACTTCTCGATCCGGACAAAGTGAACCAGGAAGCAGTCAGAAGAGCAGAAGAAGCTGGAATCATATTCATAGACGAAATTGACAAGGTGGCAGGTAAAGAGGGCAGAAGCGGTGCAGATGTATCGAGAGAAGGTGTACAGAGAGATCTTCTCCCGATTGTCGAGGGAGCATCAGTCAATACAAAAGCTGGCCCCGTCAGGACTGACTATATCCTGTTCATCGCTGCAGGTGCATTTCATATTTCCAAACCTTCCGATCTGATTCCTGAACTTCAGGGAAGGTTTCCAATCCGTGTAGAACTGGAAAAACTGAATCGAAACGATTTTATAAGAATTCTTACTGATACTAAGTCGTCACTGACTAAACAGTATTCAGCTCTTCTTTCCGTGGAAGGTGTTGAGCTGGATTTTTCAAAAGACGGAATAGAAGAGCTGGCATCCACCGCTTTTGAAGTAAATGAATCTCAGGAGAATATCGGAGCCAGAAGACTGAATACAATTCTCGAAAAAGTTCTAGAAGATCTGAGTTTTGAGGCCTCTGATTTGAAACCTGAAGAAAAGAAGATTACAGTGACCAGAGAGTATGTTCAGAAGAAAATTGGAAAGATAGTAGAGGACAATGATTTAAGCAAGTATATTCTGTAATGTAACTCACCTTATGCACTTCGTGCCTCAGGTGAGTGCCTGCCGGCCAATGCTGTACAGTTAAGGCGGGGATTGTGTAAAAGCATAAAAAAAGGGGTTCACGCGGAGGCGCGGAGCACTGATTTCGCTTCTCTATTGATCCAATGGATTTTGTTTATTTTGAGATCTGCATTAAATCAGAGCTTTTACACACTCCCGAGTTAAGTTCAAAGGGACTTCGTTTCTGCAGCCGCTTTCCAAGCTTGCGAAATCCCTGATAATCGTACAGCATAAAAAAATCAGGCCTGTTTAGGCTGAACCTTAACTCCCAGTTTTTTTAATGATTCCATATTGATGTAATTGTTCTTATCCACAGGAAGCCGATTTTTTGTCTGATAGTCATTCAGTGCTTTCATCGTATCCTCATCGAGATTTCCGTCAGTATTTCCTGGACTGAAGCCTGCACCTTTCAGTTTATCCTGAAGACTTTTTACGGTTTCCTTTGTTGCATTGTTACCGCATAGGACTTCCTGCCAGTCAAAAGATTCTTCCTTCACCACCACCTGCTTGTCTACTGTTCTGTATTCTGCAGGAATGTCTACAGTCTTTCTTTCTGCAGGAGATTTGATAATCTGTTTCTTTACAATTTTATAAGTAGTCGGGACTTCTTCCTGGTACCAGATTTCATTTGTTTCATTTGTCACCCAGTAAGTGTAGCCTTCCTTGTCGATGATCTTTTCTTCTACTGTTTCTGCAACTTCAGGCACATCTACAGTTTTTGTTTCTGCAGGTTTCACAAGGACCTTTTCTGAAACAGTATTGTATTCTGCCGGAGTTTTTTTTCTGATGAAACATGACCCCGGAGGGGAATCCGGAGCAGTGGAACGGGACTTGTATTCCGAAGACTTTTCGTCTACCCTTCTTGTAGCCGTTGCAAGAGTTACAGGTTTTGAACTGCACTCTATCAGTATTCCCGCAATAAATATTACAGAAACGGTTCTTAAAATCATGAATTTCTCCTCATTTTTATTTCTTTTCATTACTGCACGACCTGAAATGATCCAGGACTTTTTTCGCTTTTTCAATCTCTTCCTGACTTGTTTCCTTGCTGTTCAGTCTGTCTTCGGCAGTCTTTTTTGCGGAAGAGTATTCCGGGCATACGCTTGAAAAATGTTCATATGCCTGAAGTCTGAATTCATAATGATTTCCGTCAAGATGCATCTGATAATAAAGATTCTGATTTTCTTTTGTACCAAGTTTCAGAAGAATGTAAGTGTCTGTACATTCTGCAATCAGCTCTGCAGGAATTTTTGTTCCCCTGCATTTTTCCGATGTTTCTGTTCTCGGCACTGCTTTAGGAGCCTCAGGTTTTTCTTTTGCTGTCTGCAGAAATGAGAGAAAGCTGTTTTTAAAAGAATCTGATTCTGCGAGTTTATTCAGTCTGCTTTCAAAATCAGGAGAGTCTGCATCCTTCAGCACCCCGTCAAGTCCCGACTTTTCAGTGAATTCTTTCTTTTTGTCCGAAGAAAGACGGACATCCTCACCTTTTCCTGCTTTGATAGCATTGTCGTAGAACAGTTTGAAAAAGCTGCCGTTTTTATTCTGTACAAGTTCGAGTTCAGGAATGAAAGGGAGAAGGGATACTTCGCCTTCGTCCATTTTTACATCAGAAGTTTTTTCATCTGCGGATACATCAAATTCGGTACCTCGCACACCGACAACCCAGGCATGAGTATTCAGTTTGAAGCCTTTTTTGTCTGTTTTTTCTGCTTTGATTGTGATGTTTCCTGAGTCCAGAAACTGACTTTCCCCTTCGCCTGCCGTATTTCTGCTGACTTTGAACACGGACTTCGGTTTGACTCGAATGAGAACTTTCGATTTGCCGTCAAATTCCAGATCACAGGTGCCGGAACTTCCGGTTTCGATGATTTCACCGTCAAGTACAGAATCTCCTTTTTTCAGATTCCTTTTTTTTCCTTGGGCAAGCATTGCAGAAGGACTTCCTGTGACAAAAACAACCCTTGCAGCGGGCTGGATTTTAATAGGAGAACTTACTGAAATAATTCTTTCATTCTGAGAGGGGGGTTTTTCCTGCTGAAAACTGGGTGCGAGCCTTGCAGTTTTCTTTTCATTCTTGTTTTTGTACTTCAGCCGTAGACTTTCGAGCTGCTCCGGTGTCAGTTTTTCTTCTTCCTGTTCAGAGGAAGTCTGTTCCTGCGGAGGCACTGATTTGCAGTTCGAAATTAGAAGGATTGTCAGCAGTGTGATAAAGGATATTGTATGTCGCATATTTGTTTGCCAGAATTCATTAAAGCTGGTACTTATAAAAAAACCGTACCGGTAAAGATCAAGAATAAAAATGAAGGCGGAAAAAAGAGAGTTATCGCCCAGCTTGCGCAAATCGAAAACATTCTGTCAAGAATTTATAATTTCATAAGTGTATTTGAGAAAATTGAACTTTTATGAACACCGTTTTTATTTCTGGCGAAGAATACCGGTCTATTTTTGAGTAGAGAAGTTTTGCAGGGAATCAGATAATAGTAATATGAAATCATTTTACCGGTCGGCACTTTTCGTTTCCATTCTTTCCCTTTTTTTCATTTTCCAGAAATCTCCTGCACCTAAGGACACAAAAGTGACGTTTCTTTACCTCTGTTCCATTGACGGAAAGTTTGATTTTGATCGGGAAGGAAGGGAGGGACTTGCCACTGTCACTGAACTGAAACGGCAGGAAGAGGAAAGAATTCATCCGGATGGGGGAAACGTATTTCTGCTTACCCAGGGAAGTTTTTTCGAAAATGACAAGGATGCCAGATCATTTACACTGATGAAAAAGGCCGGTTTTGATGCAGTTGTGCTTTCCGAGGAAGAGCTTGTCTATCTTGAGAAAAACCCTGCCTTGAAAAAACTCGGTCTGCCGGTCATTGCTCCGAGAGACAATCTTTTCAGTGCCGCTACAGAAAAGATTTTCAGTCTCGACGGAGTGAATATGAAACTCACTTCCTTTCTTCTGAATAAACTTCCTTATGAAAAAAGAAAGAATGTGCATCTGAACCTGGTTTTTCCCGATCCGGGCACTGAGATTTCGCTTGAAGATATTGATGAAAACATTCCGGCTGTTTTTTTTGTTCCGTCAGTGAAAGGACTGTCTGTTCCGGCCAAGGCAGATTCGAATGAAAAAAAAGCGGAGACTCCTAAAAAGGAAGAGACTATCCAGACTTCTGTAATGACGATGAGCGGTGAAACCTTGAAAACAGGGACAAATGTTTCCGCAAATTCTGCAGACTCAAAAGATTCAGCTTTAAAAAAAGAAATCTCTTTGGAAAAGGATGCACCCAAAAGAAATGCTTTTTATTCCACTGCACTTTCTTTTAAAAGCAACGTTTACACAGCAGAGTGTCCTGAAAAAAAAGGTGTTCTCGGAAAATACAGCTTAGTCTACAGAAACGGAAAACTGATTCGACAGACCCAAGAATTCATTCCTCTGAATACAAAAGACCATAACAGGAAGTGGATTCACCCTGATAAAGAGATGCAGTCAGAGCTGAAAAAAAAATAGTGGTTTCATGAGTCTGAACTGTGGAATCGTCGGGCTTCCTAATGTAGGCAAGTCCACAATATTCAATGCTCTCACAAAGGCGGGAGCTCAAATTGCAAATTATCCTTTCTGTACAATTGAACCGAACAAGGGAATCGTAGAGGTTCCCGATAAAAGACTGCAGAGACTTGCAGATATTTACGGTCCTAAAAAAATCATACCTGCGCTTATGGAATTTGTGGATATTGCAGGCCTTGTGAAAGGTGCAAGTCAGGGCGAGGGTCTTGGAAATAAATTTCTATCGCATATCAGGGAAGTGGATGCGATCTGTCATGTGGTGCGTGCTTTTGAGGACGACAATATCACTCACGTTCACGGAAAGATTGATCCGATTGAAGATATTCAGGTCGTAAACTATGAGCTGATCCTTGCAGACCTCGACAGTCTCGAAAAGCAGCACCAGAAAGTAATGAAGACTGCAAAGACAAACAAGGAATCTGCAGAGATTGCAGGAATCATGGAAAAAATCATGAATGTTCTTCGGGAAGGAAAACCGGGCAGACTCGCAGTTCTGAATGCAGATGAAAAAAAGATTTCCGACAGATTCAATCTGATCACTACAAAACCTGTTCTGTACTGTGCAAATATTCTAGACACTGAAATCAAAAACAAGGACAATCCTCTTCTGAAAAGAATTGCCGAATTCGCAAAGTCGGAACATGCAGAAATGATTCATCTTTCCGGAAAAGTGGAAGAGGAGCTGTCGGGGCTTTCACCGGAAGAGCAGATGGAATTTCTGAACGAACTTGGAGAAGAAGAAAGCGGTCTGAACAGAATGATTCATGCAGCATACCATCTTCTCGATCTGATTACATTTCTCACTGCGGGCGAAATTGAGGTGAGAGCCTGGACGACTCTGCAGGGAAGCACTGCTCCGAAGGCAGCGGCCGTGATTCACTCTGATTTTGAAAAAGCATTCATCCGTGCTGAAGTGATCAAGTATGAAGACGTCGACCGCCTCGGCAGTCCGGCCAAAGTCAAGGAAGAAGGAAAACTCCGTCTCGAAGGAAAGGACTACATCGTTCAGGACGGAGACGTGATCTATTTCAGAGTGAATGCGTAAGAATTAAAATTTAATGACTGCTTTGGCATTTGGTGAGACTGTTTTAGTCTGAGTGCCTGAGCAGGAAGAACTGTCCACAGTTTCCTTCGAGCTGATGGAAACTGACTTGTTCGCAGGCACATTGTAGGAAGTGCAGGAAGAGTCAAAACTGTCCACAGTTCCCGCATCAAAACCAGTAAAGCTTATATTAAGTGTTCCGATTATTTTGACGGCACTGCTCGAACAGGATACAATCACTGTGCCGGGAGAAAGACAGATTTTATAGGTTCCAGCCTTTGTAAATTTCAGTCTGAGAAGTTCCACCGCAGTGCTTGCACACACTGAATATTCTCTTGTTCCGTCATAAGTCTGTTCAGGATAGCTGATATTGTATTCCATTTTTATATCGGAACCTGCACAGGGTCCGTTTGCAGTGGAGGCTGCCATGAGGGCTGCTAGTTCTTCCGTAGAGGCAAAACTTGTATCCTCGTCGGTTGCTTTGAACCCCTTGCAGAACAGGCCGGAAAAAATAATGAAAAATATTCCGCAGAGGTTCAGAGTTTTCATTTCAGATTTTCACTCCGAAAAGTCCGCAGTCTGCAACTGTCATAATATCCACTAGTTCTGCGAATTTTACATTCGGAACCCAGCCGAGTTTTTCTTTTGCCTTGGCAGGATTTCCGAGAAGCTGTTCGACCTCTGTCGGTCTGTAAAATTTAGGATCTACAGCTACGATCACATTTCCGTTCTTTTTATCGATGCCTTTTTCATTTTCATCACTGCCTTCCCAGACAATGTCCACACCGGCTCTTTTGAAGGAAAGTTCTGTAAATTCTCTTACTGTATGCATTTCGTTAGTAGCGACTACATAGTCATCCGCTTTATCCTGCTGGAGCATCATCCACATCATTCTGACGTAGTCGGGAGCATATCCCCAGTCTCTTCTTGCACTCAGGTTTCCTAGATGAATTGTCTTGGAAAGGCCTGCTTTATATTTTGCCACTCCGAGGGTGATTTTTCTTGTGACAAAATTTTCACCTCTTCTGGGCGACTCATGATTGAAAAGAATCCCGTTGGAAGCATGAAGCCCGAATGCTTCTCTGTAGTTTACGACTATCCAGAATCCGTAAAGTTTTGCCACAGCATAGGGAGATCTGGGATAAAAAGGAGTTTTTTCTGTCTGAGGAACTTCCTGTACAAGACCGTACAGCTCCGAAGTAGAAGCCTGATAGAATCTGGTCTTGATTTTTGTTTCCTTGATTGCATCTAGAAACCGGAGTGTTCCGACTGCATCCACTTCTGCAGTGTATTCAGGGACTTCAAATGAGACTCCGACATGCGACTGCGCTGCCAGATTGTAAATCTCTTCAGGCTGCACCTTTTCCAGAACTCTGTTCAGATTGCTCGAATCAGTCAGATCTCCGTACAAAAGATGGACATTCGGATTCCCTAGAACATGTTCGATTCTCTGTCTGTTGAAAAGACTGGATCTTCTCACAAGACCGTAAACTTCATAACCTTTTTCCAGAAGAAATTCTGTCAGATATGATCCATCCTGACCTGTGATTCCAGTGATTAATGCCTTTTTCAAGTGTTTCCCCTCGGGTGACCTGTTAAATTCTGCTTTTTGCAGTTGTCTTTACTTTAGCGGGAAGTCCCGTTATTCAGGCAATTACTTTTACTCTGTTCCGTACCTGTTCTCCAAAAGTTTTCTTCTGAGAGAATTTCTTTCTTCGGGGCTGATGAGACCCTCATTGTACAGGTTTTCAATTTCTTTCAGTTTTTCCTTCAGTGATTTTGGAGTTTCTTTTGGACTCTTTTTCTTTTCTCTTTTCCTGATGAGGAAGGAATTGTTCCCGCATTTAAATTCACTGTCCTGCAGAATTTCAATTTTTTCGGATTCGGAAGGAAAATGCAGTTTCTTTTCAATCGGTGCACATTCTTCCTTCACTGAGTATCTTTTCAGCCAGGCATTTGGAGAATAGGGGTTTTCAAAATTGATCCGTTGTCCGGTCTCGAGAAAACTGATTCTCAGATAGGATTCTTTTTTTTCGAGAATCAGTCTTGTTCTGTAAATGACCGTCTTTTGAAACATAGAATCATTCTTTTTTATCTGAATGTAAATCCTATTGCATCTGCATCCGGGAACAGTTTTCAGAAATTCTCTAAGTTCGCGTATGTTTTCTTCAGAAAACAGACTTTCTGATCCGGACAGACTGAACGTTCTTTCTCTTTTCAGTCCCAGAAGAATGTCTGCGGCATCTGCATCTTCCTGCCCAAAGATATTCTGTGCCAAAACATTGGAAAGTTTTTCAGCGGAAAGAGATTCTCCGGAATATATCAATTCTGAAAAAGCGTAAATTTCCTTTTCAGTGAAGATTCTGCATCCGCAAAAGAGTATAATCATACTTTTCAAAAAAAAACCCTTCAGGAAAGCTGAAAATATGAAGGTTTTACTGCTCGCATTTTTCAGACAGACTGTTATTATTTTCTGTTTCATCACTGTAAGTTTATCCATATCTGCCAACTCTCTGAAGGAAGCAAAGAAAGCTTATTCGCAAAAGCAGTTTCAGAAGGCCACAAAACTCTTCTGGGAAAATGCAAAAAAGAATCCGGGTGACGGAGAGGCATATATGTATCTCGGTTACATTGCAGAGTTTCAGAAAGATTACAGACAGTCAATTCAGTATTTCCGAAAAGCTGTGGATCTGAAACTTTCCAAAGAACAGAAGCAGACATCTCTTGTGAAAATTCTGATATTCTACAATTATCATCAGGCCTGGGACTATGTCCTGCATTATGCAAACAGATATCTGAAAATAGACCCTGCCAACAGAGAAGTGGCAAAAATGAGAGACAGGGCCGCAGGCAACAAGGGACATGATCCGGGCAGTCTGCATGTCAGTGTGAAGCAGTCTGATGGAAAAGAATCAAAGAAATCAGAAACAAAAGAGAATAAAAAAGAGACTGCATCCAAAGAAAAAGACAGGGACCGTAAAAAAGAAACTGCTTCCCGGGAAAAAGACAGAGATCATAAAAAAGAAACTGCTTCCAAAGAAAAAGACAGGGACAATAAAAAGGAAACCGCTTCCCGGGAAAAAGACAGAGATCATAAAAAGGAAAGTTCTTCCAAAGAAAAAGACAGAGACCATAAAAAAGAACATTCTTCCAAAGAAAAAGACAGAGACCATAAAAAAGAAACTGCTTCCAAAGAAAAAGACAGGGATCATAAAAAGGAAACTGCTTCGGTAAAGGAATCCAAAAGGAAAAAAAAAGAAGAGCCGGAAGAAAAGCCGGTAACAGAAAAAAAACCGAAGAATAAAGATGAAGAAAAACTCTGGGAAAAAGGCTTGGAATATCTTGACAAAGAAGAGTACATGCTTGCAGACAAAATTTTCGGAAGCCTCGTAAAAAAGAATCCGTCCAACAAGAATTATCTTTACAAGTCAGGGATTGCCAAACTGAGACTCGGTGAATATGAAAAGGCTCTTCCTCTGTTTTCCGATTCTGCAAAAAATACGGAACCGGATGATAAAATGATGCTGTATTATATCTCTCTGAACGAGGGACAGGCTCTTCAGAAACTCTTCAGAAATGATGAGGCTCTGAAAAAATATCTGAATGCTTACAGGCTTGTAAAAACCAAGCCGATTCTCACAGCACTTATGAAATTGTATTATGAAACAGGAAATTTTGAAGAGAGCCTGAGATTTGCAGACAAAATTCTGAAAAATGAAGAAACAAACACAGAAGCTATGATGCATAAGGCAGTCTCTCTTCTTCAGCTTGGAAGCAGAAAAGAAGGATTCAAAAATCTTCTGCAATTTTCGTCTCTTCTGAAAAAAGAGTTTCCCGATATTTCAAAAGCTCCAGTAAAATATCATGAAGGAATATTGTATTTGGGAGTTTTTTATTCCGGAAGAAACAAATACAGACTTGCAATGAAGTATCTGAAGGCTGCTGAAAGTTCGAAAATCGATTCCAAATCGTACATTTTTGCAATGGGGAAGATTTACCATTATACTAAAAAATATGATCTTTCTCTTTCCTGGCTGGAAAAACTTCCTAAGGTTCCTGCTGCGAATTATCTGATTGCAAGAGCCTATTCCCAGGAAAAGAATATACCGAAGACAAAGGAATATTTTGCAAAGGCTGCCGGTCTGAAAGAGGTTTACTGGGTCAAGGTGAAGCTTGATTCAGGATTCAAGGAAATTCTTGCTGTTCCGGAATTTGCAGATTTCATTTCGAATCGAGGTGAAACGCCGGCTCCTTCAGGTAATTCCCGATAAATAAAAACCTTTTCTAAGAAGCATACTGAAAAAAAATGTCAGAATGGCACGGATAAAAAGTCTTCTTCTGTTCCCATTTCGTCTTCTGCATTATATATACCTGCAGATTCAGGCTCCTTTCAGATCAGGTAATGCATATCTGCTTGAAATTCCCTCCGAGTTTCGTGAATCGGACAAGACATTTTTTATGGAAATGGTTTCAGGCAGAACTGAAAAACCTACGTATCTTCAGTTTCTTTCCACACTCAGACAGATTTCCGAAAATCCCGATATAAAAAAATTATTTTATATTGCAGAAGAAACCGATTTCGGTCTTGCGGAGATGTATGAAATCGGAAAAGTTTTTGAACGTCTGAAAAACAAAGGAGTGAAACTCTGCGGTTATTCCTCAAAGGGTGATTATAAAGCTATTTATCTTCTGTCGTTTGCAGATGAAAGATACGTTCATCCCAAGGCTGAATTTACCTGGCTTCTTCCTGCGGCCGAATCATTCTTTTTTCAAGGTGCTCTGAAAAAGGCCGGTATTGAAGTGGAAAGTTTTGCATCAGGAAAGTATAAATCTTTTGCGGAAACATTTACGAGAACCGGATTTTCGAAGGAAGCAAAGCAGAACCTGGAATCTCTTCTGAAATCACTGAATGAACAGATCCTCGAAACTATGTCTGTCAATACAGGGGACGATGACTGGAAAGACAGGTCCCCGCTCATTAATGCAGGTCTTCTGAAAGAAATGAAATTTGCAGAACATATCACTGAGGATGATTTCAGAGACAACTGTGTTTACGAAGATTTAAAACCCCCTGAAAATGAAGAAGAGGACAAGGAAGAAAAGTATGAAATTCTGTCATACGGTTCTCTGAAATACAGGCATAAATTGAATCGATTCAGATTTATCCGTTATCCGAAGGAGAAGATTGCAGTCATTCCTCTGAAAGGAGATATTAATGATTCAGAAAGAGACGAGACGGAAAGAAAAGAAGGAAACATTTCATCCGGTCCTGTCTTAAGTCTGCTCCGTGAAGTTCAGGAAATGGATGATATTCAGTATATTGTTCTGGAAATCGATTCAGGGGGCGGATCTGCATTTGCATCATCTATGATCTATGATCAGGTTCTGAAACTTAAAAAAACTAAAAAAATTTATGTTTATCAGGCGAACTATTCTGCATCGGGAGGATACTTTATTGCATCTGCATCCGATCAGATTTTTTCCAATCCTATGTGCATCACAGGCTCCATAGGTGCAGTTATGGTCAGACCGAATCTGAAAGGTCTCTATGAAAAACTGGGAATCACTAAAGACAGAGCAGGATCGAGGAAAGCAGGCGACATTTTTTCTGAATATGGAAAACTTTCAGAAGAGTCAAGGAAAATTCTTTCATCTGAAATTCACAGAATCAGAGACGAGTTTTATGATATTGTATGCAAATCCAGAAAAATTTCTCTCAAGGAACTGATCCCCCTTGCGGAAGGAAGAGTGTTTACAGGTCTGCAGTTTCTTCATCATAAGATGGTGGATTATACATCCGGACTTCTTTCACTTCTCAATCATATTGAAGAGGAAAATTCTGTAAAGAATCCTGTCTGGCTTTATTTTCTTCCTGAGTACAGTCTGAAATCGGCCGCAGGAGAACTGGACGGTCTGAAAAGAAGGTTCATTCATCGGAAACTGAAGAAAAGAAGACATACTGATATGTTTTCATTAAAAGATCATTATTACAGAATCCTTGGAGGGAAACTTTGAAGAAACCTGTCATCGTCAGTCATATTGTAAACATCATTCTCCGCTTCTGGTACACATTCATCAGATTGAAGGAACTCAGAATTCCTCCGGAGACGGAAGAACTGCTCCAGACAAAGGGAGGATTCATTCTTGCAGGATGGCACAATCAGATTCTCTCTCTGGCTCTTCACTGTTCAAAATATCTTCAGAAAAAAAGAGGACTCAAGGTGACACCCCTCGTTTCTCTTTCCAAGGACGGAGAATACATTTATGAAACATTTATGAGAATAGGAATGGAGTCTGTCAGAGGTTCTTCAAGCAGAGGCGGTGCAAGCGGGTTTCGAGCCCTTCTGAAGACACTGAAGGAAAGACGTGTTCCCATATTCACTCCGGACGGTCCGAGGGGGCCTCTTTATAAACTGCAGGAGGGTGTAGTTCAGATTGCATCAATGACAGGACAGCCCATTGTAGCCTTTTATTCCTTATTCGACAGATACTATGAGGCAAAGAGCTGGGACAGACACCGTTTTCCTAAATTTTTTGCCAGACAGAAAATCATTTATTCCAAACCGTTTTACGTTCCCAAAGGAATTGAGAATTTTGAAGAAGAACGTGCAAGACTCGAAAAGATAATGCTCGATCAGATGAAGCTGCTCGATGAAGAGGGATGGGACTGACTTTTTCCGGATTTTGAATGAAATTTTCAGACAGTCAGTTAAAAGTTGACGGAAAGTGAAATTGTATTATCACTGGCAGGGATTTAGGTCTTCTGAAACGGATTTCTGTCCCGCAGGACTTCACATTTATCCTGGATCTTTAGCAGCCCGAACGGCGGAACGCAGCAGCAGTTTCGAAGGCTGCGACGCTTTGCTTTTGGAAATCCGGGTCATTAGATGATATAGGATACCTATAAAATGAACAAATTTCATGAAAAAGTATTCAACCGAATATTCAAGGAACTCGAAGAGGATTTTGAAAGTCAGTTCACAAAGCAGACTCTTAAGAGCGAGAAAACAAGGATTACTTTCATTGCTGCACTGCTTGTGTTCATTTTTATTGCAGTAACAGTGCTCAGTTTCTATGCTGAGGGGCTGTTGAAAAAATATCCCAATGTAAAATATGATCTGTCGGCAGCGTATATGATCCTTGGGTTCTTTCTCTTTTATGAAGTGACTGCGAGAATCGGAATCGGCAAAATCATACGGGAAGGAAGAAAACCTCTCGAACTGATCCGATATGCAAATGCATTCATCGAGACAAGTCTGCCTACTGCTGTAATTCTGAATTTTATATACGGAGGAAGTGATCCCCTCGATGCACTTCTTTCTCCTGTATCTATGTCCTATTATTTTTTCATCATTCTTTCCACGATGCGTCTCAGCTTCGGCCTCTGCATATTCACTGCATTCACTGCAGCAGTTGAATATACAGTAATTATTTCATATTTTTCTTTCCAAAGCAACTGGAATTCGAAGGAACTGATATCCGGAGAGGTACCCAGTCTCCTTCTTCGGGTCATATTTTATCTAGTATCAGGGCTTCTTGCCGGTCTTGTTTCCATACAGATCAGGCAGTCCTTTCTGAATTCACTGAACGGAATAGCAGAAAGAAAACAGCTGATGGACATATTCGGTCAGCATGTTTCTCCGGCAGTTGTAGACAGACTTCTTTCTCAGAAACTGGATATGGAGTCAGAGATGAGATATGTCTGCATTATGTTTCTTGATATAAGAAACTTTACTAAATTTTCAGAAGATAAAAGCCCTGTTGAGGTTGTGAATTATCTGAATGCTCTGTTCGGTTTTATGATAGAAATTATAAACAGAAATCACGGGATCATAAACAAGTTTCTGGGAGACGGATTTCTTGCAGTGTTCGGTGCGCCTATCTCAGACGGAAAGGACTGTTTTAATGCAGTTTCTGCATCCAGGGAAATTCTGGCTTCCGTCCACCATCACTGTACTGAGGGGAAAATCGCGGAAACCAGAATCGGAATCGGAATTCATTCCGGTGAGGCTGTTACAGGAAATGTAGGATCTGAAATCAGAAAGGAATATACAATCATAGGCGATACTGTAAATCTTGCTTCTCGAATTGAACAGCTGAACAAACAGTACGGAACTGAAATACTCATTTCAGAATCGGTTCTCGAAAAACTGACTGACAGGGAATCCTTCAGAAAAGTGGATACTGTATCGGTCAAGGGCAGGGAAGAGCCTGTGACAGTTTATACGGTTATCTAGAGACAGTGTAATTGAACTGTCAGATATCTTCCAGATAGTCCTCAAGCACTTCTTCTGCGGGGGCTATGAGTCTTTCCATTCCTGCAGTATAGAATCTGGTAGTATCGACAGATGCGTGTCTCAGCATTTCCTGCAGTTTTACGATGCTTCCGCCTGCCTCAAGGTACAAGTGTGCCGCTGTGTGTCTGCCTGAATGAGCCGTGAGTCTCGAATCGTTGATTCCGATATATCTTAATGCTTTTTTAAATATTCTGGATATATAATCCTGAGAGAGCCTTTCCTCTGCATTTCTGTTGCTCAGGGAAGTAAAAAGAGGAAGTTCCGGTTTAGTGAATTTTCTGAGATTTAAATAGAGACTGATCGGTTCAAATGCTCCCGGTTTCAGAATGACAAATTCTTTTTTTTCTTTTTTGCCTTTACCCTGCACATACAGGAGAATTTCATTTCCTTTTTTTCTGATGTCACCAATGTTCGCACGGGATACTTCCACTGTTCGAAGTCCGGTTCGAATGATGAGATTTACAATTGCATAGTTTCTCAGAGTTTTTGTTCCGGCTTCTTTTTTCAGAAGTGTCTTTTCTTCAGAGCTGAGTGAGCTGTTCAGATCAATGAGTTCGGACTCCTTTTTTTCTGAAATCAGTATTCCGTCCAGAAGCTGCTCGACCTGTTCTTTTGCAAGAGCATCCTTTTTGAATCCTCTGTCGATTTTTGTCCTTTCAAGCTGAAGAGCAGGATTAGGACCTCTCCCTGTTTTCTCTATCCATTTATAGAAAGACTTGACCGCAGAAATATATGTGGCAGCAGTTGCAGAACTGAGAGGAGGTTCTCTTCTGGGACTCACAAGACTGCTTCTGTACTGAAGCAGATTTTTATAATCGGCAGCGAGAAGTCCTTCTATCTTCTCGTTTCTGCACCAGTTCTCAAATTCAGACAGAGCTTTTCTGTAAGTAATCAGAGATCTTTCAGAAAGACCTGAATTTTCTGTTACAAACTCATCTAGAATTCCCATGATAATATATCATTTTTTAGGATGAGCAGGATCGGATACTCGAATCATTCTGATAAGAAGTATTGAGAGAATCGAACAGAAGACTGCAATGATTCCCACGTAAGGATAGTTTTCCAGAGGAGCTTTAGGATTTGCCTGAGTGATGATAATGCTCGAAACTGTCGCAGCAATTCCGCTTGCCACCTGCTGAGTAAATGTGTTCAGACTCATAAACCCGCCTCTGTTTTCCTGCTTATTCACGGAAGAAGTGATGATCGCCATCGCAGGAACAAACCTTCCTGATACAAGCACGAAGAAGGAAGTGGATACAATGAGTATCTTCCATTTCTCCATCTGGGGCAGGTTTGTGACTGCGAGCAGTGGAATACAGGAGAGAATAGCGATTACAGTGAATGTGGTCATCTTCCCGAATTTGTCTGCTGCAAAACCGATGAGAACCGAGGTGATGAAAGTGGCGGCTCCCCCGCAGAAATATACAAGTTCCAGGTCGAGCTTGGAAAAGCCGAGATTCAGCTGCATATATGGACTGATAAAAGGAATCACACTGAATCCAGCCATCATCATCACTGCAGTCAGGGTAAATGCCGCAAGATGATTTTTTTCCTTCAGGATATTCATATAATATGGGATTATCTGCACATGTACTCTTTTTTTCAAATGTTCGGTGACGCTTGGAACAGTAAAAATAGAATACACCAGGATCAGAGCGGATGCCCCTGAGAGTGCAAGGAACGGAGAATTCCATCCGTAATTGTGAGCAAGCCTGAGTCCAATCGGAACACCTGCAATAGTCGCCAGGGAAAATGAAGCCATCAGGATTCCGGATGCTTTTCCTCTTCTTTCAAAAGGAATGATGTCGCCGAGGATTGCGAGAATCGATGAACCGAGTACTCCTCCGAATGCCCCTGCCATGATTCGTGAAAACACAAGTGTTCTGTAGTCGGGAGAAATTGCGCAGAAAAGTGTTCCTGCAATGAAGCCGACATAACAGAATATCAGAGTTTTCTTTCTGTCGAATCTGTCCTGAAAAAAAGCGGAGATCAGACTGAAAAAACCTGCACTTATAGTATAACTCGATACAATAATGCCGAAGCCTCTGTTGTCCACTCCGAACGTGTTCATAAATTCTTCGCCGAGAGGCATAATGATGACGAAGTCCAGTATATGAGTAAACTGAATCAGAAAAAGTGCGCTTAAGAGAATGAGTTCAGATCTGAGCAGCATCAGAAAAGTATCTCTTCTTTGACTTTGCTCTTCTCTTTTACTGTACCCGAGGTTTCCTTGACCGTTTTTCCTTCCGGATTTTTTGACAGCATTTCGATTTTTCCTTCTGCCTCTTTCAGTCTTTCGGAACAGATTTTTTTCAGTTCCATTCCTCTTTCATATGCTTTGATGGATTCTTCGAGAGTCAGCTGACCTCTTTCGAGTTTTTCAGCAATTCTTTCGAGTTCTTCAAGTGCTTCTTCGAAGCTGATGTGTTTTTCCTGTCTGCTCATTCTGTATCCAATACCTCCAGTTTCAGTCTGCCGTTATGCAGTATGCTTTCAAGGATTTCTCCTTTCCTTACTTTTGTTCTGTCCGAAATGACTTCCTTTCTGCTGTTCCGCAATACAGAATATCCTCTTTTTAAAGTCAGAAGAGGAGAGAAGTTTTCGAGTCTGTTTTCAGTCAGTTCATATTTTTTCTTAAGTGTTTCGAGTCTTGCATTTACCAGAAGTTTCAGTTTGTCAAATTTCTGAAGGTCTGAATTCTTTTTTGAAAGATAGTTTCTTCCCAGTAAAAATATCCTGGATACCGTCTCATCTGTCTTCAGAATTCTCTCCTGAAGCATGATTTTCCCCTCACTGAAGATATGTCTTTCCGACACTGCCTTGTATCTTTCTCTTGCAAGTCCGGCCCTGTTCCTGAGTCCTGATACAAGTCTGCCTGCAAGATCCTCTACTGCAAATTCATAATCTGCAATGTTCGGAACTGCAAGTTCAGCAGCGGCAGTAGGGGTGGGGGTATATGCATCTGCCGCAAAGTCGGAAAGAACAGAATCAGTCTGATGACCGACAGCGGAAATGATCGGCACCCCGGAGGAATAGAATGCCATAATGACATCTTCATGATTGAATGCCATCAGATCCTCAAAACTTCCTCCGCCCCGGCCTGCGATGATCACATCTACATTCCATTTGGGATCATTGAGTTCACGGATCGCAGATACAATGGAGGATGGTGCCTGTTCTCCCTGAACAAGACACGGTGCAACAGTAATGTTGAGATGAGGATATCTTTCTCTTGCAATTCTGATAATGTCTTCAACGGCGGCACCGTTTGATGCAGTTGCAATTCCCAGTGTTCTGATAAAAGACGGTATAGGTTTCTTTTTGGACGGATCAAATATGCCTTTTGCATTCAGTTTCTGCTTCAGAAGTTCGATCTGATAAAGA
>JBPOJG010000287.1:0-40390 GCA_052033835.1 Spirochaetota bacterium
TCCTCAAAAAACCATTTTGTAAAATGAAGCATATGAGGCTCTTTTGTCTTCTGTCTCTGAAAAAGGAGGACAGGATTTAAGAGAATAATATTGTTCAGCTTGAAAGAAATGGAGTTTGCCAGAAAAAGAGCCGCCGCCGCCGAATACCCTCTGGCAATAATACAGGTTTTTTTGGGAATGGAAGTAATTAGAGATTCCATTTTTTCAAGAGTTTTCTGAAGGGCTTCTGTATCCTGTACAAGGAATTCTTTGTTTTCCCAAGTTCGAAAGTAGTGAATCATTGAGGTTTCCGCAAGAAAATCGTTCAAAAAGCGAAAAGTCGATCTTTTTTCGGGCTGAAAAAAATCGTCTAGAAAAACAACGGAAGAACCGGAGGTTTCCCCAAAAGTTTCAAATTCAAGGATGTCTTTATGTTTGATTTTGCTTGAAATCATGAGGGAATATAGAATTATGCTTTTTTAGGGAAGATATGGAGACGAGGGGAATCGAACCCCCGACCTTTTGAATGCCATTCAAACACTCTCCCAACTGAGCTACGTCCCCCTGAGACGAATATTTAACTCAGGTTTGTCGAGTCAAATACAATTATTTCCTTGGAGGAAAGAGGATATGCAGGAAAATCTGGAAAAGCTGAAGAAAGAAAATGAGGAAATGAAACTCATTATAAAAGGATACGAAAAAGTGCTTCGTCTCAATGAAAAGGAACTGTCAAATGCAGATGAAATCATTAAGATGTATGAATCTATCCTGTCATATGCTTCCAGTGAACTGAAAAATGCTCAGGAAACAATGAAAGCCTCTGATATTGTATCCAATATTTCCCGCGAAGAACTGATGGAAGCTTTGGTGCGGATCAAGGAACTTGAGCTTCAAAACAGAAAGCTGAGGGAAGAGTCCCTAAGACTCAATCTAAAATAAGTGTCAGCAGACAGCCTTCAATCACTTCTGAAAAAGGGAAAAGGAGCTACCGCTTATTTTCCCAGACTGGAAAAGCTGGAAGACAATCTTTCACTTATTCTCTCAGAGATCGCAAATCTGGTGGGGGCAAAGAATGAGGTACTTTATCTTCTGGACTCAGAAGGTGTTTTGAAGGATGCAATTGTCGGTCAAAATACAGAAGAAACTCGATTTCTGGCTGAACTCGGACTGAAAGAAAGAAGAGGAAGACTTGCAAAAAAGAAAGAGATCATTGAAGGGCGAGAGATTGAAGAATCACATATTGTGTGTTTTCTCGGCGATCCGGACGGGTTTCTGGATGTAGGTGTCATTATTCTTTCCGGTCTGAAGCATTTTGAAAATTTTTCTATTTCAGACTTTGAACTTGCGGATGTCTACTCTAGAACACTAGTTCTTTTATTCTGTGAATCGTCCTATGCTGCCGAGCAGGAAGAGATTTATCTTCGATTTTCCTCCTCGCTTCTGCTGCTTCTGCATTCCACTGAAAATTATCAGAAGAACAACAGACTGGAATATCTGCTCCAGGAAATTATTCGGGTATCCGGACTCATCAACTCTCCTAAAAATCTGAAGGCGCTTCTCCTGGAAGTAATGGAATCTGTAAAAACTGTATTCCGTACCGAATCCTGTTCTATTCTTCTGGTAGACAAGGCAAAAAATGAGCTGTATTTCCATATTGTAGCCGGTGAAAAGGAAGAAGAGATCTCCAAAATCAGGGTTCCTATGGGAAAGGGAATTGCGGGAACTGTAGCGGTTACCAGAGAGCCGATGATCATCAATGATGCTCAGAATGACGACAGGGTCTATAAGGTGGTGGACAAGGCATCCGCATTTGTCACAAGAAACATCATTGCAGCTCCTTTGGTCGCAAACGATGAAGTCATCGGTGTGATGGAAGCAATCAATACAATCGACAGAAACAATTTCAATGCAAGCGATATCAGTCTGTTTTTAAGTTTTTCAGGTGCAGCCGCACTTGCAATCCAGAAAACAAGACTGCTCGAAGATCTGGAAATCACAAATCTGAATCTGGAAAAAAGAGTGAGTGAACTTGCAGGTCTGTTTGAACTTGGGCTTGCAGTTACAGAATCACAGAATGTGACTGATCTTCTGAAAAAATCTCTGCACATCATTGCGCGTGAACTTAAATCGGATATCACAGCCATTTTTCTGGAAGATCCTGCAAAAAGGTTCATTGAATGCATTTCTCTCAGAAGCAATAAGCTGGAAAATTCGAAACTGATTTCAGACAGTCAGTCGCTGATTGTAAAGTCTATTCATGAAAACAGACTGATCAATGAATCCTCTGCAGTTCTGAAAAGCGGAGTGGACAGAGAATTTCTTTCCGGCGCATTTCTCATTCTTCCAATCAACGACGGCACAGGAAAACCCTTTGGAGCAATTTCCATTACATCATATACCATGAAAAGTGAGTACGATCAGGCAATGATCCGTCTCCTTCTTACCATCTCCTCACAGATGATGAAGGGATATGAAAACATTAAATTAAATGAAAATATGCTCGCAAAAAAGGCAATGGAAAAGGAGATAGAAATCACGAGAAATATTCAGACGAATATTCTTCCTGGAAAACTGCCTACCGGCTCCAATTTTGAAATTGGAGTAAAATCCGTTCCTGCAAAAGAAGTCTCCGGTGATTTTTATGACTTTCACAAATATGACGACGGTCAGTTTTCTTTTCTGATTGCTGACGTTTCCGGAAAAAGTCTTCCAGCGGCCATTTTCATGGCAATGAGTTCATCGATTATCCGAACATTGAGCCGTGCGGGAAATGTTCCTCCGAGCGATCTTCTCAAGGAAGCAAATACTCTTATCTATGAAGACTCTCAGTCCGGTATGTTTGTCACTCTTTTTTATATACACTATGATCCGGCGGACTATGAAATCAGTTTTGCTTCTGCAGGACACAACGATCAGATCTGGATTAAGAATGACGGGACTTATGAGCTGGTAAAAGGCAGCGGAGCACCTCTCGGAGTTGTACCTGCAATGAAATATACAGGGGGTAAGTTTACTCCTGCAAACGGTGATCTGATCGTTCTTTACACTGATGGAGCAGTTGAGGAAAAAAACAGAGCAGAAGAAGAATACGGACTGGACAGGTTTGTAAATGAGATCATTAAAAGAAAGGACAAACATCCGACCGAGATCATAGAAGAAGTCTACCAGGACATAAAAAACTTTTCAGAAGGACAGGACCAGTTTGATGATTTCACTGTGCTCATTTTGAAGATCAATAATGATTTCCAGTTCCGAAAATCTTTTCCGGCAGCAAATATTCAGATTCCCAAGCTGAGAGACTTTATCGAAAGTGTGCTTGTTACAAGAATCACGACTGAAACAATCATTGAAGATATTCTTCTCTGCTGTGACGAGGCGGCCACAAACATCATTATGCATTCCTACAAGGACAGTCCTACCAAGAATCCGACATTTGAATGCGGAATCAAATTTGAAGACAAAAAAGTAATCATTATTTTGAGAGACAAAGGCGTCAAGTTTGACAGGTCTTCTGTTCCCAAACCTTCACTGGAAGCAAATCTGAAGGGAGAAAGAAAAGGCGGATTCGGTGTATATCTGGTAGAAACGCTGATGAGCAGAGTTGAATACAGATACACTGACGGTTATAATGAAACTATCATGGAAAAGGATTTGATCTGATATGGCAGTTACAATTACAGACAGATTCAGGGAACTTTACAGAAAGAGAGAAATGATTTCCGTAGTCACCTGTTACGATTTTTCATTTGCCTCGATTGTGCAGAAAAGTTCTGTTGATGCAATTTTAGTCGGAGATTCTCTTGGAATGGTAATTCAGGGACAGCGTTCAACACTTCCCGTCACATTAGATGAAATCATTTATCACACTAAGGCTGTCAGAAAAGGCGCACCCGACAAATATATTATTTCGGATCTGCCTTTCCTGAGCTACCAGGTCTCTGTGGAATCAGGGCTTCAGAACGTCGGTCGAATTATGAAAGAGACTGACGCAGATGCGGTCAAACTGGAAGGAGCCTCCGAAAAAACTCTGCAGATCATTCAGGAAATTACGGAAGCCGGAATTCCAGTACAGGGTCATCTTGGACTGACTCCCCAGTCAGTGCATACTCTCGGAGGATTCAAGGTTCAGGGCAAAACAGAATCGGATGCAGACAGGATCATTGAGTCAGCAGAAAAACTTCAGGAAGCAGGTGTCTTCTCTATTGTTCTGGAAATGGTTCCTGAAGAACTGGGAAGAAAAGTGGCTGAATCAGTGGATGTTCCAATCATCGGAATCGGAGCAGGCAGATATGTTTCCGGCCAGGTACTCGTAATTTATGATCTTCTGGGAATGAACTCTGCTTTTAACCCAAAGTTTCTCAAAAAATATGCAGATCTGAATTCAGTGATTATGAATGCACTGAATCAGTATTCATTTGAAGTAAAAGACAGTTCATTTCCGTCGGATAAGAATGTATTTTGAGGATTACGTATCCTCCATAAAACTTTTCAGCAACACAATACAGTATATTTTTTCTGCACCGTTTTCCATTAAGATTCTGGCTGCCTCATTCAATGTAGCTCCTGTAGTAAACACATCATCAATCAGTATGATATTCCCGGAAACAGAATTTCTGAACTTCTTTCGGATCTGCATTGAAAATCTGGCATGGAGAAAGCGGTCCCTGTATCTTTTTCCGGACTGAAGTTCCTTTGATTTTTTCTCCAGAGCAGGAAGAGTTTTTGCACCCATCTTTTTCTGAAGAGAATTCAGGACTGGCCCGAAACTGAAATACGGTCTTTCTCTTTTTGTTTTTGCAGAAGACGGAACATAACAGATACTCCATTCGGAGGATACTGATCCCAGTTTCCTCGAAACAGCTCCCAGTCTTGACTTGAAAAGATTCCCAATTTCCGGGGATGAGTAAAATTTGAGTTTCCGAATCAGATCCGATTCAAATTCTCCCTTTTCTGCAATGTATTCGAGTTTCTCAAAGAATACATTTCTGCTCTGGCAGAACTCACAGTTTCCATCGGAAAGAATTCCTGCACAGATACTGCAGAGTCCGTTTCTCTTTTTTCCAGTAATTTTACCTTTGCAGCAGTTTCTGCAGATTCCCGCAAGGAAGCTCAGCCTGTCTTTGTCACCGCAGATTCTGCATTTCAGCGGAAGAAAAAAATGGAGTGTATTTTGAATCAGTTTATTCATCTTGCTGTACACTGTCTTTTTTCTGCACCAAACCTCATTTTTATTTTCAACTTTTCACCTTAACTGCATTTTTTGCTTTTTTGCGGCTGTCCATTTTTTTCTTTACTGATTGTTCGAACGCTTATATTCTGTTCTTTTCCAAAGGTATCTCTATGTACGACTTTATGAATGAACTGATTTCTCTGAAAAATATGGTGACAGTGCTCCAGACTACTCTGGACAATATTGGCGCATATATCTATATCAAGGATCTGGAAGGGAGGTACATCTTCGTAAACAGACTTGTGAAAGAACTTTTTGATGCACCTCTCGAAGAAATCATAGGTTTTGACGACAGTAAATTTTTTTCACTCGAAATATCGGATGACCTGCGTGTAAACGACAGACTTGTAATGGAACAGGGACAGACAATTGAGAAGGAAGAAAAAAATCATGTTACAAAAACGGGAGAAATCAAATACTACTGGACTGTCAAAAAACCTCGCCGGGATGAAAACGGGACAATTACCGGGATGTACGGGATATCCACTGATATCACGGAAACAAAAAAACTCGAGCATGAAGTAAACCAGAAAAATGCAGAACTTGTCAGATACTTAGAGATCATTCACTCTGATCTGAACACAGCAAAGAGCATTCAGAAAAACCTTCTTCCCCAAAATCTGGATCAGGATAAAGAGCTGGATATTTCCGTCAGATACCTGCCTTTGAGTGAGGTCGGCGGAGATATTTATGATGTACACAGACTCAGAAATGATACAATCCGATTTTTCCTGGCAGATGCAACAGGGCACGGAGTTCAGGCAGCTCTGATGACAATGTCCATTCACTCAGAATATTTGAGCATTAAAGATTATATACTTCCCCCTGGGAGAATTCTCACAATTTTAAATACACGGTATTTCAGACGGTATTCTCATTTGAATTCATTTTTTTCCTGCTTTGTTCTGGATATTGATCTGAAAGAAGGAGTCATTTCCTACTCTTCAGCAGGCCATCCTGATCAGATTCTTTTCCATTCAGACAGGCAGATTCGACTGAAAAGCACAGGCAAGATCATAGGCGTATTGGAAAATGTAGAATATGGAACCAGAGAGGAAGAATTCGGCCCTGCAGACAGAGTCTGTCTCTTTTCAGACGGTATTTATGAGATGATCAACCCTGATAATAAGGAATTCGGTGAGGACAAATTTTTCGCAATTGCTGATGAACTGAAGAAGCTGCCGGCATCTGATTTTTTAGATAATATCATACGCAGAGTATTTGTCTTTTTAGAAACAGCCCCTCAGCAGGATGATATTACCTTAATCTCGGTGCAGAGAAAAACTCACTGAGTATCAGAAACTCCAGAAATATCTCAGCTCCGCCTGAAAACCGTTATTTGCCATAGCCATTGGATTAAACTGAGGAAGATACTGAAAATTCCAGCCGGATTTAGCCTCTGGAATAATCTCTCTGGATGCCCAGGTTTTTCCGGTAAAATAGGCATGAACAAGCTGAATCAGATAAATCCCTGCTACAAGATTTAAGGCCGTTTTCTGATTTGTTTCAGCAGAATGAACTGCATTTTTCAATTTTCTGTAATCGTTGAGCTTTTGATAATCATTGTATGTATTGATCAGACTGACTTGAGTCGAGGAAAAGGTCGAAACACCTGTGGATGTTGTCTGAGAAAGAACCGCACTGTACAAAAGAGGCCTGATCAGAAAAAGATCAGTCGTCTTTGTAGTCAATGTGCTTTCTGCAGTTCTCTGTGCTGACCCCGCAGCAAGATATGCAATTGTGCTGAAAAAGAAAGTTGTGAAATAGACATTTCCTATAAAATTATTTTTTGCATAACTGTGTCCCCAGCCGGGAATCAGTGCCGATCTCCAGACAATATCCCATTTGTTTCTTTTTATTCCGTAATAGTCCTTCCAGTCTGTATTCAGCTCCAGAAAATATTCCGCATCCTTGATTCTTTCCTCAAGCTGTGCAATTCTTCTTTCCAGACGCACTTCTACTTCCTCTGCCTGCTCTTCCTTTTTTACCTGAAGCGAAGTGAGACTGTCTTCGAGCTGCTTAATTCTTTCTTCTTCGAGTTTAATGAATTCATCGTCTGCTGCCTTTGGATCCTTCTCTTTGGCAATTTCCCTTTTGCGGAAAAGAAGAGCCTCATTGATAATCTTAGCCTTCTGTTCCTTAGTCGGATTGTATAAAATCCGGAATATTTCTCTTTTGGGGTAAATCTGTTTTTTAGGACTTCCAGCAGCAGTAAATGTAAGTGTATCAGCAGTCTGAGAAACAACCTTCCCGTCCAGTGCCTTTCCCGATTTCAGCACAACTGTATCTGCAGACAGACCGCCGGAAAAAAACATACAGACCGGAAGGAGGAATACAGAAATAAATCTGAAGACAGACCTGACTGAAACATTCATCAGACTAATTTTAAAAAACCGTCCAAAGCGAGAGTTCAAATACCGCCTTGCCGAAGGAATCTCTTCAATATTTTCCATATAATTTTCCTTTATTACCGCAGATTCTTTTTCCAAAGAACCTGATATTTTTGCTGTATCAGTGTTTACAAAAAATGATTTATGACCTGAAGACTATCGTCATCTTTGACCATTATTCCTAAAGTTCAAGCAGATTATGATTCAGGTTTTTTGTGCACGTTGAATTTCTTATTTGATTTGACCAAAAAATCCGGCGTCTTAGCGTCATATATACTATGTCCATATTTGCAGTACTGCTGCTGTTTCTGTTTACATCGAATATATACTCACAGACAGCCTGTACAGGAGCCGTCTGCGATGCCCTCCCCGGGTCACTGAGGCAGCAGTTAAATGAGTTCCCGGAACAGCTCCGAAATCAGTATCTGGACAAGACGATGGATTCAATGAATGAGGCAGGCACTGCAGCAAATATGGGCAATTCCATGATCGGACTGGGAATAGTCAACCGCTTTCAGCTGGGCGTAGGCGTCTCATCTGCTTACAGAACAAAAGAAACACTGACAGTAGCCTACAGAGACATTGGTATTCTGAAACTTCCCAGTGCAGGAGTTTCTCTTTCTCCCACCCTCACCGCAGGCTTTAATTTAGGATGGCTTTTGAGAAAGGGGCCTTTTGAAAAAACTGTCCGAAAAAAAGATCCTGCCGAGGAAGAATCCGAAGATGATGACGATGAAAACGAAGAGAGTGAAAAAAAAGAACCGAGTGCAGAAAATATTCTGAACAGGTTTCATATTTTTCTTCATGGGATGAATATGAAGTTCGGTGTCAAAGACTTCAAAGGATATGTTCCCGAAGGAATAGGACTGACAGGTTCATTCAGTCTGACTCAGTACGGTGCTTCAGTCAGATATCAGGCAATGATGCCGAAACAGGGAACAAAACTTTTCCGTTTTATGGGAGTCACTGCAGGAATAGGTGCAAATATTCAAAGATTCAGTGTAGGCATAAATGAAACATCAAATGCAAACAGCACCTTCATCATTGGTCCTTTTGCAGGCTCATGGGTGGCAAATTCAGAATTTAATTATGATGTAAATATAAAATCATTTCCAGCAGATGTACGGACAGGAGCAAAGTTTTTTCAGTTTCTGACTCTTTTTGGGGGAGTCGGAATCAATGCAAATTCCGCTGACTCTTATCTGCGTTTTCACAGAGGAGGGGTTCTCAGACTTTCTGCCGACCCGTCGCAGACTGCCGCCGCATCCCTATTATATCCCTCTCTCGCGACAACATTAAAAGAGATCCTGAACAAAGAAGGATATTTGGACGTGAACATTATAAACTACAGAAAGGACAAATCCACAATGGGGTTTGCAGTCTTCGGAATCAGTGCGGATGTATGGAAGGTGCAGCTTTTTGCCGAGGCAACGATTCTCGAAAAAACGAAGGGGCTTGTCTTCGGTGTCAAGACTGTTTTCTGATTTTTATATATTTTTCTTTACTGTATGTCTATTTATATCCTGCGGAATTTTCGCGTCTGAAAGCAGATGGGCATACCTCCTGCCGAATTATCTGATGGAAACAGAAGAAAGTGTACTCAGGAAAAAACTCTCACCCTATACAATACTTTCTTTTACAGGAACGTATCTGGACAAGCACGGTAAAATTCAGAGTTCAATTCCCTCCGAAAAAATAAGAAACAGGCTGAATCAACTTTTCCCGAATAAAAAATACCTCCTTTACCCTCTTCTGACTTTCAAATCATCAAATGAGGCAAGACTGTTTCTGAATAAGAAAGAACTGTTTCATAGATCATCTGAAAATATTCTGAGATCGGTTCAGGAAAAAGAATATGACGGCATTCATCTGGATATAGAAAATATCCCCGCATCCTATTCTGATTCTGTTTCAGAATTTGTAAAGGAAGTGTCTGCAGCATTCCGAAAAAACAGACTTCATATCAGTATGGCTGTATTCCCGGAAGTGTCGTTCAGGCCTGCCGGCCTGCATAATCTGAATTCACTGAAAGACAGTCTGGATGAAATTATCATTATGGCATATGACCTGCACGACAGCAGAACAGAAGCAGGATGTGTCACTGATCCTCATTGGGCAGAAAAAAATATCAAGAGCGCCTTGGAGAAATTTGAAGCAAAGAAAGTCCGTCTGGGAATCCCTGCATACGGATACAGTTGGTCTGGAAAAACATCTGTCATCTCTGCAGAACAGGGGAAAAAAATGATGAAGGAAAGAAAATGGAAGAGAGACCCTTCCGGGTGTATTGAAATCATACATTCAAAAAATGGGAAAAGAACCCTCACTCTGTTTTCTGACAGGGAACTGAGAGAAAAACTTTCCAGCCTCGCTCAGAAATATCATTTGCACGGAACAGCACTGTGGAGACTTGGACTGGAAGATGAATAAAATCAGAATAGATCAGTTTTCTGCAGGGTTCAATCCAGGTGACGCCATCAGCAATGAAATGCTGTATCTGAAAAATTTCTTTGAATCGAAAGGAATCAAAGGCGAGATATATTCAGAAAATATCGGAACCAATGCCAGATCGTCTGCAGGTGCAAGAAAATATAAATCCTGGAAAAAAGACAGAGAAACTGCAGTCATCTATCACCATTCCATTCATTCCGGAGTTTCTGATTTCATACTGAATATGGACAGCTCCATCCCGAAATTTATGATTTATCATAATGTCACACCTCACAGTTTCTTTGAACCTTATGACTACAGACTTGCCGGTTATCTGAAAAGAGGCAGACAGGAACTCCATCAGTTCAAGGATATTTTCAAAAAATCGTTTGCTGTGTCTGAATTCAACAGAAAGGATCTGACTGATGCAGGATTCAGCAATTCAGAAGTTTTCCCGTTTACGATGAATTTTTATAATTATAAAAAATTAGGAAAAAATACAGAAGAAAAAAAGAGAATTCTGTTCGTGGGAAGGATTGCTCCAAATAAAAAACAGACAGACCTGCTGAAGGCCGCCCAAATTTTCAGAAAATATACGGATATACCCTTTGAATTCAGACTGGTAGGATTTACTTCCAGAGAGTCCATACTCTACAGGCATGAACTGGATTATCTGATAACCTCTTATTCACTTTCAGATCATGTCAGACTTCTGGAATTTGCCTCTCAGGAAGATCTATTCCGTGAATATTCTGAAGCGGATGTTTTTCTCTGTCTGAGTGAACACGAGGGCTTCTGTGTTCCGCTTCTTGAAGCGATGTACTATGATGTTCCGGTTGCCGCATTTGATGCAGGGGCTATCTCCGAAACTCTGGGAAAAAGCGGAGTGCTGTTCAAGGAAAAAAATTATCTGCTGATTTCCTCCATCCTCGAAAAACTGCTTACAGATACTGAGTTCAGAGAAAGTATTCTGAGATCACAGAGAAGAAGACTTGAGGAATACAGTATTTCATCCAATCCGGAAATACTTCTGAAAAAAATAATGGAAGCTTGCGATATTTTATCATGAAAAAAAGGATTCTTTTACTGCGCCATCCTGCACCGAAAATCCCGGCAGGTTTCTGCTATGGACAGACAGACTTGGAAATTGCTGAACCGGAAAAACTCTCCGTCTGCTCCTGTCCGTTCGATCTGATTTTTGCAAGCCCTCTCCAGAGATGCAGCAAGGCTGCTGATATACTGTTCCCGGAGAGAAGGATTATTCTGGACGAAAGACTCAAGGAACTGAACTTCGGTGAATGGGAAAACAGGAAATGGGACGATCTGCCGAAAAAAGACCTCAATGAATGGTCAAATAATCTGCTGAATTACCGTCCCGGAGGCTCTGAAAGTTTTCAGGAGCTTTCCGACAGAGTGACTGAATTTCTGCGGGAACTTCTCGAAAGGAAAGAGGAAAATATCCTTATTCTGTCTCACGCAGGAACAATGAGAGCCGCACTTTCCTTTATCATGAATATTTCATTAGAAAAAACTTTAAACTTCACACTGGGATATTTTCACTGCGCTGAATTCAGTATGGAAGAAAAGAACAGACTGAATTTCTGGAATTTGGATTTTCATTCTTTTCTGAAAGAAAAGCACTGAAAACACATCCTGAATGGATACCAAGCTTGTTTTCGCTGAAATTGTCTTTCTGATAATACTCTCTAAGAACATTTCACTGATTTAAAAAGAATATTATCATCCCGGCACATTGCTTTAAAAGCGGATCAATAATCAGATTAGATGCTTTCGTTTCCTGAATGTCCTGCTTTTAAGTCTTTCTTCTTCTGAGATATAATATCTGTCACACCGGCCTATCAGGCGAAATACTGCCAGAAGCCTGTAAAAATAAGCCCAAGCAGAATGCCGATCCCGATTCCTGCAAAAAACAGGAGAACCGCTGCCTTCCCGGCAATGTCGTCCCCGATTGCTGCACCTGCCAAAGCTCCTGTAACAGCCATCAATATTCCGGCCAAAACAGAGTTTCCCGAGTATATCAGAATTTTTTTCAGAATTCCCGCGTCCTGGAAAGCATTGAATTTCACTTCCAGAAAATTTACAAGAGACAGAAGAGCCAGAGTAAGCAAGGTGCCGGAAATCAGAATTATCATTATTAAACCCCTGACCGGTCTTTTAAAAGAAGGTCGATCTTTATCAGTACACCCTTGTTTCCCAGGTCTTCAGTGTGCCGAGGAATTCGCCTTCTTCCACGACAGGAGGTTCATCATAATGATAAAGAAGCATCTTGGCTTTGTATTCCTGAGGAAGTTTTTTCAGCTCATTGATATGAGGATGCACGCCGGAAGGAAAAGGCGATGTTTCGCAGTCCTGGTATACAACATCAGCACGCTTATAATGAGTCTTGAGCTGAGGAGGTGTCATAAACTGAGTGTCGGTCGGCATAAGGATCATCTTGTCTGCTTCAAGTATTAAACCGTAAGAAGGCATAATATCATCACCTGCGACTATATGCACGGATAGCATTGTGTATATGCTCCATTTTTTTGCACCGTCTTCCATAATATAGGAACGGTTCGGAATCATGATATGCACATCAAAATAAGTGTCGAGATATATCTCGCGGACACCCTGAATTGTGCGGAGACCCGGCCTTGCTGCCTGCCAGAGTTCCTGAAGAACATCCCTGTGTCCGAAAAGATCCGGTTTGGCAAAATCGGGAACCTTGTATCTGCCCTGCCCTTCCTGAGCCTTTCCTACAATCTTGTCTGCAATGAACTCTCCGTTCAGCCATTCGAGTTTTTTCTGTGTATAGGCAGGATTGAAGAAAGTCATCAGTGCAATTCCTTCCACACCGCCGATATGGTCTGCATGAGGATGGGATACATAGTATCCGTCAATCTGATTGAAATTCAGACCGAATCCTTTCAGGGAGTGTCTTACATCCCCGCCGAAGTCTACAATCAGCCTGTAAGGCGGTTTCCCGTCTCTTTTGCTCGGTCTGTCAAATTCGATCAGAAAATTTGCCTGCCATTTTGGTCTGTAGCTGATTTCTTTCTGCGAATTGATGTACTCCTGAATGTCGTTACGGAACTCTGCATCCGGCTTATGTTCTACGGTCTTCAGAAAATCCTGCAGTTTAGCTGCGTTCAAGGTCTCTTCGTAAGTCCCTGTGGCAAAAGCAGAATGGACACCGAGGCTGATTATCTTCATAAAGGATATCTTATTTTAAGGGTAAATTCTTCAAGCTAATTTATTTACCGTAGAATGTAAACAGGATATTGGCGTCACCGACGTTCCAAATCCTCTGACAAAAAGGAAACAGTTCCCGAAGGGAACGCCGGTCGCGCTCTCCCCTCTCGTCAATTTTCTGCATCCGCAAAAAAATTGACGTCGGGTCGATCGCTGACGCTGCTGCTTAACGCCAGCGCGAATCGTAAATGTAGGCACTGCCATCAGAAGATGAATTTTGGCAGAGACTGATCACTGATGCAAAAGATCAGGAGCAATCTGATAACTGTAGACGGAAGAACCGGAGCATCCTGCAGGCATTACAGAAATGGTAATTGTAATGACCCTTGTTGTGGAACCTCCTCCATTCGCGGCAGTCACAGTGTATGCAGTTGCCCCCTGAGTTCCTGTAGGAGTTCCAGAGATTGTTCCGGAACTTGTATTGAGCGTCAGACCTGCAGGAAGAGCAGGACTCACTGAATAGGTAATTCCTGTTCCTGTGACGGTTGCCAGATTGTTTGCAATCGCCAGATTCTGGTAATAGGTCGAAGTTGTATTGCTGTAATTCAAACCGCTTGGAGGAGCAGTGATGAGGACAGTGATATTGACAGTCACTGTGCTTGAACCGAAGGAGGCACTGTATAATTTGCAGAACCTGCTGCGGAACTTGGTGTACCGGAAATGACGCCAGTACTTGTGTTAAAATTTAATCCTGGTGAAAGTGCCGGACTGATGCTGTAGCTCGATGCAGGCCCGTTTATAATGGAAGGTGTAAGGGCTGTGATGGGAGTTCCAACAATATAAGTATAGGGTCCGCCGGTATAGGAAACAATAATCTGCATAAAAGTAGAAATACTGAGGACAGCAGTCGTTGAGCCGCCGGAATTGGAAGCAGTCACAGTATAACTGACTGCAGACTGAGATGCGGTTGGAGTTCCCGAAATGGAACAGGTTGAAGAATCCAGACTAAGTCCTGCGGGAAGACTTGGACTGACCGTACAGTTGGTCACAGTTCCTGAGAATGTAGGCGTTATGCCTGCAAGTGGAACGTTTACAGGAACAGAATAACTGGACTGAGGGTATACAAGTGAAGCGGGAGCAGACGCTGTCGGAACAACTGCACTCGCAATGACTGCACTGTCCTGAAAACTCACTGTCCCTAAATCTGCAATTGCAACCGATACTGGACTTGAACCGACACCAATTTTTCCTCCGTCCGCAATGTACTGCTGCAGTGCAGGAAGGATTACATTTGTAAGTGCGTTTTCTCCGAGAGGTGCGCCTCCGGGCAAAACAAGACTTGCACCGGACGGATCTTTCCCGTCAAATTTACCATCGGACATATCCGATGCAAAAATATCCATGATTGCATCCATATCTTCAAAACTCAGCTCAGAACCTTTCTTGAACTTGTTGCCTAACTGAGAAAAGCTGGCAAGGATTGCGAGAAACATTTTGGATGCGGGGCTTGTCGGATTTTCCAGTTCAATGACAACTGCATCCAGTTCGGGATAGTCTGATTCCCTGATTTCCGATCGCAAATTTTTTCCGGAAGGTTTAAACAGACCGAACCTGATAACGATTTCCCTACCTGCTTTCTGAGCAAGAGAACCGGCATTTGTATTCGGGTTTTCTTTTACCAGAACCTGGAGACGTTTCATCAGCATCTTGGAAAAAGGAGACAGATAAAGAGCAGACTGACAAGTACTGTTTCAATATGTTCCATCAATTTATATAACTCACCTGTAACTTCTAAGAAACAACTTCCTTAGAAGTCAGTTTCTTCCTTTAGAATGAACGCCTGCGTTCTTAGCGACTACTCAGCCTAGCGGCTTCGTAGTTACTTTTAACCCACGTTTCACGCCTACCGGCGGTTTCGCTAGCGTGGAAGCCGCTAAGGGACTGCGTCCCTCGCCGGCTTGGAAGTTGGCTAAAAATCCCTGCTTTTTCCTGTGCTTATAGTAACACTCACCTTACTTCTTTCTCTCTCTGTATTTCACTGCCATTTCTATTCTGTCTATCGTTTCAGGATGACTGTCATAGACAAAGGACGGAAGAGGATGGGAATCAAGTCTGGACTTATTGTCCTTTGCCAGTCTGATTTCTGAATTGATGAAAGACTCCGGATCATCGGTCAGTACAAGTGCCTCATAGTCTGCCTCAGCTTCCATTGATCTCGATATCCAGGAATTGAGAGGAGACACGACTGTCGACACAAGACCGAAGACCAGAATGAACATTGGAAGAGCAGACACAGAATGAAACTCCCTGATCAGTTCTGTTTGTTCCTTCAGTTTTTTCAGACAGAAATAGAGTATCCCGAATTCAATAAGCGAGAATATAAATTCATATACAATTCCCTTGATCTGGTGATTGTATTTCCAGTGGCCTATCTCATGTGCCAGAACGGAAATTGTTTCTTCCTCGGTGTTCTTCTTAATCAGTGTGTCATAAAGATAGATTTTCTTATTATCTCCGAAGCCTACAAAAAATGCATTTGTATGATTGGAATACTCACTTTCCTTGATCATAAATATTTCGGACACAGGGATCTTTGAGGATTCTGCCAGTTTCATAATTTTTGTCTTGAGAGGCCCTTCCTGAATTTTTTCCACATCATAGTAGATAGGAAGAATCAGCACAGGGTAGAGAACACTCATAAAAAGCCCGAATACAATTCCTGCAGTAGGCACAATGAATATCCAGTAAAACTGAAACCGTCTGATGATCCAGAGAGAAGGAAGAACAGCAATCGTCATAAAAACTGCACCCAGAAGAAAATTCTTCAATTCTCTGAAAAACCATGCACCTACAGTCATATTCGAAAATCCGAATTTATGTTCGAGCATATAGGAAAAATAGAAGTCCAGAGGAAGAAAAAGAACTGTCAGAACAGTGTAAGCTGTCAGAACAAACAGAGTATTTGTCAGCCATTCCCTGTCTCTGCTCCATTTCTTTGTTATGTCCTCAAGCCTCGTCGAAAGAGGCGAAAATGCCAGAAAAAACATCAGAACGTTCTTGACTGCAAATGATCCAAGTCCTGCAAAAAAACCGCTTCTGGAATATTCCTGACCGACTGTGATGTCGGCCTCAGTGAAAAATTTCAATATTCTGACTCTTGTTTCCGGAGAAGAATCTCCTTCGTAATTCAGATATTTCAGAAAAAGCTTCCATACAAGTTCAGCGATAAAGAATACAATCAGTATTTTTTTCATTATTTCAGTCCAAGCCTTTTATAAACAAAATCCACTCTTTTCAGATAAGGCTCTACCTGAAAAATATCGTCAATGTCCTCTTTTTTCATTACAGAAGAAACCTCAGTATCATTCAGAAGTTTTTCCTTGAGGCTTGTGTGAATGTCCGCCCAGACATCCATTGCATGTTTCTGAATGATTGCATACGACTTCTCTCTTGTGAAACCGCCCTTCTCTATGAGCTGAAGCATCGCCTTCTGAGAGTAAAAAAGTCCTCTAGTCACATCCATCACCCGAAGCGAGGCCTCAGGATAAATATGCATATTTTTCACCACATAGTTCATTCTTTCGAGAATATATTCCAGAGCAATCGTGGAATCAGGCAGAATGATTCTTTCTGCTGAAGAATGGGAAATGTCTCTTTCATGCCAGAGAGGCATATTCTGAGTTGCGACAAGTGCATTAGAACGTATCACTCTTGAGATACCGGATATCCTTTCGCAGATGACTGGATTTCTCTTGTGAGGCATGGCTGAAGATCCCTTCTGACCTTTTCCGAAAGGCTCCTCCACTTCTCTTCCTTCTGTCTTCTGCAGAAGACGCACCTCAGTGGCAAATCTGTCGAGAGTTCCGGCACAGATCCCGAGCACGCTTGCATAAAATGCATGTCGGTCTCTTGTGATGACCTGAGTCGTGATCGGATCCGGTTCAAGTCCGAGTCTTCTGCATACAAACTCTTCTATCTCAGGATCAATATTGGAAAAAGTACCGACTGCACCTGAAAATTTACCGACTGAGATTTCCTTTTTTGCGAGAAGCATTCTTTCTCTGTTTCTTTTCAGTTCCTCATAAAACAGTGCAAACTTGAGTCCAAGTGTCATCGGTTCTGCATGAATTCCGTGAGAACGTCCGATGCACGGAGTCATCTTGTGCTCTTCTGCCTTTTCCTTTACTGATAAAATGAGTTCATCGAGTCTTTTCAGAATCAGATCAATCGCCTGAGACATCTGCACGCAGAGAGCAGTGTCGCCGATATCGGAAGAAGTGAGACCGTAGTGTACATGTCTTGAAGCAGGTCCGATATAATTTCCCATATTCGTAAGAAATGCAATCACATCATGCTGAAGAGTTTTTTCCAGTTCCAAAATTCCAGGAACATCAAACTTTGCCTTTGCTTTGATTTCCTCGAAGTCCTCTTTAGGAATTTCTCCTCTGTTCATTCTGACTTCACAGGCAAGGATTTCAATATCCTTCCATATCTCAAATTTGTTTTCGAGACTCCAGATCGCTGCAATCTCAGGGTTGGAATATCTGTCTATCATACTGATTCCAGTTCAGACGAAGGCAGATGAGAGTCAAGGAAGGTTTTTACTGCTCCACGCAGAGAAGATACTGTTTTGTATCGCAGTTAGGGGATGTGGTGTTGTCACGGACTGCATTGAAGTAGCCAGTAGAATCACTGAGTCCCAATCGTCCCTGCGAGCCTGATGAATTGTTCGTCCAGTCCGAACAGTTTGTAGTGGAATAATTCCAGATACCCACACTCGAAAAACCTGCCCAATACGCCTTCTGTGCTCCCGATTCAAATGAATTGGACATTGTCCCTGCAGACAGAAAAATCCCGGCTGCATTGGTTGTAAAAAGTGAGACATTGTCAGTCGCACGGACATAACTCTTGTTGGATTTCAATACCCAGTCTGAATTTTCAGAAGGATTTGTGCAGTTGCTTGTTGTGCCGCAGGCGTATCTTCCAACCGTGCCGATGAACGCCTTGTATGTGCTTCCGTCACCAGGCTTATTGGAATCAGAATTGCATTTGGAATCGGCTCCAGTCGTGCCGCCTAAATCTCCGTCATACTGAGCAGATGAAATAAAGAATCTGTAAACATTATTTGCCATCCTGTAAACAGTGACTGTATAAGTCGTTACAGTCACAGAGTCAGATGCAGTCACAGTCACCGTAATTGTATTTGTTCCTGTGCTGAGACTTACCGAAGAGGAGGCAGATCCTGAAGCAGTCACTGTTCCGTTTACTGTAACTGCGGCATTTGCATCAGATGCTGTCGGAGTGACAGTCAATGAGGAAACTGAAAACTGAACGGATGCTGTGTAAGACGTGACGGAAGAAGAAAATGCAGGATACAGAGTTACGCTGCTCAGAGTCAAAGAACTAAGCGTACTTATATTTGTAGCTCTTACTATTATGACCGTATATGTCTTTGAGCTGCCGTCCTGTGCTGTCACTTTTACCGTGACTGTATTTGAACCTTCTGCAAGACTCAAGCTGCCTGAAGCAGTCCCGGAGCTGACTGCTGTTCCGTTGACTGTAATCGATGAGGAGGAATTGGAAGCAGTGGCTGTCACAGTGGTTGAACTTACTGAATTGGCGACGGAAGCGGTGTATGAAGTGAGGGTCGGGGAAAATGTCTCCTTTAAGCTCCCGGCACTGATTTTCAAATCGGAAAGATTACAGTCTGATGATACAAGACTGAAAAGAGTCTGGAATTTCATCCCCTTTTTGGAAACGCAGGATACACCAGACAGCAGAATTGTAAGCAGAAGCAGTTTCCTGAACATAACTGTTTATTTGACGAATAATTCCATTCTTTTCAAGCAGAAATTGCATATTATCCTGTTCTTCCGCATATTAGAAGGATAAAAGGAATTTCAAATGCGGGATGCAGTAGCATTTTTCATTGCAGAGGATCGGTGTTTTTTTGAATCTGCCATTACTATGAAAATCAGCAATATCATTTCCATCCAGAAACTCGGATTTCAATGGGGAACCAAAAACCCTTTCCTATTCTGCGTTCACCATGAAGATTTTTTTCCAAAAGGAAACTCTGATCTTGGGCCGGACAGATCACATTTCAAAGGAAGAAATATCGGACAGGATTTTGAACCGAAGGATGGATGGAGAATGTATCATGGAGAAAGGGTTCCCGGCTTTCCTCATCATCCTCACAGAGGATTCGAGACAGTCACTGTGGTTCAGAAAGGTTACGTGGATCATTCAGATTCTCTCGGAGCCTCCGGAAGATACGGAATGGGAGACACTCAGTGGATGACCGCAGGAAAGGGAGTTCAGCATTCGGAAATGTTTCCTCTTCTGAACAGAGGCAATGACAATACGATGGAACTTTTTCAGATCTGGCTCAATTTACCAGCTGCAAAGAAATTCTCAGAACCTTTCTTCAAAATGCTCTGGTCGGAAAAAATTCCAAAATACAGTCATATGGACAGCAAAGGAAAAAAAACTCACGTTGAACTGATCGCAGGCGGACTGGGAAGTTATGAACCGATATCTCCTCCGCCGGACTCATGGGCAGCGGATCCTGAAAATTATGTAGCGGTATGGATACTGGAAATGGAACCGGAATCCATATTCGAAATCCCTGCAATAGAAGCAGGCATCAGCAGAACAGTATATTTTTTTCATGGAAATTCTATATTTATTAATGATACAGAAATTCCCTTTTATCACTCTGCGGATCTGGTCTCTGATACGGATGCAGAAATCAGAAACGGGAAAGAAAAATCCAGAATCCTTCTGCTGCAGGGAAGACCTATCAATGAACCGATCGTTCACTATGGGCCATTTGTAATGAATACGAAAAAGGAAATTCAGGAAGCATACGATGACTATCTCAGAACTGAGTTTGGAGGATGGCCATGGAACTCCCCGGAACCGGTTCACGGGAATACGGAAAGATTCGCAAAGTATTCGGACGGAAGAAAGGAATTGCCCTGAAATCCGGTTAAAGCTTGCAATTTCATTCTTTCATATCATAATTGAACCCAAATAATTGACCTATGGATACACTCTGGTTTATTGACAAAAAAAAGGAGAACTGCAGTTCCTGCAGTTCTGCAGAATCAGTCCGTATTGAATACTACAATGCTGTCCGATTCCCGCTTGAGAGCAGTAATGAATTTATAACTAAAAACAACGTCAAAAAAAAGACAAAAAAAATCTGCGAGAAATGCGGTCATGCGGAAGACACATGGGAGGAATGGGTCGAGACAAGATATCCTAAAGGGTATGAGTCCGATTTCTTAAGAAGAAGAGCCATTTACTTTATGGAACACGTCCCGTCCATGGCCGGCGAGGGATTCAGTGATCTGCTGAAAATCAGACCCTATGATCTGGAAATACTCTATGAATACGCAAAATTTCTGATCCGCAAAAAGGATCTGGTCGAAGCGTATCCGATACTGCAGAGAGCCGTGGAGAAAAAAAAGGATTTTCTTCCTGCAGTTGAGGCACTGAATGACCTACTGTACTCCTTATTCATTGCCCAGAACGAATTCTGGTATGAAAAGCGACTCTATTACGGACGGTTTGTAAAAATATTCTCCAGCTTCAATGACCTCCGGAATAAACTGAATGAGAATCTGCGTTATCTTCTGGATTACCATAAAAACAATCCTGCCGTTCTGTCCAAATACTGCCTTCAGACAGGGAACCTTCTCGAAGACAAACGGAACTTCAGTATGGCTCTTCAATACTATGAGTATGTACTGAACAGTTCACAGGAACTCTGGCAGAAATCCGAAAGCTGCATCCGAATGGCAATCGTGCATTCTAATCTTCAGGATTATAAAAATGCATATAATTATCTGGACAAAAGTTATTCCATTTCACCGAATGTTCTCATTCATCTGTACAGATCCGGAATTTACAGCAAGCAGGGTGAAACAGAAAAAGCATCCTCTGAACTTTCCTTTTATCTGGAGCAGATGGATAAACTGATAGACTCCGATCCCAAAAATCCCAGACTGTATTATTTTAAAGGATTAGGACTGTCACAGATTGAAACTCCCAAAAAAATGGCGCAGTTTTACAGTTCCGTAACCGATCAGCTTACGATTGATCTGGACTATCGTAAGATTTTTTATGAAAGAATAAACTACTATCAGAGTCCTCCGGAAGAAACAGTCACTGATAATGCAAAAAATCCCTGCCCCGTCTGCAATTTCCATAAAATCAGTCATTCTGAAAACGGAAATCAGATAGTCGGTCTGCACAATTGGCCGGACGGAATCAATTCTACTGTCTACTATCTGAAAATAATTAAAAATCAATGCCTGAAATGCAGATACGAATGGAATGATTACAGAAACTGGGATGAAAGAGAATTCGAATACCCAGGCTGAATCACTCAGCTTCGGATGTTTTTCCTAGCTTCCTTGTTCTGTAATTGAAAATGAATTTTCCCTTTTTGCCGACAATACGTCCAAGTTCAGTTTCCGGCCAGTGAATTTCATCATATTCAAAAGGAAGAATCACTTCATTCTTCAGACTGATGAGTCCCCATTTGCCTTTCTTCTTGACTGGCAGAATTCCGTAACGGACTCCGGGAGAAAGATAAAAGGAACTGATCTCGTCGGCATAACTTAAGAATCCGAAACTTTCATATTCAGCCGGAATGATTATTGTCCCCTCTGAATTCAGAAAACCTGTTTTTCCAGAAATTACTGCAGGAAGCACACCGAGGGATTTATAATAATCCATTCCGAACCAGTATTCCTGATCTGTGCCGAGACTGTCATACTGAAATGGAATAATGATTTTTCCATTTTTATCAATTACACCATATTTTCCTTTGATCTTGGTTCTTGCGGTGCAGTCCCTGGAAAATCCGGAAACCTTTTCAAAAGGTTCCTTCTGGGCTGCAGTGATTTCCCCCTTCATATTGATGAATACAGGATGACCGCCGATAACCGTATCTGCTGTTCCGCATCGGTCTTCATAAAAGACAAAATCCTTCTCAAATTTTGGAACAATGATCTCTTCTCCTTTCTCATCCACAGTCCCCCACAGACCGTTTCTCTTCACGAGAATTGTATTTAAGGACAGCTTACTCCAATTCTGCTCCGAATATCTGTAATCAATCTCCTGATACTTATATCTGCTGACCTGCACATTCTTTCTGTTCACAAATTTCCAGCCGCCCTTGTCCAGTACAGAAAAAATCCCCTGATGATGTCTATTGACTTCCTTATATTCAAAAGGAAGGACTGTTTCATTCTTAAGAGAAAGAACACCCCATTTCTTATTCTTTACCGCAAAAATATATTTCCCATCTTCTGAAATTTCAGTTCGGGAATATTCGCAGGGAATAATTTCTTCACCCTTCTTCAGATCAAATATTCCATGTAAATTTTTTCTCTGGACTTTAACCGATGTATACTTCTCAGAAGGAAGGGATACACTTGAATAAACCGCAGGAACCGTTTCAGTTCCGTCATACTTCAGAAGGCCCTGCTTCTTTTTGATCTCCGCTGAAAAATATCCGGAACGATAGTTCAGACTGTCGATTCTGTCATATTTGAAATCAGTCAATATTTTTCCATTACTGTCCATCAGAGCACCCTTGCTTTTCAGGAACACTTCTGTGACTGAATAGCCTTTTTTAGGCGTCTCCTTGAAACCGTAAAAAGAACTGTACCTGTTAAACCTGACCTCAGAAATCATCTTCTTTTTCGCAGAACTGAAAAATCCTTCCTTTTCACCGATCCGCACTGAGTACATCCCAAAATTTTTATACTGTATCTCATCATATTTATTTTTCAACAGAATTTCATTATCAGAAGAAATCAAACCCTGCTTCCCGTCCTTCTGAACGATGTAAAGATGATCCGCATCCGAAATTTCCACCTGCTGATACGTACAGGGGACTGTTTCTTTCTTTTTCTCGAGATCATAAATTCCGACAAGACCTTCTTTATTCTTCACAGTGACGGAAGAAATATCCTTCCTAGGCGGAGAAATCTCTGCATACACAGGCGGGACAGTCTCCTCTCCTTTGATGTTGAGAACTGCCTGCATTTTTCCGACATCCGCAGAAATGAACCCATACTGAATATTGTGCACTTCTATATGATCATATTTAAATTCTGTCAGTTCTTTCCCTTTGCTGTCGATCAGTCCACATTTGCTGTTTCTGCAGACCTCAGCCAGATAATAGCCCTTCCTTTCCGTCTCAGCAAAACCTGTCGAAAAACTGTTTTTATCATAGATAATATCTGCAATTATTTTATCGGACGCAGCATCATAGAATCCAAGCTTATCGCCTTTCCTGATTGAATACAGACTGAAATTCAGATAGACGATTTCATCGTACTGATCCTTGAATTTGGATCTGACTGTCTCTGATTCAGCCACTGGATCAGCAAATACAGCACCAAAGAATAAAGGCATAAGATAAAGAAGAGAGAAGAGGCTGATCATTAATTCAATATTTTTCATTCTGCATATCATATTCAGATCCAGAATATTGAAAGCAGAAAAATCTCATCACTGATTGTATATTCCTGAAGAAGCCTTTCCAAATTCCATTTTGCTTCGACTGCTCCAAAATATACGTAACTCATAGCATTCCCCTTTTGATTATTCAGAATCTGCTGTGTGCTTTTTTACAGGAATATCAAAATGAAGTACATCCTCACGATGACCAAGTGATTCATAAAGTAAAATTGCAGGCTCATCTGTTTTGTCTGCCTGCACAAAAATCACCCAGGCATTGGAATTACTGATCAGTTCTCTCAGTTTGTCAATCAAAGCAGTCGCAATACCCTTTCTTCTATGCTCCAAATGCACAGCCAAATCATAAATATAGACTTCGCTTCTTTCCTGTTCAAATTTTTCGAGCATATAGGCAGCAAGGCCTCCGACAACTTCGTCCTTATATAGAGCGGCAATAAAGATAATGTGTGACTTTTGCAGAAGTCCTTCCAGATAAGCAGAGGAGGTTTTTTGTGAAAGATAGGTTTCCGGTTCTTCAAATGCTTCACCGAAAAGATGAATCATTTGGCGGAGGATATTCACATCAGTTTTACTCAATTGCAGTAGCCGATATGAGGAGGAAAGTTTTTTTTCTTTAACAGTCTTCATAGCTGCAATTTACTTTGTGTGAAGGACTTTATCCATCCTTCACAGATATTTTTACTACTCGAAAAGATTTTTCAGGTCTTTTGGATTTGCTGCACAGTAGACTGGTGTAGTGATGTTCTTCGGTGTGAGCTGTCCGCCTGTAAGTCTTGAGGAAACGACACTTGGTCCGAAGTCAATTGCATAACCGACTTCAGAACCGGTGAGAAGTACACCGACTGCCTTGTCCCAGTGCAATGGACGGATGACAACATCCTTGAACAGAACTTCCAGAAGATCTACAGATTTTGTTCTGTAATCCTGACCGTCAAAGATAGAGAATACAGGATATTTCAAATCGGATACTTTATAAGGAAAAGAAAATTTTCCTGCATCAAAGTCCGCCTTGAAAGGCGCCCATGTACTTTCCATAAAAGGACAGTGAAAAGGTGCGGATGTCTTGAGATATACAAACTTTCTCTTTGTTTCATCCATCTCTGCCTTGTACTTGTTTCTGAATTTCAGAAGAGACTCAGGCTTTGCAGAAATGATCATAGAATCAGGAGTATTGTAAAGACTGATGAAGAGCTGATCCTGACCGTGAAGACCAAGTTCAGAATTTGCCTTTGCGACTCTTTCTTCAAGTTCATCCTTGGAATAACCGATCACAGCCACCATAGGTGCAGGGTTCTTGTCTCCAATCGCAGCATTTCCTTCGATGACTTCCTTGGAATAATCGAATGTCATAAATCCGCCCTGAGCATAGAATGCCAGAAAGAACATAAAGTCTATGTAGTTTTCAAGGGCCTTGTAAAATTCCGCGCCCGAAAGTGAAAGGGCAGCAAAGGAAGCAGAAATGATTCCCTGACTGTGGCCTGTTGTGCCTGCAGTGTGCGGAGCCGTTTTTGCAGGATCATATCCTTTCAGAGTAAACAGATGATAATGAGCCATCTGAGTCACAAAGATCATTACGACTGACACGCTTGCTCTTGCCTGATAGTCTTCCGAAGGAGCTGAATCCGGATTTTCCATCCAGGATTTCAGATCATATCCAAATTCAAATCTTTTGTCCGATTTAGTAAATCTGGACTCCTGCTTTCCAAAGCATTTGAATACTGTTTCGAAGTATTCCTTTAAAAGAGGCTCATCCTTATACAGTTTTGTAACTTCCTTCAGATAAGGGGCACCTTGTCCCCCGAACTGAAAGAAGAATTTTTTCCCTGAGGACTGAACCTCATTCAGTAATTTCGCCATTATTTCCCTCTTCCGCCTCCGCCGGATCTTCTCACTGTGCCCCCTGAGAAGCCGCCGCTGACCTTGGAGCCGTGAATATTGCCTCCAGATCCCTGACCTGCTTTCTGAGAACCTTTATTTTTGGAATCCTGCTGCAGGGATGCTGCATCCACCACAACGATCTTCTTTCCTTCAATCTCATGACCATTCAGCTTTTCAATGGCTTGTACGGCATGATCATCAGCCATTTCCACTGTGCCGTAACCCAAAGAAGTTCCGGTTTTTTTGTCTCTTTTGATTGAAGCGGACTCTACTGAACCAACTGAAGCGAATAATTTCTTCAGATCTTCATCTGATAAACTTTGAGGAAGGTTTCCAACGGATAGTTTCATACTGTAAAAGTAAATTTATCAGTGTTTTATGAAAAGCGAAAAATCTGTTTTTGTTCTATTGCGACTTTGTCAAGTCGCAATATACAAAACATTCCCTTTTTCCCACCCCTAAAGCTCGCTTCGCTGCTACGCTCGCTTTTAGGGGTGGGACTTCGTAAAAGTCTCGCTAACGAGGAAGCTACTGCCAGACAGGCTTTAAAGGGCGATTGCCCCTCGCCAAGCTATTGAAGCTGGCTGCCAGTTCGGAAGTTGGCATCAGACAAAAAAAGTATGTATCCAATATGCTACTTGCACACAAGTTTATTACTGCAAGTCTGTTGCTCTTCCATTTTTCCAATTGCATTTTTGTCTGCAAGAACGTTACTGAGAAAACTGAATCTCAGTTTTTTTTCGTTTTTTCCCGGAAAAAATTAGGCATTGACACCTATTTACAGATTCAGAACTGCAGTCTCTCCATCAGATATTCGCCCACGTTTTTGTCCTTGAATTCCAGACCGACAAGAAACACCGTTTTCCCTTTGGAAATAAATTTTTCATAATATTTATTAGATTTGATCTGTGCAAGTGCTTCTTCTTTGGTTCCGTTCAGCTTGAATTCAAAGATGTAGATGGATTTGGATTCTACTACGGCATCGATCCGGCCTCTGTTTGTCTTGACCTCGGTTCGGATATAGAACCCAAGCAGATTGAAGATGAGATAGAAAACAGTCTGGTAGTATTTTTCCTGACGGATTTGAATATCGTACTCTATGTTTGCTAGAATGTCTCTCATCACGAAAATGATTTCTTCCAAATCATCCTGCTGGAATGCGATGCGGAGTTTGTTGGCAGGAGAGGTGGTAATATTTTTTCTGTGAATTTTTTTCAGGATATAATACAGGAAAGCCTGCCTGACTTCCAGGTTGGGATAATCCAAAGTAAAGTTTTTTGTCGCCGGATCATAGTCCTTGATCGTGAGGTACCCCGTCTGCAGAAGCAGAGGCGTCAGACTCAGGTCATCGACTTCATAAGTGGAAAACTCCAAGGCTTCCGCCTGCATTGGGATTTCCATGATATTATAATCATTTTTCAATATAAGTTTCACTAAGAATTCCGGTGTGCCCGTTTCAAACCAATGGTGCTCGAATGTCTGGTGTTTAAGCAGAATCAGTGTGGAAAAAGGATTATAAACCGAAACTCCATTGGGAGAGAATCTGTATCCGTTGTACCATTCACGGATCTTTGCCTGAGCTGCAGAAAAATCCAGTTTTTCTTTTACTGCTAAATTCTGTATGTATTCGCGGAAATTATTTTCCAGCTCTTCTTCATTGATTCCCATAAGATCCGAAAAACGATCCAGAAAACTGATGTCTTCGAGATGATTCAGGTTGCTGCCCCCTATGTCCCCCTCAAAGGGGGATGAAAGGGGTGAAAACTTGCTCACTCCTGTAAGGAGCAGAAAACGGATGTAAGGATCAGACCCTTTGAGCACGGTAAAAAAGCCTTTCATGAGTTCCCGCATCTCAACTGCCAGTTCTGTATTCTCCAGATGGTCGATAATGGGCTTGTCGTATTCATCAATCAGAATGACAACTTTTCCCTTCTGTCCAAGCTTATGAATGAGTTCCCCAAATTGAGCAAAGTAGTCAACGGACTCAAGTTTGATTTCATTTCTTTTGGCATTGAAGTCCAGCTCATTGAAAATGAAACGGGTCAATTCTTCCTTGTTCCCTGCCTTCTGTTTGCTGAAATCGAATCTGAGCACAGGATATTTTTTCCATTCCCAGGAAGACGTATAGATCCAAAGCCCTTTGAAAAGTTCTTTATTTCCGGAAAATATCTCATCCAAAACCGAAAGCAGGAGACTCTTTCCAAATCGACGCGGACGGGAGAGAAAATAAACCCCACTTGTCTGTTCGATCAAAGAAAAGATATGCTTCGTTTTGTCAACGTAGAGATAGTCTTCTTCTATAATTTTTCTAAAAGTCTGAATTCCAATGGGCAATCACTGCATATTAAGTCTATTCTGCAGAAGAAAGAGGGATCTGTCAAGTGCCTTTCAGTCAAACCGTTATGAAGCTTAAGTCGCTGCATTTTTCTCTGAAACCGATTAGGCATTGACACCTATTTACAGATTCAGAATCTGAATCAGACGGCATATTTGGAGATTTTCTATGGAGTACACATCGTTCAGCAAACTGGGAAGACTGATTTATGGACCTGCACATCTGGGTCAGGAATCAGTTTCCTCGCTTACAGTCCACGGTCCTGCAGTTCTAAGCGGAACAGAGGTGACAGAGAAGACAGAAATCAACGGAACTCTCGAAGCCAACAGGGTTTCGCTCAATCATCTGACTGTAAACGGAAGTATGACTGGAAAGGATGTAAGAATTTTCAGCGGCAGAATAAGCGGGGCTGCAGATCTTGACAGAGTTACAGTCCGCGGAACCTTGATTGTATACGGATACTTAAAGGCCCTTGACTGTGAATTCAAGGAAAGAGTCATTATAGATTCAGTAGAAAGTAATTTTATTTCATGTAAAATATTTCAGCTTGTCATTCAGGACAGCTCGGCAAGTTTCCCAAAGCAGACCATTTACCTGAAAGACAAATGCAGAGTATTCAATTCAATCACATTCGTCTCCGGCAAGGGAGAAATCATCGCCAGTGCCGACTCGGAAATAGAGGAAAAACAGGTGACTGGAGGAAAAATCATTCGCCTATGAAAGCGAGGTTTCGAAACCTCGCCTTACTGCTCATATCATTTCCTGTCCTGCCTTCAGAAACACCTTCCATTGTCAGGGAAAATTCTGATTTCTTTCTTGTATCAGAATCCGGTAAGAAAAAGAAAATTGAGATCCCTGAACACCACTCCGCAATTTTGCATAGAAAACGCGGAACACTTGAATTCAATAAATTTTCCGAAGGACTGGCAGGGAAAGACAGTCATCCCCGCACAGTTTGACTTTGCAGGAAGATTTCAAAACGGAAAAGCCAGAGTAAGAACTGGAGAAGACTGGAAATGCATAGACCGGGTAGGATACTTCACCTCCTGTGACTGAAAGCGAGGTTTCGAGAAAGCGAGGTGTCGAAACCTCGCCTACTGTCGCCTATCCCCGTTCCTTCCTCCACACCCAGACTGCACCGATCACTGCAATTGCAAAGCCGATTCCGGTTCCTATGTCCACATACAAAGCATTCAGATCAGTTCCCAGGATTTTGTCCAGAAGATACTTGATGTAGGAATTGGGAAGATCCGTTTTCCCCAGTCTGTAAAGAACCTGATAATGAATGTCAGTTACAATACAGTATCCGAATCCGTAGAAAAATCCAATCACAAACCAGGAAAATGCAGTCAGTGAAATCAGAATCCTCTGTGTTTTCACTAGATATGGAATCATCCATCCGAAAAGATTCACAAAAATCACCAGATTATGAAAAACAAAAAGAAGACTGTCCAGAATATGAAGTTCAGACTGACTGAGGCGGTATAAAAACTCATCCATATCAGAACTCCCAGGAATATCCTGTTGTAATATAATATATTGCCTTAGGAATGGACTGATTCCCGGCATGATAAAACATCCATTCTGCGACTTCTTTCGGATACAGAGTATTGAGATGCTGGTACACTGCCCTGTCCGCAGAACCGTACTGCCTGGAAGGATCAGGCAGTCTTGAGTCATTGCGGACCTGATCGGATGTGTCATACAGGATCGGGTCGGGTCTGTACAGTACGTTAAAGGTGAGATCAAACCCATGATACATAAATTTTAATGAATTGATGATATTGGATATTCCGGAACGCCTGTTCTGATTGTCATTATTGGAAACATACCCCGCCTGAAACTTAGGAACAATCTGCACGGTGCAGTCAGCACAGAAAGAATGACTCATTTCATAGTACAGATAGTTTTGACCGTTTGTTGTTCCTAGAGGAGTGGAAGAAGATCCTCCGCTGTCAAACGAGGTATTGAAATAGAACTGCAGCTTTGGACTGATGACCTTCAGAACAGGAAATTCATACCATAAAAAATATTCCTGCCATGAATATTTTCCGAGTTTGTTCAAATTGTTCCACATCCAGGTACCGACTGACCATTTTCCATATTTTGTATCCCATTCATAATAGATCCCGTAAAAAAGTCCGTCATACTGAGTCAGTCCGTTTCTTTCCTTATATCTTTTTGTCTTTCCCGGATAAAAATCCTGTGCAGTTCCGTTTACAAACTTTTCCTTTTCTCCCGGTCCGTCCTGAAGAAAAAACATATCACTGTCCTTGTCCTTCAGACTGTTCAAAAAGAAGTTTCCCCAGAAAAGAAAATTGAGTCCTTTCAGAGGAGCAGAATAGACAAACTGAGGCTGCACGGAGGGAACAAAATTCACGGAGGAATAGGAAGTATTGTTTCTCTGACTCGCAAGCATACTGTAATTGTATCCTCTGAAATTATGGTCTGTGGTCATTCTCACGGACATATTCATGTTCTTTTCTTCAGAAGCTGTTTCCTGTGCTGAGAAGGATATTGAAATAAAAAATATAATTATAATATAATAAATTTTATTGTTTATAAAATTTCCTGTTTGGGAAATAAATTCTCTAAAATGCTCCATTCCAATTATTAGGGTTGTTGAAAAATCAGTTTTCAGCAACTCTATTTCACAATGCAGTTTGCGGCAGTCGTAAACTTTTCCAAATGAAGTGACTGAATCGGCCTTTTGTAAAGAATGATTCCTGTCAGCCTAGTCTTAGGAGGAACTGTCAGATTTTCAAATTTGAATGTATTGGAATATTTCAAATCTGTGCTGAAGACAGGGCTCGAAAAAGTTTTCGCAGGATCTTTTTCCCCTGACTGAGCAAGTTTCAGAACGTCAGGAATCTTCCCGACTGCATCACATTTACCTTCTTTCAGGCATCCCGCAACTGCAGAAATGATAAAGACAGATGTCGCTGATATAACAGCTAGATTATATGTGTTTTTAAGATTACCTTTCCAGTTGATGCAGTAGATTTTTTCCGGAAACTCCTCCGCGAATATCGGCTCGAGCAGAGACTCTCCGAAAGGAACAGTAAAAGACTTTCGGTCAGTCCTGATGATTTCATCGGAAATATTCTCTACCTCTGCAAGTGTCACTGAATAATTTGCAAGAATCTGTACAAATGCAGCATCAGGATTGTCCACAATCAGATTGGAAAAAATATCGGAGAGAAAAAATGTATCCGGTTTCAGATGATAAAATCTGAAACGCAGTGCTTTGCCGGATTTCTCAAAGTATTTTTCGAGAACCATTTTCTTTTTGGCATCTTCAGCATTCAGGTTCAGGGCCTGAGAACTTTTGTCCGCAGTCATACAGGAAAATAGAACGGGAAGCAGTAAAATCAATATTCTTTGCATAATTACACTATATCACACTAACTTCCAAAGGCAAGAATGTCCAGAAACTCATTTTCCCCTTCGAGCAGTACCCGGTTCGAGTTCCCGTCCCAGGCGACAACTGAAATAATCTTATATACTCTTTCACCGGACGGAGTAAAAAGCGTCCAGGTTTTTTCCCGATTCATCCCGATCGACTGCATAAAATTCTGAAATTTCTGGAACCGCAGAGAACTTTCTTCAGTTCTAAAATGAGAAGCATAATAACTGTTATAGTCAATTTCTCCATCCAAATACCTGTCCAATACAACATCCTCAAACTTCCAGTGACCGTCCCAGATAAATGCACTTTGCCCCTGAAGAAGATCTGCGATGTCAATATAAATAGAGCCTCCAAGTTCGACTGTTTTTCTCTCGGATAAAAAAATAGCCCACAGATCCTGATGAAAACTCAGAGTTTCCGGAAGACTCATATTATGAGGAAAAATTCGCCGATACAGCCACTCATTGTTCTGATCCGCCGAAAAGCGTAAAAAACAGAGCAGATCCGCGAGACTAGGAAAAAGTTTTTTTGGGTATGCAGAGATTTTAAAATACTGATCCCAGTACACATGAATGTGAATCTGTCCGTACCGGGTGCTGCTTTGAATTTTCTCCGGCATCCGATTCCATTGATCGAGCCAAATATCCATCCATAAAGGATCGAAATCCCGAAACGTTTCTTCGTCTACGCTCATCGTCAATGCTTTCTCGTAGGCCTCGCTGATCCTTCTTACGGAAAGTTCAATTACAGATTCCATCAGATTCCCCTTTTTACTACTCAGCGTAACCGCAAGCGACTTCCGCGCTTGCAGCAGCTTCCAAATTTGCGGCAGCTTCCAAATTTGCAGCAACTTCCAAATTTGCGTCGTAGTTACTTTTAACTTTTAACCCACGTTTCACGTGGGATGTTAATGCCTACAGGCGGTTTCGCTAACTTGGTAGCCGCTAAGAACGCAAGCGTTCATTCCAAAGAAAGAAACAGGCGTGTGCAGAAGTTGCTTCTTAGAAATAACAAAAAAAGAATATTTACCTGATCGAAAATCCCTCATTTGAAAAATTCTTTCTGAATGATTTGAAAATCCTTAAGCACGGAACTTTTGAGAGTATCGGAATCCATTTTTTTCCATTCTGCTCTGTCTGAATTCACCCAGAGCTCCATTCTTTTTTCTTTCGGATCGACAATCCAGTATTCTGACACTCCGTTTTTCAGATAACGTTCAGCCTTGACTCCAAGGTCTCTTTTCGCTGTGGACGGAGAAAGCACTTCACATATAATATCAGGAACCCCATGTATATGTGTTTTTACTATATACATATTTTCATTCAGAATAAAACTGATGTCCGGCCTGAGCACATCACCCCCGTCCGGAAGAAATACATCAATCTCAGTCACTGCCTTGCCGACAGGATTCTTTTTAAGAAACAGATTAAATTCGGTAATCAGACTGCCCTGCAGATTTCCATGTTCAAACTCACCGCTCGGTGCCAAACAGAGCACTCCTTCCAGCATATCATATTTGAATCCGTCTTCTTCGAGATCCAGATATTCTTCACGGGTCACTTTCCAGCCTTCATATCGCGGACGTGAAAAATCCTCGTTTTTCATTTCAGATTTTTGCAGAAGACTCAGCATGTTTCAAGCCTACGCCGTACAGTAAAAAAGAAAAGCCTTTTTTGCGCATTGTCTTATTGTCTTCCTACGAATGTTGAAAAAGTATTATTACTATCGTTGACAGTACAATGGACAGAAAAAAACTGGTGCAAAAGGTACTTATATGGCTCGTAAATGTGTAGTTACAGGGAAAGGAACAATGTATGGAAATGCAGTTTCCCACTCCCACCTGAAAACCAGAAGAATCTGGAAAGTCAATATCGTAAAAAAGAACATTTTTCTCGAAGATGAAAATCGTTGGGTCACTGTAAAAATCTCTACAAGAGCCCTGAGAACTCTTCGCAAAAAAGGTCTCAAAGCCGCTATCAAAGACAATGGCGGATCTCTTTCTGCAATCGCTCCTAAAAAAAGAGTCGGTCGCAATTTTGCCAGCGCAAAAAAAGCAGAAAAAAAATAAAACTGTAGATTCAAATCAGGTATTTGAGCTTCTCCGAACTGAGTTTGGAGAAGTCAGATGTCCTTTAAACTATTCCCAACCTCACGAACTCGTCATAGCAGTCATTCTGAGTGCACAATGCACCGATGAAAGAGTCAATAAAGTCACGCCCGAGCTTTTTCGCAGATTTCCCGATCTCAAGTCATTTGCTGAAGCAGATCTCTCCTCTATTGAAAAACTGATTTTCTCCACAGGTTTTTACAGAAACAAGGCCAAGTCCATCTCAGGATTTGCCAAAAAACTCTACGAGGAATATGCAGGAACTCTTCCAAATACAATAGAAGAACTGATGACTTTCCCTGGGATCGGCAGGAAAACGGCAAATGTCGTCCTGAATGAACTTTTTTCCATTTCCGAAGGGGTTGTGGTAGACACCCACGTAAAACGAATCTCAAAGCTCCTGGGCTTCACAGAACACACTGATCCAGTGAAAATAGAAAGGGATCTGATGAAAAAATTTCCTCCGCCACAGTGGATGGATATTTCACTCTATTTTATCTTCCTTGGAAGAAAATACTGCACTGCAAGAATTCGAAATTGTGCGGAATGTCCATTGGCGGCGATCTGTCCAGCTTTTGGGAAATAAAATCATTCTTGACAGTTGAGACATTTAGCAGTGAATTTTCAATATGCAGACTGCAATCGATCTCAAAAAACTTTACGAAGAAGACGAACATCTCTGGCTCTTTGAAAATGCGAAACTACTGCGTGAAGGCCGACTCGATATGGCAGACATTGAGCATATTGCGGAAACACTCGAAGATATGGGAAAAAGAGATTTTAAAGAAGTTTTGAGCCGGATGCGGGTTTTAATTATGCATCTGCTGAAATGGATTTTCCAGTCGGAAAGAAGAAGCAAAAGCTGGAAAGACACCATTCTGGAACAGAGAAATCAGCTCTCAGATGAATTCCGATTCAGCAGGAATTTAGAAAAATTCGCCAAAGAAAATTTCGAAGAAGTTTACCGAAAAGCAAGAAAACAGGCGGCATCTGAAACAGAACTCCCACTCTCGTCTTTTCCGGAAGAACCGCCGTTCACATTTGAAGAGGCCGTAAACGAAGATTATCTGCCTTAGGGAAAACTTTTACATAACCCCAGATTGGGACAAAGAGGCTAGCACTGAATACTGAGAAGAAAAAATCAATACGAATAATTTCTTCCGCAAACCGTTCCTGATGAATATGTTCCGCGCACCTTTTCACAGGCAGACTTTGCTTCGGAGGAAACCGCTCCCGTCACAAAATCCATACACTGCTTCAAAACTGCATTATTGCAGCTTCCTGCAGAATCGGAGAATAAGGGATATGATGTAATGATGAGTAAAAGAATTATGTGTTTCATATTTGTCTACCTTTTATCTATGTATTCCATACCACAGCAGAATTAGAAGTAGAAGCTCATTCTCAGTGAAACCAGGCTCAGGTTTAATCTCCTCGCCTCCATTATCACTTGGCGGAGTCGGTACGGATTGATTCAATATAGAAAAATTGCTGGCTGGCCATCCCAGCTGTCTCATCCGATCCCCGACAAGTTCCCCCCATAATGCAAAGCCAGTTGCATTTGGATGAATCAAATCGGATGCCAATTCGGAATGAATGATCCAAGGTTCATCTGTATCCTCTCTCTGAAAACACCGCCAAACAGGCAAATGATCCAAAAATAGGCCTCTTTGGGAAAAATATCTTTGTCTTCTTTGCTTCATTTCTTCTATTCTCATTTCCAACTGAAGTAAACCCGCGGATGCATACGTTCCGGGGCCTTTCACACCTTCCCAATTGTCTAAAAATGCTTTCCCATATTTTGATACAGCAGTTCGATCCAAAGCTTCTATCCCTCGACAGCCATTTCTTAAGCGGTCTTTCAAATTGACGTCTACAGGCTTGTCGTATCCTTTAAAATTTGAGAATTCAGACTCTTTTATGGAACCATCAATAGAATTTGCGATTGCAGGATAATGACCGGTAAGCAGGACGTTTTTTCCTTTTTGATAAAAAAGAGTTACGATTCGTTCGTTGTTATTACTGGCAATAGCCAAATATTTTGGAAATGTAAAGGACATAAACGTTATAGCTGCAATGTTTTGCACAAAGTCATTCCCGCCAATATGGTAAGCCACATTTTGATGAATTTAATAATTTGAATTTGAATAACATGTTGTTAAATGCGTATAAAGCCCAGTAGAATTTTCGCCACTCAAGCCAAAATTTTGTACATTCCAACCTTGAAAATGACCTCCAAGCACATAATCTAAATCGACAGTACCGAACGCCTTAAAAAATGCAGATATCAAATCCATCCGACTGTCACCATAAACCGTTGCTCTTGTATTCATATCGTGCTGGAGAGCTGTATTGCAAATTGTATTATCTGGTCTTATAGTATAAGGCGGATTAGCTCCCAGCCCAAATACCATAAAAATTATAAAATTTAAACTAATCAGTTTTTTCATTTCAAATCTCCTCATTCAGCTAAAACTGTAAAATTACATTTTTGGTTACTGCCTGTATAAAATGTCAGCACATAGTAATACTCATTCGCAAGAGATATTGTGCAGACCGCCTCAGTATTAGAAGGAATAGGTATTGCCCTATCCGGAATCCAGCCCTTGCATTGAATATATTTCAAATTCGATTCCATATTATAATTTGAGTCTTTCCCTATTAAATTGTAAGGATTAGCATCATAAAGATGAAGAAAATAAAATACTGTATAAAGCCCACATAAAGAAGAATTATTTTTTATCCTGAAGCTGTTTGTTTCCATTGATGTATAATACGAATAAGAGGTGAATTCATCTGTGGCAATGTCAGAGACGCTAATGCCTTTGAGCAGTTTTTTCCTAGAATCGAAAGAAGCAATGTTCCTGTTATAGGAAGTGTATCTAAAATAATACATAATTATAAGAAAATCAGCGTAATTTTTATTCTGAGCTTTCTTTTCAGATATCTCACAAGAAATAAAAAGGAAAAACAGCAGAAAGAGCTTATTCATAATAAACCTCATATAAACAGGTTTCCTCTAGCGGAGAATTCCAAATATAACCAACTAGCCAAAAATAAATATTTCCGTTCAGGAATGTTCTGGTGATATCAGTGTCTCCGTTCGGGAAATCAGAACTTACATTACCGGAGGATGAAGGTTTTAATAACGAGTCCTTGTCAATATCCTCAAGCCCGTACGCTTTATTGTCTCTGCAGTATCTTGAAACAAAACTGTTACCGATAACAGGATAATACTTTGTGACAATACTGCCATTGTAATTTTCTGTGACTTTCTGAAATCTGCAGCCTGAATTCAAATATTTAAGTCTTGTAGTAATCACTTTCGCTTCTGGAAATAGATAAAACCTTCTGTCTTTGCTGGAATCCGCAGTTACAGGTTTTCCTTTTTCCAGTTTTGTATAATTTTCTAAAACAGCACACTCTTTATCCGGTGCAGACATTACAGCCAATGCTCCTAAAAGTGGAAGTTTTTCGTTTTCTGTCAAGTTATTTGAACAGTATTGCAGTATAAAAAAGAGAAAAGTGCAAACTGTTGTGCTTCTCATTTTCTTTTTTCAAGTTCCTGAACAGACAGGTTTCTTATTGAATAGTGGCTCTCCAAAACTTTATTCAGCATTTCCTGATTCAGTACTGTTTCCGATGAGATTATATTTCCAATGCTGTTGTAAGATATTATCCCCATCACAGAATTTACCCGAAGATTATTTAATTGTCTTTTCGTTAAAGACGGAATAGCGGCTGTAATACTTGAAAAATGAGAATTAAGTAAATTGTCAAATTCAGCCCTGGCTTGCGCCAAGGTTAATTTTGTTTTTGGTATTGGAATAGAAGTCTGCGGGTTAATCTGAAAAAGACCGCCATTCAAATCTGCCTGAACTTCAAAATCTATCTGCTCACTTGCCGAGGGAATATATGTAAGCATATCATCTATGGATTTTTTTACTGCTCACCTTCAAGAATAAATGCTCCCATAGACAGCCTAAATCTGTCCACAGATGCAATCCCCTCTATCTCCTCTGCATTCAGTGCATAGATTCCTGTTCTGGGGAATGGATTGAACATTTCTCCGTAGAGTTTTTTCAGTCCTTCGCTGTCGTCGTTTGAAATATTTTTCATGGAATCTGTGAACTTGTTCATTATGGATATTTCACTTGGATCTGTGTTTGATGCGCCTAGGTTTAGTCTGTTCTGGCATTGGGAAACAGTATCTCCTGGACTGCAGTGGTCGAGTCCGAGACTGTGACCGAATTCGTGGATGAGGAGGGTGTTCAGAATATTCGGATCGGAAAGTTCATTTGAGTATTCCGAATTGATCTGAATATCGCCGTGCAGAATTTCGTCTCCGCACGACCAGAGAAAGCTGCAGGAAGTTCCTGTGCAGTCCGGGTCAGACACTTTAGAAAGATACAGTGTATCCTCTTTTGACAGAGAGTTTTTTGCAGAATCAGAACAGCTGATTTCCGAAGGCACAAGAGGAGAACGGGAAGGGGAAGCTGGCTTTACTGAGTAGCTGACCTTCGCACTGGAATTCTGAAACCAGGACAGGGAAGCATTTTCTGCAGTGCTGTTCCAGACAGAAGATGTAATCCCGGGCGGGAAAACGGACTGATCGACGTTGACCCTTAGAATCGGGAAATTTCCCGGTCTGCGGGGTCTTGAGTTCGGCGACTGGAACATGAAGTTGCAGACGCTGATATAGATGAGTGATAATGTAATGATATTTACTGTTTTTTTCATAGATTTCTTTTTCCTTTTCTCAAGCTCTAAGCTGAATTTTAAACTTACTTGTATCACGGCTTGCTTCGCAAGCCGAAAAAGGGGGAGTCCTGCGGACAGGCCCAAAGGGGTTTTACAACCCCTTTGGAAACCCCGTATCTCATTAGAGATGTTTTATCATGATAAAACATCCTCCCTGATCCCTGAACGCCGATCCCCGACCCCTATCCTTTAGAAACTGATCTTTCCCATCTCTCCTCTTGTGGGTGCATAACGTGTTCCGTATTTTTTCAGAAATACAAGACAGGATTCTCCGGCAGTGAATTCCGGCATTCCCTTGACTTTGAGTGTGGAAGAATTGACTGTCCCGCCCGGAGTCTGCAGATTGAATTCAGGAGTACTGACCTGACCTCGAAGTCTGTCTTCCACGGTGAGAGTGTTCTGGCTGTAGATTGTATTTTTCCCGTAAATATTCTGACCGACAAAGGGAGAGACTGATTTTACAGTTCCCTGAAAGATGAGATCGGATTCACTTGTCACTGTATTGCTTCTCTGTCCGAGAGCATCGCGGATTCTCCCGTCCTGCACAGGGGTCATACTGATGACTGAGGTTGTCAGAAGTGTCGGGTCTAAAATATACCCTCTTTCCGGGATATAAAAAATGGAAGTATTCGGATCAAAGTCAAGAAATACTTCTGTGAGTCTTCCCCCTCTGAGAGCAAACGGCCCCATAAACCGAAGCACGGACTGACCCGCATCTTCTATTGTCAGAGGAAGAAACTGCCCGTCTATCTGAATCTCCTGCTTTGTGCCCAGAGTCAGTTCAAAGAAAGCATAGTCCCCTTGAGGAACCATATTGTGTCCCATCAGTCCGACTGCACCGTTTCGAAGCTCCAGAAGTTCAAAAAGAGTGGGTTTCTCATTGAGAGATATTTTTTCATTATAATTATTGACTGCGGAAAGTTTTGTCATCTGGATATTGATTTTCTCTGCAGGCGAATGCTCCATTTGCGACCTGTATTTCAGATTCACTTCAATATTGAATTTAGTCTTCGTGTCGTAAACAAACGTTTCATTCGGAACAAGGATTTCCGTGTAATGGGACTCTGTTCTCTGTGCTTTTGAATTCCCGCTTTCATCGGACGGAGCTGTATTCAGAACAGTGATCCTGCCTGCACTGATTCGGAAAGGGACTCTGATTTCAACGGTATCTCTGTTCAGAACCGATTTATAAAATGTCTTATCAATTAATATCTGACCTTCCCTGTTCAACGTGAGTTTCAGAGAGTCATAGTCTCCTGCAGGCACAGGAAAATTTCGAACAAGTGCGGCATAGTGCCTGTTTCTTTTCAGTGAAAACTTTGCGGCAGTACCTGTCAGAATAAAAGACGTGACATTCGGAGGTGTTTTGCCTTTCCCGTTTTTAACGGCTTCTATCCGGGTAATCGTAAAATTGGCCTCTCTCGGCATTTCACGGAATTTATTTACCTCGGAACCATTGAAGAATGAGCCGATATCATTGTATTCGATCAGAAGCTACAGAAGTCCGTGACCGGCTGGAACATTTAAGGGGTCATCCATAACCTTAAAACGCAGAAGATTTTTCGTCTCAGGAACAAAGAATACTTTATCATTGTGAGGTGTCTGTTCAATTCCGGGAGACGCCTGAACCACTCCGCCCTTTCTGTCCAAGACATTGATGTCAGAAGCCAAAAGTGTAAAATCTGTACTCTTTTTGTTCAGTTGAAAGAGTCTTTTGCACCCCCCCCAACCAAAATTATTAGAATCATTATAAGAAAACTGGATCTTTTTCTCATTTCGCTCATTTTCCTGTTAATATGCAAAAACGCTTGGAAAAGACATATATTTTTATTCTCAGTTTTGTCAAGTATTTCTCAAGCTTCGACATTCCCGGCGAGCCGTAGGGGTCTGCCTAGATTTCGTAGGAAAAATTTGCTTTGGATAGTACCACAGCCATCCTTTGGCAGAGTCTACTCATTTTGCAGGCTAGAAGCCTGTAGTTTTGTCATCCTGACAGCAGCTTCCACGTTTGCTGGAAGGATCTTAACGCTCCCTGAGCGGACAGCCCTTTCTTTCGAAAGGAAGTCATCTTCGCACAATGCTTTAAGATCTCTCACTTCGCTAAGCTGCGTTCGAGATGACACTCTCCCTCCTGAACAATCCATATTATAAACTTTTACCTACTTTTTACAGGCAGACC
>JBPOJG010000237.1:0-1613 GCA_052033835.1 Spirochaetota bacterium
AGACTGTTCTGCCAGTTTCGGATCTGTTTTTTTGTCGAGACTGAAAAAGGAAACCGAAATCAGAATTTCACTGACTCAGAGGAAAATTTCCGTCAATACCTTAACTCCTGGAACTGGATAAATGCAAATGAGTTCTTTTCTCCTCTCAGAGAATTTATTTTCAAAAACTATCATGAATATCTCATCAGTTATATAAAAAATATAAATATATCGGAAAACGACAGTATCAGTCTGAAAAACCTCGGAGAGAACTCTCTTTCGGATTCAGAATCCCCGGACAGGGACTCTACAGTCATTGACGCAAAGGCAGTGGAAAACATCAATTCCCTCTCAGCTGAAAAAAAGCCCGAGGATGACTATACTCTGATGCACAATTTCGAAAAAATTGAAACAGCAGACGAGTTCAACGGGATGATGAGAGATATGGACGGCGAGGATGATCTGAAAAATCATTCTGAGGCACTGAAAGATCTGAATCTGAAAGACACAATAAGATCCGATGAAAAGGCTCATTCCATCTACAGGACAGATTTCACGATGAATTCCACTGTAGGTTTTGCAGGGGATTCGCAGAAAGGTAAAGGAATTTATTATCCGGAATGGGATTTTTCAAAAAAACAGTATAAGGAAAAGTTCTGTACAGTTTATCCGAGACATCCTGAAAAATCAGATATTAACTATGTTCTGAAAGCAGAGACCGATCTGAAAAACTCCTATGAAAAACTCGAAAAACTCTTTCACAGACAGCTTCGCGAAAGGGAGTCTCAGAAAAGACAGAAATCAGGACCGGAAATCGACCTCGATGCAGTCGTGGACAACTATACATTTGCGAAAGCCGGATGCACCACAAGCGAGATGCTGTATGTAAACAGAAAACCGGCCAGACTCGATCTGGCTCTTCTCATACTGATCGACATCAGTCTTTCCACTGACTCGTATGTGCAGAATCAGAGAATCATTGATGTCGAAAAAAAATCCACAGCCCTTTTTGCAAAACTCCTAGACAAGAACAAAGTGTATTTTCAGATCGATGCTTTTTCGTCGAGAACAAGAAACAACTGTGAATACATTCATATCAAGAAGTTTGAAGAAAAATGGAAATCCAAAAAACATTTCCTCGGCGGAATCTCTCCAGAAGGATATACCCGGATCGGACCTGCATTAAGACACAGTTATTCCATCATGGAAAATATCTCATCAAAGAGAAGAGCAGTGATCCTGCTTTCCGACGGAAAACCGAACGACTATGATCATTACGAGGGGAACTACGGGATACAGGATATCCGAAAAGCAGTCAAAAAAGCAGAGAAAGACGGAATCACAACCTATGCGCTGACAGCAGACTCCTATGCAAAGTTTTATCTTCCACTGATGCTCGGCAAAGCCAACTATGAAATACTGCATCACCCCGAAAAGTTTTCAGAAGCAATGCTGAAATTTTTCCAAAGACTTGTCTGAAAGACTGCCGTTCTTTATGAGAGGGATTAGGCCGCCGTCACTTACAGTGAGCCTGCCGAATCCAGGCTCACTGCTTCAGCAGCTCACCGATACACGCAGTGAGCAGGTGAGTTATTCAGAACGTCTTACTTCAATTTTCTTTCTTTCCGTTTTAG
>JBPOJG010000510.1:0-4207 GCA_052033835.1 Spirochaetota bacterium
GTTTTACTCTCCATCCGTTTTGTCAAGCACCAAAAAAACTTGACTTTTCATCAAATCGGCATTCAATGCATTTTATGCTGTCCATCTTGGAACTTCCTTCTGTAAAAAGCAGAACACATTTTCTGTCCGTACAGGAATATCATACATTAGGTGAATCAGGCTGCCTTTCCAAGAGAACTGAGCTCATTGAAGGAGTTGTACTGCAAAAAATGCCTAAATCTCCCAGACACGCAACAATGATTCTTCTGCTGATGAAGTTTTTCGCAGATAAGATATCTGATGCAGTTCACTTGAGATCGGAGCAGCCGATTACACTATCGCGTTCAGAGCCTGAGCCGGATATCGCAGTGGTTGCGGGGAAAATTGAAGATTATTCCCAAACTCATCCATCCACCGCAGAACTGATCATTGACGTTTCCTTGAGTAATCTTGCTGAAGACAGAGAGATGGCATACATTTATGCAGAAGCAGGTATCTCTGAATACTGGCTTTTCAATCTGAACAACAGTACTGTGGAAGTCTACTTAAAACCTTCAGGTGAGAGATATTCAGAAATGAAGACATATTCCAGGAATGAAATTCTCTCACCTCTTTTTTCTTCACAGATTCAACTGGATCTTTCGACGATGTTCCTTTAAGGAGTAATTTTATGAATAAAAATAATGATAATAACCTTTACAGTTGGTCTTTTGACCTTCAAGACGGATTCACTTTGGTCAAATCTAGAGAGAACAGTTTGGCGGGACTGCTGAAAAATGGAAAATTGATTCTTCCCTGCGAATATGCTGATATAGAGCTGGTCTCCAATGCTCCCTGTATTATTGCAATGCATTACAGTTCAGAGAGTGTGCCTGTCAGAAAACTTTTTGATCTGGAAGGCAGGGAAATTTCTCCGGCAGATTATGAAAAAGTCTCAGGAAAGAATCCAGCACAGTTTTTGACAAGGGCTCCGATTTTTGGAGGCTTCAGGGACGGCTACGGCATTGATCACTGGGAGACAAATGTATATGATGCAAGTCTTTCATTGGTTGACAGCTATGAATGATTTCTCCTTTAGGGAACAGGCTTCGTAGGGAACAGGCTTCGTAGGGAACAGGCATGCCTGTTCCCTACGAAGAAATGCTTGCCAATTAAGGACATTTTTTCAGGATAAATTATATGCCCACATTGCACTGGCTTACAAAAGAAACAGACCTAAGAAAAGGAAAACAAATTCCTTTTAGAATATTGGAGAAGAAAGAGGAATTGTCGGTCATTTCGACTCCGCTCAATGACCGGGCTTTGAGCGGAGTCGAAAAGTCCCTACAAGAACAAAATAACATCATCATTCAAGGCGATAACCTTGAAGCATTAAAAGCAATTCTTCCTGTGTATGCGGGTAAGGTCAAATGTATCTACATAGACCCGCCTTATAATACAGGAAACGCATTTGAGCACTACGACGACAATATGGAACATACGTTGTGGCTATCTATGATTTACCCACGACTGGAACTGCTCAGAGAATTTTTAAGTGAAGATGGAAGTATCTGGGTTTCTATTGATGACGACGAAGCACATTATCTAAAAGTGATTATGGATGAAATCTTTGGAAGAAAGAATTTTATTGAAGAAGTAGTTTGGCAAAGGGCATTTTCGCCAATCAATCTTAAAAAAACTTTATCAAGAAGTCACGATAAAATACTAGTATTTGCAAAAAATTATAATGAGATATTTACATTAAACACAATATTTAGAACTGAAAAGCAATTAAGCACATATAAAAATCCAGATAATGACCCAAGAGGTATGTGGAGTTCTTCTGACTGTTCCGTTGGTCCAATTGTTCCAGAAAAGGTTTATGAAATTATCACGCCATCCGGCAAGAAATTGTTTCCAACTAAAGGCAGATGCTGGCTTTTTACTAAAGAAAGATGCTGGCTTTTTACTAAAGAAAGATTTCAAGAAATGGTTAACGATAATAGAATTTGGTTTGGTAAAGATGGAAATAACGTTCCACGAGTAAAAAAGTTTTTACGAGAAGTCAAAGATGGTGTAACAGCAATGACTTTGTGGTTACGTGATGAAGTTGGAGATAATCAAGAAGCAAAAAGAGAAATAATTGCTTTTAATAAAGATGATGTATTTTCCACCCCCAAGCCAGAGCGGTTACTTCAACGTATTCTACAACTTGCCACCAACCCCGGCGACATTGTATTAGATTCCTTTCTTGGTTCAGGAACAACGGCGGCTGTTGCCTTAAAGATGAATCGTAAATTCATTGGTATCGAAATGGGGTCGCATGCAGTTACTCACGTTGTGCCTCGATTACGCAAAGTCATTGAAGGAGAACAGGGCGGTATCTCTGAATCAGTAGAATGGAAAGGTGGTGGTGGTTTTGATTTTTATACCTTGGGCGAACCAGTTTTTGGAACTGATGGAAGAATTAATCCTAAGATAGACTATTCCACATTAGCCGCATTTATATGGTTCGTGGAAACGGGGACATCGTTATCATCGCCGTATTTAGATTGTCACCCTGAGCAGCAGCATCCAAATTTGCGTGTCGAAGGGCGACTTATGGTTCGACCCATTCGGCTTCGCTCAGGGCAAACAGCTCACCATGACATTTTACATTCCCCACAAATTGGAACATTCAACAACACCGCATACTATCTATTATACAATGGAATCCTGGGTGATAAGAAACCGCACAATGGAAATGTATTGACTTCTAAAGTTTTACAATTATTGCCAGCGTTTGAAGGGAGAAAAGTGATCTATGGAGAAAGCTGTCTTTTAGGAAAAGACAAATTAAAAGACTTGAATATTATTTTCAAGCAAATACCCTATGACTTGAGAGGAAGATGATTATGAAGACTTTGGTTTTACAAATTCAAAATGAGGAAGACTATTTACTTTTCTATAATTTTGCAAAACGCTTAAATTGTAAAATTATTCCAATGGATAATTGGTTAGAATCAGATAAGAGCGATGTAGAATTTACAGAGGAAATGAAAAGTGAATTAGACAAGAGACTCGCTGATTTTGAAAAAAATCCAAACGATGTATATTCAATGGAAGATGTGAAGCTTGAATTGGAGGGAAGAATTGGCAGGAAATTACAAGTTAAAAGCAGAAGCTAAAAAGGATATACTTGATGCTGCCGAGTGGTATGAATTACAACAGTCTGGAATAGGAGAAAGTTTCTATAATGAAATCATAGATAAACTGGAAGATATTTCCAAACGACCAAAAGGAAATCCTACTTTTTATAAAGAGTATCGAAGAGCTAGTTTAAAAAAATTTCCTTATTGGATTGTTTATATAATAAAAGAGCCAATCATATTAATTCTTTCTGTTTGGCATAAAAAGAGAAATCCAGAATTTCTGATTAGAAATGTTGAGACAAGAAACGAGAATTAATGTATGGAGTTCTTTATATTAAAAGACTTGAATATTATTTTCAAGCAAATACCCTATGACTTGAGAGGAAGATGATTATGAGCAGACAGGAATTATTGGAAAAATCCGTAAGCTATCTGGAGAAAATGACTCCTGAGAGAGTAGAAGAAGTTTTTCATTACATAGAATTTTTATATTTTAGATATGAAACTACAATACCGCAAGTAAATAACTTTCAAATGCTACTGCTTGATGGTCCAACTTGGAGTGCTGAAGATAATGATTATTTCTCTGAGCAAAGTCAAAAATTTAGGAATTGGAGAGTATTATGATTTTACTCGATACTTCTATATTGATTGACTATTACAGAAAGAAAGATAAAAAAGATACTCTGCTGTTCAAATTGTCAGAAACTCATTCTTTTTCTATTTCAGTTGTGACAAAATATGAACTCTTAGCAGGGACAAAACCAGACAAAATATCTTTTACTCTGTCCATCATTCAAAATATGAAAGTATTGGAATTGAATGAAAAATGCATTGATATAGCCATTGAAATATTTAATGAATTAAAAAGCAAAAATCAAATCATTGAAGTTCCAGATATTTTTATTGCTGAAACTGCTATTCATAATAAATTACCAATCGCAACTTTAAATACAAATCATTTTGATCGAATTCCAAATTTAAAAATAATATAGGGAACCTCTAAAAACCCTGACAAAAAAGAGTACACAAAAATAATGAAAAAATAAACTGGGCATATGAGCACAGAAAGCCTGTTTGAAGATCAGAAACGCAGAGAGAAACTGGAAATGCTGGGA
>JBPOJG010000432.1:0-24247 GCA_052033835.1 Spirochaetota bacterium
GAAGATGGAAACGGAACAGAGAAAAAGGGTGATAAATACAGTTTGTTTAGTCATTTTTTCACTGAAACGGTTATTCAGAATTTTTCAAGGCATAATTCGAATGAACCCAATGGATTTCATCTCCAAAATATACTTTTTTTAAAAACAAATGATAAATAATATGAGAAAAAGGAGTCTCAAAATGGCGAGTGCGACAATAAAGATATTTCTAGTGTATGGGGACCCAAAACGATTAAGAACTGCAGAGCTTTCTAATTGGACTGGCTTTAAAGACAGCAGCTATGGCTACGTACGAATGATTAAGGGATAATATGTCCATCTATTCCGCAGCAGTTACTCTACTTTTAGTACTGGATCCATTCGGTAATATCCCCGTATTCCTGTCTGTCCTGAACAGCTGTAATCCTGAAAGACGGAAGCTGATCATTGTCCGAGAGATGTTCATTGCACTGTTTCTTCTTTCCGTCTTTCTGTTTTTTGGGCAGTACATTCTGACTGCGATGCATATCTCCGGTCCTGCACTGAGCATTTCAGGGGGAATTGTGCTTTTTCTGATTTCAATAAAAATGATCTTTCCTGACAAGCCGGAGCATACAGAACTAGATTTCGATAAGGAGCCGGTGATTGTTCCTTTGGCTGTGCCTCTCGTGGCAGGTCCTTCTTCACTTGCTACGGTGATTCTGCTTTCCAAGCAGGATGAAAGCAAAATGTTTATCTGGTTTTTAGCGCTCCTTTCTGCCTGGGCAGTCAGTTTTTTTATTCTTTATTTTTCAAGCTTCATCCAGAAAATTATCGGTGACAGGGTGTTGACTGCGATTGAACGTCTGATGGGAATGATATTGACTACAATGTCCGTGCAGATGCTTCTTTCTGGACTAAAGGATTTTATCAATAATTTATGACAAGTGATGCAAAACAGAAGATCAGATCCATTTTGGATTCACTAATTGATGAGGACTATGAGCATTATCCGATTGTTCCTGCATCAAAAAAAAAGATTGAGATTTTTCGCACAAGAGCGGAATCACACGGTCTGGAAAAAAATGTTATTGAAGAGCTGATCAGCTTTTTTGAAGTCGCAGACGGTTTCAGCTATGAGATTGTTCTGGGTTTTCATCCCTGTGATGATGAACTGATTTTTGAATGGTGGGATGAGAAAACTCTCTGGCTTGGGTCGCGCGATTTCTATGTTGTCAGATGGATCGATGGAAAATACTGTCTTGGTGATTCTTCTGAGATCAGTTTCTCCAAAGAATTTGAATTTTCCAGTTTTATCGAGTTTCTGGATGCCTGTGTCTGGGAGATCAGAGTCAATCTGGAAAAAAATAAATTATAATTAAGAAGTGCTTTCAGACGCTTTCCGGGGACTCGGATTTCTTCTCTGGTGCGAGATGCCTTGTTGTGCTGTTTCTTTTCAGCTGTAAGAACCCAAAAGGACAGAGGGCGGATCAGGAAACATTTTCCAATCATTGGTAAAAATCACTTGAAAGGAATAAAACAGTTTGTAATCTGCCTGTATGAAATTTATCATTCTTTTTATTATCCTGAGTTTTTCCGCTTCTGCCAAGCCTGCAGTAAAAGAAGGTAAACATTTTCTGACTCTGCAGTGGATTGACGGAAAAGGTTCCGTCAACTTTGAAAAAAAGGGAAAATCCGAGTTTGAAGTCAGCGGAGAACATAAGTCTTCCAAGACAGAAGACTTTCTGAAAATGGACGGAGTGATTCAGGTCAGATCCTCCACTGAACTTGAATTTACGGGCAAAATTGAAACTCAGGTTTCTTATATTAATGATGGAAAAGTCTGTCTGCGCGACGGAAAACACACCTTCAAGGCATACGGCAAAAGAAAATACTGGAGAATGCAGGACAAGATCAACTGTGATGGGAAAGTGACAGATTATATAGATATATATTTTCAATAATCTGATAAGCCGAAAGCAGGGTGAAAGTGACAGGAGGAATTTAGTGGAATTATCCGGAAAAAAACATACATACAGGACAAGCAGAATTCTGCTTCTGATCTTTTTTTCTGCTGTTACTTTTGGTTTTTATCATCTGTTTACATATTATACGTACGCAGGAAGATTTTTGGAGACCTGTTATTCCTTTTTTCATATTCAGAAGATATTCAATCTTTCTCCTCTTGATCTGAACTTTTTTACAAAAATTGCAAGAATATTTTTTGGTGCATATTTGGGATTTTACTATATTCTTTTCTTTGGAAAGGTTCTGGAGTATCTTTTCTCCAGTCTGGTCATTTACCCAGAAAATAAATCTGTATATTATATTTACTCTAACGGATTTTTCAGGCATATGAAGTATTTTCATTCGAATTCAAAGAATCTGGAGTATTCGGACAATCTGATTCTAAGAATATTCAGAACAGGTCATATAAAAATTCACACAACCGACTCTGAAGTCTGGAGGATAGGATATATATACAAGGCCGGTCAGGCATTTAAGGAAATCCTAAGTTGGGTTTAGGAAATATGCTTCACGCTGTTTTAGTCGGGTTTGGGCTTGCACTTTTTTATGGAGTGCTTCTGTTTGCCAATTTACAGAGATTTCTAGATCATGATCAGGCAGTCTATGCTATGAATGTCTGGTCCTGCAATGGATACAAGGGAGAATATTTTGTAAATCCTCATCATCTGCATTTTGAAGCCGGGGGATGGTGGTTTCATACTTTCCTCAGCAGGTTCCCAGAATACTTCAGCGACAATATACTGTTTCATCTCAGACTCAGATCGCTCCTGTTTGGAATGATCGGTGTGTTTGCAGTGTATTTTTATTTCTGGCTCGTCAGCCGAAAGTATTTTATTTCAGTCCTTGCTGCGCTTTGCGCTGCGTTCACTCACGGATATTTGGATTATTCTGCCAAGAACGATACCGGGATTTATCCTGCTGCCTGGCTTTTTGTAATGATGATATTCGGATATTTTATAAAATCTACAGATCATAAGTATTATCTACTTTCAATTCTCACGGGTTTTGTTTTTTATATTGGAGTTATGGCTCATGAGTATATGCTTTTTGCCTGCGTCAGTATTTTTTTCTACCTGCTGATTCCGGATCAAATATCTTTTCCCTCATTCTCCTCATTTTCAATTCGGCCCCTGAAAAAAGGATTCAGTGCGGGATATATTCGAAAGACTGTTTCACTGTTTTTTATTTTTCTGTTCTGTTTTATTCCCACTGCTCAGACATATTTCTGGGGTGGAAGAATTATTTTCAAACTGGAGTTTAATAATAAGTATTATGGATTTCAGGACTGGCTTTTCGGTTATCTGATCGGTTCTCCTTACGGAAGAGAAGTTTCGAAATTTAATCCTGAACTTTCATTCAAAGGTTTTACAGATGCTTTTTTTGCAAGAACCGACGGAATCAATTACAGTCGAAAACTGGATTTTTTATATAATTTTTCAGGCATCTCTGATTCTGTTTCGTTCACGCATACTGCGGTAATTTCATTCATTCTTTTTTCTGCAGCGGCATCTTTTTTCTTTTTTCCTTTTCTGCTGAGGAGATTCGGCAGAGAATATATTCTTCTGATTATGAATGTTATCTTTTTTATATTTATAGGAATTGATATAGAACCTTATTATTTTGAATTTTGGATCATTCCTGCAATGCTCGCGGTTCAGATGGTCGCGTTTCTATTCATCTGGATTTCCGATGGGATCGATTCATTTGAAATTGCAAAGCCGTTCAGATATGTTTTGTTTTTACCATTTATATTATTTTCTGCACTGGTTATTTTACACAATTATAATTATGAACTGAAACTTCATTCCAGAAACTTTCTCTCCGAGGCAGTTCAGGGAAATTTCCCTAATCACAGGATAGAATATTTTCGTTATAAGTATCTTTATAAAAATCCAGAGGAACCGTACAAGGAAATTGACGCACGAGTGAAGACATTGCCTTCAATTCAAGAAATGTTTCCTGATCAGTGAAAAAGCTTCAATAGAGAATTGAATACAGTTAGATAGGGCAGTCCTTCAAGAAGCCAGCAGGCTGAATTCCGAATCCCTGCATCATTTTTGTCCAGTAACTGACTTGAGCCACAGTCGAAACAACAACTGCAATTCCTCTTTCAGAAAATTCCTCTTTTAATTTTTGGATTGTATCCGGTTGAATTGAGCTTGGAGTCAACGTCAGTTCATAAGTAAACTGTAAGGCAGCTTTTTCTTTGGCTGAAAAAGTCGGAACTTTTTCCAGATCAGTTTTTCTCTGCAGTGCTTCTATTTCCTGAACAGTGATATTCTGAGTCTGATAATCAGAAGAATTCATATCTATGCAGAATGAGCATACGGCACTGATGGAAACCTGCATTCTGATCAGCTTCAGCAGTCTTTTGTTTATTTCTTTGTCATTAAATGTAATTAAGCTTTCCAGAATGGCGGAGCTCAGTGCAGCTTTTGGGTACCAGAGCAGAAGCTTTGCAATTTCCAATCTTGCTCCCATAAATTTTTCTATTGCACGAATGAGAAATTTTGAAATAAAACTGATTTGATTAGGTTCGTTTATATATGCCATATTCCTTCTATACCTGTGGTCTAAAATGTTACTGTCTAAAATTTATTCAATAGAGAGTCTGTCGAATGCAATAAATTTCCCATTTCCAGAAACGGCAATTTTTGGGTAATCCTTTAAGCTGGTCACTGTGCCTGTCTGAATATTGTAGATGACAAGGGTTTGATTTAATCCTTTTAATATGAGTTCTTTACCGTCAGATGAAAAATTGAGACTTTCCATGGGGAAGCTGTTTAACAGTCTTGGAAATAAATCTTCATCGTAAGTGAATGATTTTATCATAGCACCGGATTTATAATCTAAGATATCAACTGTCTTATTTTTTTTACATACACCTGCAAATCTATTCAAATCTCTATTGACTGAAATGAGTCTGTAGCTGCACTTGGACTCCCTTGCATTCTGAAATGATTTGCAGTAAAAATTTACGGAAAATAAAGAAAGAAGCAGGAACGATTTCACTGCCTTTCCAATTAAAAAAATAACAGTAAAATGAACAGGCTCACTTTGCGAATTTTTTGAGTCTGGCGGAATAGAAAAATGTCTCATATTTTTTCCTTTTTAGCGTTCTGCATCAATGATTAATGTTAGAGTTGTTGAAAAATTAGTTTTCACCAACACTATTCATATTACTTCCCTAAAATCCCCATACTGGCATAAATTTCCCAGAACTTTTCATTTGGAACAAGTCCTTCATCATCTTTTGCATAATCGGTTTTTATGCGGTTGAGATAATACATCTTAACCAGGCCTTTGTTTTTGGCCGCAACTTCTCCTCTGTATTCGCAATCAAACAGTTCCTTTATAAATTCATATGTAATTTGGCTGATATTGGTTCTTCCGGGTGTTCCGCTTGATTCCATACGGCTGGCCGTGTTGACCGTATCACCCCATACATCATATACAAATTTCTTTTGGCCAATGACTCCAGCCATCACTGAGCCAGAATGAATACCCAGTCTCAATTCCCAATATGGAATGTCATTCGCCTGTTTTGTCTTTTTCAGATTATTCATAAAAGATTGAATTTCCAAAGCCGCAAGGCATGAATCAATGGCATGAGTTGAATTTACTTTTGGTATGCCGCCTGCACACATATAACTGTCACCGATCGTCTTCAGTTTTTCCAGATTGTTTCGTTCAATGATTTGATCAAATTCAGAAAAACATCCGTCAAGTTCTTTTATCAACTGCTGCGGAGTTAAATCTTCTGCAATTTGAGTGAAACCCATAAAGTCTGTAAACAGTATCGTGGCATTTTCAAAATATACAGGTTCAACTCTGCCTTTTTCCTTTAATTCATTAGCAACTTCCATTGGTAAAATATTGAGAAGCAGCTTCTCTGATTTGCCTCTCTCAAGCTCAGCCTCTCCTTGCGCAATAAAAGCCAGACCGCTTTCAATCTCTGCCTGTATTTTTGCTGCCTGCACTTCTTTAAACAGATGAGAACCATAAATAATTCCTGCAAGCTGTTCGCCAAGTACGGAAAGTTTTTTAATATCCTCTTTTGATAAATCCATCCTCTCTAATGCATTAGAAAACCCTAATACACCAATCGTTTCATTATTTAATATAAGAGGTACTGTTAAAAAGGACTTTATTTTATATTTTTCAACGACAAATAATTCTTCTTTGGTTAACCCCGATTTTCGGATTTTTCTAAAATAGAAAAGTTTTTTGCCTTTTACAGCAAGAGCATAAGCTCCAATTACATTCTGAATCGGAATACTCTGCTTTTTAATTATATCCCGATCTTCCTCATTTACAAAGTCTGGAAATGATACATCTAAAAGCTGGATATGGGATTTCTGAGAATTCATTGTATATAAACCATAGTATTGAATTCCAAAGTTCTCATTTACATATGCAATGACTTTCTGCATAATGTTTTTAATGTTCAAATCATCATTCAGACTTTTGATTAATTTATTTATTCCTTCTGTTTCATTTTTTGCCGATAATAAATCCATTGTTCTTTCATGAACTTTTTTTTCCAAATTCGCACTAAGCTCTTCAGCTTGACTGAATGCACGTGAGAAACGAATTGAAAGCACAAACGATTGAGAAAAGACAAAAATCAAAAATCCGAAAGTGGAATAATGGCCTGTCTGTATTAACCCATTAGCATGCAAAATATCATTCACAGTGATTATCGCAAAGAAAATGAATCCTGAAAAAAAGGATTTTGCTCCTGTAAGTCTGCGGTACATAGCCAGTGTTATAGTATATATACATATAATTATAGTTATAAAAACCACAATATGCATAATTTGTACAGTTTTGGTAATTTGAATCACCGGCAGTACTGCCATCCCAAGCGAGAGGAAACCTGAACTGAATAAAATTCCTATCCTGGGAATTTTTGGTACTTCTTTGGGGAACAGAGAATGAACAAATTGCAAAAAGACCGGAGTGCCTAAATAGAAAGTCAGAAAATCCAACTTCAGCGCCAGTGCCCATGGGAAATCAGGAAAAAGATGGAACCAATATCTTTCTTTAGTAAGCAAGGTTCGAAGAGCCATAAGCAGGCAAAAAAAACCAAAATATAGAGTGGATTTTTCCTTTCTGCGAAGAGCAAATAATCCAAAATGGTATATCCCCATCATAAAAAGAGCGCCTGAAAGGAATAAATCCAAATGAATATTTTTTTCACGGAGCATTTGTAAATCGCTCAATTTCCCCAGTATTATTGTATTCCTGATTCCACCCATTGTATGCTGAAAATTTGCAACCTGAATCAGAATTTCAATGAACTCAAGGTTATCAGGAATAGATACAACCTGAGGCAAATAAGCAGGTTTTGTTTCGTGTTCTGTTTTTCCAATCCGTCCTGCCTCAGCTGCAAATTTACCATTCAAAAATAATTTATATGAAGTTCCGATATCTGGAATTTTTAAACCCAGTTGTACCGGGTTTCCAGATGGAATGGCTTTATTCTTCCGCAGCAATACCTTTAAACGATATGTGCCGTAACCTTGGCCGCCTACTGGCTTTCCATCTACCCGAAAATTATTCCATTCACCGGGAATACTGATATATTGAATTGCAGATTTCGGTTTGTCTATTACGGGTTTGCCCTGCTGATCTCGCATATTTGAGTGACTTACAGTGGATGGTTCAAGCAGTTCATTCCAATAAAATTCCCATTCGCCATCCAGGTGAATCGTATTGTTGTTCTCAAAATCCCACGGTTTACTTGGAGGATCCGGTGATGAAACTTTATTTGTCAAATCCAGGACACCATTCAATGCTTTGGGCAGTGCCTTCTTGGGATGTTCGGAAAATGCCTGTCCTTTGCAGGAGACAAAAAGAAAGATTGAAAATATAATATATATATTACGCACTGGCACTTTTTTCCATTGCCGAAGCAATTACTTGACTATAAACTATATCCGTTTGCAGAGAATCGGCATATTTTACCTTTACAATATTACAAGTTTCAGCGCAGGACATAAGTATTAATAAATCATTAAAAACTTCTGCAGCCTTTGTTATGATGTCCATTATTTAACATCAAATCCTGCTGAAACTTCCCAACTAATTTTTGGATCGTTCATTTTTGGAATCCATTCATTACATCTTTCCAGAAGTATTTTAATCGGCAGATCTTCCCTAAACTTCTTAGAAGCTTTTTCCAGAATTTTTTTTGCTTCAAGAGGGTTTTTATCGTAAAATAAGTGAATTGCCTTTTCCAGTGCTTCCTTTGTTGCATCCTTCTTTGCAATTAATTCTTCCGGATCAGCGTCATAAACCTCGTAAATTCCAATTGGACGGTTTTTCCCTTTTACGGTGACTCTGTCAATGAAACGAATTTTATAATTCGTCGGCTTATTAATGATTTCATAAATACTTTCTGAAATTAGAAAGGATATTCCATAATGTTTTGTCAGGCCTTCTATTCGGGAACCAAGGTTGACTGCATCAGAAATAACTGTGCTCTCCATCCTGTTGTTTTCTCCTACAGTTCCGAAGATCATACCTCCTATATGTACTCCGATTCCGATCTGTATAGGAGCCCTTTCAGTGCTGTTTCTGTTTTTATCATTATATATTTTCAGTTCCTTCAGCATATTGATTCCTGCGAGTACAGCATCTTCTGATTTCTCGGGAAAAAGTGCCATGATTGCATCGCCGATGTACTTATCAATGAATCCATTATTGCTTCTGACAATCGGTCCCATTATTTTTAAATAGGAATTAATGAATCCAAAGTTTTCCTCCGGAGTCATCTTTTCCGACATTGCTGTAAATGACCGTATGTCTGAAAACAAGACAGACATTTCTCTCCTGATTCCGTCTCCCAGCTTCAAGTCGATGACTGATTTTTTTGAAAGTATTCTAAGGGACTCTTTAGGCACAAATCTTTCATATGCTTTATTAGTAATCAGCAGTTTTTCATTTGCCATTTTTACTGAGATTGAGGATAAAAGCAGTCTGACAAGAATATAGGCAATGTAAAACAGCAGAAGCACTGAAAATGTATAGAGCAGAAGCCTGTATATATTTGCAGTATTCAGAAAAGAGTTGTAGTAAATTGTAAATGCAGCAGACAGTCTGTCCAGTTCGCTCCCTGTATTTTTGTTCAGAATTGATTCCACAAGTTCATCCAGGCTTTTCTTTTTTAACAGAATGTTCTCTGAATGACGGATTAAAATTTCCAGTTCAAGATTTGTCTTCTTCCGGTTTTCCTGCTTTAAAATCATCAGCTGACTTTCGCATATTTTCTTGATACTGTCATCTCCTGCAAGATTATACAGGAGAATGTTTTTAAGAAGTGAATCCAGAACAATCTCTTTGATTATTTTCTGACTTTTTACTTTTTCGACGGATGCTGGAAGAAGATGTATTGCATTTTTCAGAATGGCATTCTGTCCCTTGAACTTATCCAATTCTTCTTTTTTCTCACTGAATATCCTTGTAAATTCATCCAGCCTGTCATTGATCATTTTCTGACCGGAGTTTCGTATTGAATTTTCTCCCTTGTCCAGACTGTTCAGCGCGATTTGAACTTCGGACAGATACTGATTTATCGAGTCATATTCCTTAATGATATAATATCTTGTTTTTAAAAGTGACTCATCCAGATTTGAATCAGCATGTTTTATCTGCCGCAGGACCTCAAGCACCCGCTCTACTTTCTGATAGTCAGCGACTTTAGATTTTACATACAGCACAGAAAGAACCGTTCCGAAAAATATCCATACCAGCAGATTCAGTCTTTTTTTCATCAGAGTTTTTTTCCTTTGTATTCACCGGTCAGAGTTTTTAGAAATTTCACTACCTTGTCGATTTCTTCCTTTTCAAAAGTTCTTCCCAGCTGATATCTCGACATAATCAGGACAGCATCTTCGAGTTCAGCAGCATTTCCGTCATGAAGGTACGGTGCGGTCAATGCGACATTGCGAAGACTGGGAACTTTGAATCTAAATTTATCTTCTTCCTGCTTAGTCACATTATACACACCAAAGTCTGCTTCAGTCAAATTCCCCCGATTCGCAAAGTAATCCCCAGTGACTCCAAAAGTCTGATACATATTTCCGCCGACATTCATTCCCTGATGACAGGATATGCAGCCATTATTCTTAAATATTTTATATCCTTCCAGCTCTTCCGTTGTGATCGCGTTTTTGTCTCCCCTGAGAAATTGGTCGAACCTGGAATTTGGTGTATACAGTGATCTTTCAAATTCTGCGATCGCGGACTGAATGTGTTCCGGCCTGATTTCGGACCTGAAGATCAGTTTGAATCTGCCTTTATAATCCTCGTCAGAGCTTAATTTTTCAATGACCTCTTTCCAGCTGCTCCCCATTTCCTTTGGATTGTGGACAGGACCTTCTGCCTGAGCCTCCAGATTCGGTGCCCTTCCGTCCCAAAACTGTCTAAAACTAAATCCAGAGTTGAAAACTGTAGGAGCGTTGATGCTGCCTTCTGCACCATTGATACCCTTCGAGACTTTAAGTCTGTCCACTCCTCCTGTCTTTAAATTATGACAGGAAGCACATGATACGGTGTTATCTTTGGACAATCTGACATCATTGAATAATTTTTCTCCCAGTTCCACTTTTTGAAAATCCAAATTGAGGCTGATAGGGATTGGCTGAATAGGTTCCTGAATTCTGCTGTCAGAAATCGATTCCACTGCAGTTCCCTGTTCCATTGAGGAAGGCCAGAAGGATATTAAAATCAGTGATGGAACGGAAACACCCGCCGCCAAAAAGGCCCTGAACAGCATTTTATTGATGAGAGCCGGATTATTTTCCAAATGAAAATAAATCCAGTTCTGAAAACGGACAAATAACCTTTTCATAAATCTCCAAAACAATAATAGAAGCTTATAGAATATCAGAGTGCATTTTTTTGACAACCGGTATAATATATTTTTTCATAAAAATCCTTCCCTTGGGTTCGTTTTTTAAAGAGGGCCAGAAGGGGATTACAGAAAGCAAAAAATATCCTGAAGACATAAATATCGGACAAATTTGCCTGAAGGGTTCAGAGGATGGAGAAGCAATTATAGATAAGATAAATAAAGCTTTGAAATAATTATGTTTATTGCTGTTTTATTTAATGCAATTGCATCTGCAGATGCAATTGCATTAAATGAAAAATTCTCCGACTGCCCTTTAATAATTCAATCATTTTCGGCTTATGGGCAGTTTTCCCCCGCTGTTCCTGTCTGTGTATCCTCAGACCAAGTTTTCAGATGTATATTTCTGAGGAACGATCAAATGCTCCGGTGAAGGATTTCGTCTGTAACCTTCATTATATTTTCTCTTAGGAAGTTTGATCTGTTTCATTTTTACTTCTTCGTATGGAATCTTGGAAAGAAGATCTGCAATACAGTTGAGTCGGGCAGCCTTTTTATTGTCTGCGGGTACAATATTCCACGCGGCTTCCTGAATATGAGTTTTTTCCAGCATAATTTCTTTTGCTTTGGTGTAATCTTCCCATCTGATTCGAGATTCCAAATCCATAGGACTGAGTTTCCACTGTTTCAAAGGGTCATTCATTCTGCATTTAAAACGGAATTCCTGTTCTTTGTCCGAAATGGAAAACCAATATTTGATCAGATGGATTCCGGATCTGCAGATCATTTTTTCGAAATCAGGAACGGTATTCAGAAAATCCCAATACTCATCCTCTGTGCAGAAATTCATAACTCTTTCCACACCGGCTCTGTTGTACCAGCTTCTGTCAAATAGGACAATTTCACCTGCACCGGGAAGATGTGATACATATCTTTGAAAATACCATTGAGTTCTTTCTCTTTCAGAAGGCGCACTTAAGGCGACCACCTTGCAGACTCGGGGATTCAGTCTCTGAGTGATTCTTTTAATGATTCCGCCCTTTCCAGCAGCGTCTCTTCCTTCAAAAAGAACAACCAGTTTGTATCCGGTATGAGTGATCCAGTCCTGCATTTTGATGAGCTGAATCTGGAGCCTGAGAAGTTCTTTTAGATAGGATATTTTATCATTACTCTCGGCCTCACTCAGAAGAGCTTCATAAGCTCGTCCGTTTTTATCCAGATTTTCGTCTTCTTCAGGAAGCTCCAGTTCTTCTTCCAGATCATCAAGGATTGAATTGTATACAGCTTGGTACTGTTCACTGAATTCTTTTTGCTTTTTTTTGTGTTTTCCCATAGTTCGGCCCTACTGAATTTTCTGTGAAGATGAATTTTTTACTAATTTCTGAAAAGGAAGCAATTCTTTCCAGCCTGTTTTTGTGGGAGAATACAAAAATGCAGAAAGATATATAATAAAAAGACTGACAGCTATTCCGAGCGATGCCAAAAGAACATCTTTTCCTATTGTTCTAAGTGTATTCAGGTATGGTCTGTCCTGCTTAGTCACTGCGTGAAGAATGAATTCCCTTCCTGCAAGAAGCCCGATGAATACCCAGGTTGTGGACATTGGCAGTTTGCTCATATACTGAAATATAAAAAGGACAATTGCATAAACGAAATCAATCAAAGTCGCGGCCTTGGCACTGCTCACATCCGTTTTTTCACTGACTACTTCCTGAATCGTTCCGCCGTCTGATTTGATAATCATTGCAAGTGCCGCAGTCAGAATCAGCATAGCTCCTGCAAATTCGCCAATGCTCATTTTTCGTGTAATGAAAACTGCTATATTTGCAGTATCCTGCAGAAGCCAGGCCACCCAAAGAAACATGGAAGAAATCCACTGCATAAATCCCCAGAATTTTTCCTGCCCTGCATCCGGAACGTATTCTTCCTTATACTCATTTCTTTGAAAATATCCGAGGATTCCCCAGAGAGCAAGCGCGGAGAAAAAAGCGATTCCATATCCGAGGAAAGACTTGGTCAGCATCTTTTCTACATTACTGCTTCCGAACAGACCAAGTATGAGAAAGGTCGTTGAAACGGGGGCTTTGAGTCGCGTAATAATGACAAGGATGATCGGCGACAGAAGCTGCAGAAGGTTGAATTCTTTGACTTCCTGAAATGAGTCAAGCCTGTGAAAGTGAATCTGGCTGTCCTCAGTCATCCACCCGTAAAGATGAACAATGATCAGAAGTCCTGCAAATACAGCTGTCTTGATCATCCAATTGATATTTTTCTTGCTTTCAATGAATGTTCCGACTGTCTGAATAGCGTCGTTCCCTGCGACTGAATATGCAGCAACTGCAAATGACATCCATCCTAAATAGTAATGGGGAACGCCGATAAAGTACGAGATTATGATGACTGCAGAAACCACAGCGAGAATTCCGAAATATCTGATTTGATCAGATTTTGTCGGATTTTGATAGTCTATTTTTGTTTCTTCCATAAAAACCTATTTTTTTGTAATTGATATTCGCATTGCTTTGCTGCCGAAATATTACATAGAAATTACTTTTTTAATCAACTTGCAGAGCCGACAGAATTGAGACACTCTTGCCTGGCAGGACTCGGAAAGATGCAGACTGTGCTTGAATGATGTGTGACTTTCCTTTTGAAGGATTCTGGCTGGACAGAAATAAATTTGTAACCAAATTTCAAAACTCCGGTTAAGAAATTGTAACCTCTCTGTAATATGTAACCAGATATTTCCAGTTTTGTAATCATATTGTAACATGGTTACAGCATGGTTACAGTATGCAATCAAATGAAACGGAGCAGAAAGGTTATTTCTACAGGGATGAAAAGCATTTCTACTTGGCTCTTACCGCAGTGACTGTCCTTATAACTGCAGCGTATTTTATGGGTATGCCGTCCTATTATCTTGGCTGGGCAGCTTTTTCTCTGGCGGCTCTTTCTGTTGCAGGAAATGACGCAATCCAGACTGTCGGAACTTTTATTGAAAGTAAAAAGCAGGTTCACTGGCTTCCTAAAATGGCAATGCTTGGACTGACGCTCATTGCAGTTTTCGTATATGGCTGGTACATTGACGACAGACAGATCCATTTTGAAAGGTTGAAGAAATTTGACGAAGTGACTGAGTTCAATCTCATTCAGCTTCTGGCACCTGTTGTTCTTCTGATTATCACCAGACTGAAAGCTCCAGTGTCCACTACGTTTCTGATTCTTGGAGTATTTGGAGGCGGTCAGAATATTCAGAAAATGCTGACAAAATCTTTTGTCGGTTACGGAGTTGCATTTCTTGCTGCAATTGCAGTCTGGGCTGTTCTCGGATATTTTGATAAAAAAGAATATGAAGAAGAACATGAGGACAGCGAAAAAGTCTGGTCTGGTCTCCAGTGGTTTTCTACTTTATTTCTCTGGGCAGCATGGCTTTTTCAGGATTCCGCAAACATTGCAGTGTATCTTCCCAGAAGACTGAATGGATTTGAACTTTGCGGAGCAGCCGGAATCATCGTTCTTGCTCTGACGTACATTATTATAAACGGAGGCGGAAAAATTCAGGAAGTCGTTTCTGAAAAATCGGACATTAAGTCTGCAAAGGCAGGAACTATTGTAGATATAGTGTATGCGTCAGTATTGATTATATTTCAGAAATGGAGCAATCTTCCAATGTCTACCACATGGGTTTTTCTGGGACTTTTGGCTGGCCGTGAATCTATTCTGCATATCATTACATCCAGAGATTCTTATATCGATACTTTCAAGAAAGTCGGCAAGGATGTCGCGCTGGCTTCTCTGGGAATTGCAGTTTCCATTTCAATCTTCTTTCTTTCTCAGATAGTCTATCCTAAACCTGGACAGGGTTTTCAGATTCTGAATGAACAGAAAACAGATTCAGGAGCTTTTCTTAAAAAATGAAATACTTGAGGCTGTGAAAAATATGTCTGATGAATTTTTTTGCAGTCGTCTTTAAGTAGAGATATATTGTATTTATAAATAAATACAATATATCGAAATGTCATAAAAAAATAAAACAGAGGATATTTATGAAGTCAGTTTATTTAGGCATAGCCGTGCTTTGCCTTGCGGGTAGTCTATACTCTCAGGATGCAGTTCCTGCAGAGGCACCAAAAACGGAAGATGTGAAACCGGCAGAACAGCCAAAGCCGAAGACAATTGAGCTTAAGGAAGTGTATGAAGATCAGGAGACTGGTCAGATTTTTTCCAAACCTGGAGAAAATCGAGTCAAGGTGAATATTGCACCTCCGAAGCAGACAACCACTCTGCCGGATGCATTTGCGCACAGACCCGATGATTTAAAAAAGGAAAAAATTACCTTTTATGGAAGGATTCAGTTCAGAGGTGTGACTGGAACAGCGGATTCTCTTTATTCGAACGGATACAGAGATTACAATGCAATGGATTGGGCATTCAGACGTCTCCGTTTAGGTGCTATGTACGAAAACGATTGGTGGGGAACCAATATTCAGCTTCGTATGGAAAATATGGCCAATAGGCCTGACGTGGTCAATACCACAAATACAATCAGCTATACAGACGGAAACGGAAGACCGGCAAGCCTTACGTATGTCAGTAATACTCGAATGAAAGACAACAGGGGTTATATTCATGAGGCATTCATTTATGCAAAAAGCCATTTTGCAGGATTAAGAATGACAGTCGGTATGCTGCCTACTCAGTTCAGCAGGGAATACATTCAGTCTTCAGCGAGCTTAGTCACTCTCGAAAGAAGTTATATTACGAATGCAGTTCCTCAGTTTGACAACGGGATTATGTTCTCAGCAACACCTTTGAAAGAGATTAATCCAAAATGGGAAAGAAGACTGTTTGTATCCTTTATGATCGGAAACGGAAAAGGAGGAAGCGGTGACTACGGAACAGGAAGAAGATTTGACCTTACGACTTCCAACAGATATGGTGCGGTAAATATTTCCCCAGTCTATTACGGAAGGGCGGTATACAATGTATTCGGGGGTCTCAAAAGGGAAGCGGACGGAAAAGAAGTCAACTGGCAGGAAGGCGAGGAAATATTTCAGAAAGAAATGAAACTCTCACTTGGAACCGGCTATATGCAGACTCAGAATTACATTACACCATCATTATATGTTCCTGAGTATACTCCAGGAAACACGAATGCTCTGAATATTACAACAGCACAAGGTTCAAATGCTGACAGAGGAGGCATTGATTCAACAACTGGGCTGGGTAATTTTAATGTTCAGAATGCAGTTACAACTCCAGGAAGACCGAAGCTCGGAATGGTAGGTCACACTTATGATGCAACATTTACCTGGAACGGACTTTATCTCTCAGGAGCATATTCTAAATTCAAAGGCGCTGCCTCAAACGGAACCTGGGGTTATCATGCAACAGTCGGATACAATATTCCGGTACTTGGAAAATATTATATTATGCCTATCCTGAAATATGAGTTTATTCAGGGAGATTGGAACAGAAACGGAAAAATTGATCCAAATGATTCATTGAGATCTTATTGGGCGGGATTGAATCTTTTTGGGGACAAACACCATTTCAAGGCTCAGCTTTACTATCAGATTCTCGGCAATAAATTTGCTGTAGATCCGAATACAGGAAATGCAATGGCAATTGATGACAGAAGAATTTATCTGCAGTTTCAGGCAAATTTCTTTACTGGAATTACTACCCCTGAAGCATACAGCATAAGACCGAACTGAAAGGAGAAAAGAATGAAATCAATAATTAAATTTACAGCTCTGCTGATCATAACGGGATTGATCGCATGTTCAAATACTAAAAAGAATCAGGGACTGAAAGCTCTGGTAATCAATAATTTTCTGACAAGTCCTTCCACGGTGGATCCTAAACTGGATAAAAATAAGTCTATGGTTCAGATGGAAAAGGCAGATCTCGCAGGCTCTTATACAGGAAAATGCTTTGAAAGTTTTCATTTGAACGGTGCAGAAATTTCTCCAACCACATATTACAATTCGTTCTTCGGAGGTGCAGGAGGAGCATTAAATAATAATGTAAAAAAATCTGCTCTTTCGACATCCAGCTGCACAACGCTGGGATTCACCACCGGAACAGGTTTTGGTGCGGCAACACAGAGACCTAATCCTGATACAGAGTTTTCCTATAAGCTGTATCTATGTGATCCGAATAACAATTCCTGTTCCAAGACAGCGATTACAGCAGCAGGATTTTAATTTCCACATAAAACTCTAAACCCAAGGAATTGATGATTCCGTCTGTGTATAACCCAGTTTTCAGTCTGTTCTCAATGGGCTGAAAACTGTCGCTTGAATTTCTCAATCAGGCAATATCAGAAGAATACTGGCCTGATTGATTTGATACAGTTTTCGGTGAACTGCGAGCGTAATATCAATATCCTAGAGTCCCAAATTTACTTGTTCCAGACTCTCCAAAGATCGATGTATTTGCCTGAGACATAGAAGTTAAACTAGTGCCGAAATTTGATGAGGTTCCTTGAAACAGAAAGACAGCTCCCTGACTGGAATTGTAAGTATTGGCTCCAATCGCGAGATCTTTAAATCCGTCTGTATTTGTATCCAAAACATTAATCGCTGAACCAAATGCCTGATTCGCTGCAGAACCCGAAATTTTCGCAGAAGCAAGAGTAGAAATGTCACAAGTCCCAGAACTTCACAGCACGTTGAGGGATCTACATACACAATCAGCCCTCAGCTTCCGGACGGACTCAGCCTCGATCCAAAAACAGGGATCATCAGCGGCGCACCCACAGCTTCCTTTCCGGCCACAGTCTTCACAATCACACAGACAAAACCAGACGGCACAAAAACCAGCTGGAAAGTCACCATTGGTGTAAACGGGAATGGGCCGACAGACGCAGCCGCACCTGTATTCAGTATTGAGTCCGGCAAAGCATATCCTGTCCCGCAGACACTGACACTGCAGTCCAGCTCTGGGGCAATAATTTATTACACGACTGACGGCTCAGAACCGAATGAAAACTCAACACTTTATACTGATAAAATATTTCCTATTCGAGATTTCGCTGGAAAAAGAATCAAAGCAATTGCGATCAATGGAGCATCCAGAAGTATAGTATCTTCTGCCGTTTACTATTATCCGATTCTAAAAACCGGTCAGACTGACTGCTGGATAGATGGAATATCGACAACGGTGGATTGCACCGGAACCGGACAGGATGGAGAATTCCAAAAAGGAATGGACAGAAGTTATACTGATAATGGAGATGGGACAATTTCAGACAATGTGACCGGGCTTACCTGGCATAAATGTGTTTCTGGAACTTCCGGTCAGGATTGCGGTTCTGGAACAGCGACAAAGTATTCTTTTGAGAATGCAGAAAGATTCTGTTCTGAATCGACGGTAGGCGGACGAAAATGGAAGTTGCCAACTATGGCCGAATTATCCAGTCTAGTTCTATATACAACTAGACCATTTAATTCTAATTCTTTAATAGAAACAGTGGCCTGGGATACTAATTATTTCCCAAATGATACTGAACATTCATTTTTGGGAACGTCTGAAAGAAAGCAAGATAGCTATGGAAATATAATTTGGGGAAAAGTTAAATTCTTAATTATTCATATTCAATGGTTTTTTGAGTATGACCCGGAAGCCTATATAAGATGCGTTGAACAGAATTCATACTCTATTCAAAAATCATTCACTGACAATGGAGATGGTACTATCAAAGACAATGCCACAAATCTGACTTGGCAAAAATGTGTGTATGGGCAGTCTTTGGATCAGCACTGTACTGGCCAAGTACAAAGCATATATTGGTACGATGCAATCAATTATTGTAAAAATCTAGAACTGGCTGGAAGACAGTGGAGACTTCCCAATAAAAATGAACTGTTGAGTCTTTTTGATTACAGACAACAACAGCCTGCTGTCCCACCCCCTTTCTCTGATTTTGGAAATATGAATAATTATAGTACCAACTATGGAATAAATATTGCTGATGTTTGGTCATCTACAACTCATGCGACAATATCTCAGTATGCTTATCCAGTCGATTTTTATTATGGAGGAACAGGAAGGGCTTGGCAGCATGGCTATGGAAAGGGTGGGGCCGCGTATTTCCCCTCCGCCAAATGCGTATCCGACCCTTGACCTACTGAACTAAACAGCATATTGGAATTGGATTCCGCTGTAACAGTTTGATAAGGGAGACTTTCCTTTTCCAGAATGCTGAACTGATTCTAATAAATAAATTCGTTGGCCAAGTTCAGGATGAAAATCTATAATTTCGCCAACAATTCTATTTTTAATTATGACTGTATTGAATTGAGCTCATCTGTCCCCACTTAATACCTTGACAATTCTGTCTATGAAAGGCTTATTTGTCTTATGACTGAGTCCAAAAATAAAACATATGCAGATCAGAAATTCAGCATTGCATATAAAGAAATGAATTTCGAGATTGACAGAGTAACTGGAAAGAAATTTACATTATGGAATAAGTTTACTATGTGGATTTATTCACTCACCTTACGCAAATACGATATTATGTCTAGATGCAATAATTTTTAGGAAACATTAGGGAAATCTAATGAATTAATAAAAACGGGAGTTTGAGGGCGGTCAGCCTTCAAGCCGCCGGCAGGCGTTCCTGCCCAAACCGCCCCACCTGCGTAAGGTGATTTATTCAGTTGTATTTGGCGATAAGTATCACTTAAAATCTAAACAGACTGAATATGAAAAACTGGAATCCGCTTCGGCATTCGAGGAGATTAAGGAAATCTTTGAGCCAGAAAAAGAAGACTCAATGACAGAAGAAGAAATTTTTTCTCATTCCAGAAGGAAGTTCAGAAAATGAAACCAAACTCAATCATCAACCCTAGGAAGGATGGATACCTGATTTTTGCATTTTCTAATCTGAGGGAAATCGTATTTTCAGAGCTTCTGCAGGATCATAATAAAATCTGCTTTGACTATACTCTGGATTTTTATCTGGACAGGCTCCAGGGATTTCTTTTCACAAAAGATCTTCCACTTCACAAAGCAGAACGTCTGAGAAAGATTGCAAGACAGTATATGAAGTATGAAATTCTGTATTCGGAATCTTCTACTGAACAAATTCTGTCTGCACTGGATACTTCAAAGTATCATTATATTTTAATTGCAAAAACAGATCATCTTGTGCAGGCATTCAGTCAGATTCAGTTTAAATTCCGAAACACCGCAAAAGATGGAACCTATATCCGCACCCGTGACATTCCCAAGGTTCTGAAAATCTACAGAACCAATTTCGCTGTGATGGAAATTGGAGAACTGCGGGCTGCTTAGGTCAGTTTGAAGAGAATCCGAATTTGTCAGCAGAAGTCTGTCCTGAAATGGTTTTTGTAGCTGAAGAACTGGATGTTATCGAAAAGCCAGTTCCGGTGTTTTGAAAAATGTAAAGCTGACCAGGCCCTGATGGTGTCGCCTGGCTTTGTTCTGCTGTAATTACTAAATCATTAAATCCATCATTGTTGAAGTCTCTTACTGCAACGGATGATCCTAAATTCATATTTGCCAAATGCCCAGTAATACGAAGATTTGCTTTGGCTGTTGCTGTTCCTGTTCCATTGCATACACCTGTGGTACACCCATAAAAAAAGTAAACGGCTCCACTATTGGTGAGACTGTTCAAATCTGCCAAATAACTGCTTACAATCAGATCATTGATTCCATCCGCATTGATATCACTGAAGTTTACTTTGCTTCCAAAACTGTAATTCGTTGCATCTCCGTCAATTATTGCCGAAGACGTTCCGCTGATTGTGGAGCCTTGGCTTAAATAGACAGTCACTCTTCCGGTCTGTGTACTTAGATTTGGTTCAGCAACAATTAAATCAGATTTTCCATCATTAGTGATGTCCCCCAAGTAAACAAATGATGTAGAATTTGGTACAGCAATGGAAGAAGCTGTGCTGCTTAATCCGGAAGACTGGCCAAAATAATAATAAATGTTCGCATTGCCCGAATTGCTTACAGCCAAATCAGAAAAACCATCCCCATTGATATCATTCGCACTCAGAGAATAGCCATAATTGCTCCCGGTTCCTGAGAATACGACACCAGAAGAAATCAATCCTGTTGAACTTCCATAAAAAATGTAAAAGGCTCCTATCCCAGAAGATGCATTTATATCCGAAACAGCAATATCTGAGTAACCATCATTGTTAAAGTCCCCAGAAGCTGCATCGAAGCAAAAATCCAATGCATAGCCCGGATAGGCAGTCCCGGATCCTAGCCCGGAACTCGATCCATAAAAAACATATCCTCTGTTTGGAGTACCAGCAGTATTTCCAGTGTATGAACATACAAAAAGATCGCCGAATCCGTCACCATTAAAATCGCCATTCAATATTTTCTTTCCAAATTGTTCAGACGTATTTCCAGTGAGAATTTTATCTGCACTGGCCGCACTAGTATTTACAATCCCATTTGCACTTCCATTAAAAATATAAACTTTCCCCACTGAGCTAGCGGCTGGCGCTCCCACAGCTATATCATTATACCCATCCCCGTTTACGTCCTTGTTCAATCCCTTTGTAAGTGTGCTTAATGTCGCAGTGCCTATATTTCCGCTGGTGTCAGTGACTTTGATATTGATTGTGTTTGTATTTCCACCCGTCCAGCCAGCAACGGGGAGTTTGTATGTCCAGGACGTTGTGCCGGTTGCGGTCTGGTAGGTGCCGGTATTGAGTTGGATTTCCACTTTAGAAACGGCGACATTGTCTGTGGACGTTCCCATCAGTATTCCTGTTTCCACTGTGCCTTTTGTCTTCAGGTTGGTGACTGTGACTGTGGGGGCTGTTCGATCACAAGTAGGACATAAATCAATCAGTCCAGAGGATACTCCAAATAGAAATATTCCAGGAAGCCCGCCCTGCTTGAGGTCAAAGCCTGATTTTTTTGTCTGAAGACAGTTGAACTGCAAACTTAGGAAAACAAGAATAATTAGAGATTTCATACAGTAAATAACAGTCCTGATTTAGGCGGTTATCACGGAAGTAAAAAATTTTATTCTATTGCAAGTCAGTATGAAAGCCATATTCATCAGAAATTGTTTACTTTCCGGTCATTACTGATCATCTTGTGCAGGCATTCAGTCAGATTCTGTATAAATTTCGAAAAACAGCCAAAGACGGAACATATATCCGCACCCGCGTTCCCAGAATCCTGAACATATACAGAGCCAACTTCGCTATAAAGGAAATTGGAAAACTGCGGGCGGCTTAAACCAGCTCAGCTAAACATCAACAAACTCTTTACATATGGTCTCAAACTCATTCCTCACTTGAAAATCTAGATAATGTGCAAGAATATAATCTTCATTATCTATGGTAACCTTCCTGGCACAGACAATGACCTTTTTCATTTCTCCCGTTTTTTTTCTGATCTCCGCTGCAAAGCGAGGAGACGATTCATAGCAGTGAACATCAATAATTTTTTTTATCAAAAATTCCGGATCAGTAAATACTTCAATTTCAGATGAATTCCTTCCTAAAACTTCTTCGAGATCATACCCTGTCATTTCCAGAAACATTTCATTGACTTCGGAAAAGCAGCCGTCACTTATTCTGAAAAGTGCCATTGCTGTCAAATATTATGGAAGTCCCCTGTATTTCCGCTTCAAAAATTGTTCCGTCAAAACGGGTAAATTTCTGTTCAATGACCGGAAGATCTTCACCTGTCTTCAAGTGCTGCGAGATTCTCTGTTTCGAATTTTCGTGAAAATCGGTATCCTGTTTTTCAAATATGGAATGTCCAATAATGTCCGCAGAAGAATCAGAGTGAAACATCCTGACTGTTGCCGCATTTGCATAAAGAATTTTATAATCTTTATGGACTACAATAGGTTCAGGAAACCATTCCACTACGCTTCGGAATCTCTTTTCGCTTTCTATCAGTTCCGACTGAATTCTGCGGTCTTCTGTCACATCCCTGAATACAAGAACTGCCCCGATAATTCTACCTTTTGCATCGCGGATCGGGGAAATTTTTTCTGTGATATGAAGCCTTTTTCCATTTCTGGAAATCAGCTGAGCATACATAACTCTGTTCTTTGAGTCGGTAAGTCTGTCATATATATTGAAACCCGGTTTTTCAGAAAGAGAAGAATCAGTCTGATAAACTTCCTGAATGACGTTTCCTTCTGCATCAGATAAATTCCAACCAGTCAGGATTTCAGCGACAGAATTCATTCTTCTGATTTTTCCGAATTGGTCAGTCGTAATGACAGCATCTCCCATTGATTCAAATGTAGCTCTCAAGTATTCTTTCTCTTCTTCAAGTTCCTGTGCGGCACAGAAAAGATTGTATGCCATCCGAATGCAGGTATTCAAAACTGTAATTCCAGAATCCTTGACAACGTATCCATAGGATGTGATCTTTTCCGTTTTTTTGACGACTTCATCTTCTGTATGAGCAGACAGGAATATCAGTGGAATGTTATGCTGTTCCAGTATGATTCTGGCTGCCTCAGTTCCGTCAATTCCGCTGCCCAGATCAATATCCATTAAGATCAAGTCAATCTGATCTCGATTTTCGGAGCAGAACTGAACAGCACCTTCACCGCTTGAAATATGAATGACGGTATGTCCTGATTTATTCAGACTCTTCATTTGTATAGTTGCAATAATGATATTGTCTTCTACAAGAAGTATTCTGCTTTTTGCTTTTCTCCTCTAATTGAGACAGTCCAGTGGTGCTCTCTTCAAAACCTATTTCAGAGGATGTTTTCAAAATCACAAAATTGTTCATACAACTCTCCAAGTTCAGGGCAGATTTATATTTAGAGCCCTTTTTTCGCCAAGCAGTCCAGCCTGACCATCTGATTAGCAGTTATCTGGCTTATTTGCCTATAATGACATATATAGTATTGAAGTCAAACATTAAACATATATTCTTACTATTTATGGGAAGTTTATTAATTGCGGGCTGCTTAAACCAGAACTACTTTTCAGCAAACACTTCGCCGTTTTCCCATTCGGGAGGCGTTCCATACTTTAGATAGTACTCAGCTCGTTTCAGATAGAATGCAGCCGCGGTATCATTCGGGTTTGCTTCAAGCACTTTTCGGAAAAGACTGATGCTTGCTTCAAATGCCTTCTGCTTATAGAGCAGGTTGGCGGTTTCAAATTCTTTCTTCGTATCCAGAAATTTTGCGATCAGATCATCCGACAGTCCGTCCAAAATTTCTATTACAAACACACTGTCTGTTTTGCCCTTTACCCTCACATTGTCCAGAAGACGAAACTGGTAATTCAACGGTTCTTCCAGGGCATCAAATGTATTCTCACTGATCAGAATCCCGCTTCCGTAGTGTTTTGTCAGTCCTTCAATTCTGGATGCAAGATTGACGGCATCGGAAATGACTGTACCCTCCATCCTTTC
>JBPOJG010000190.1:0-2944 GCA_052033835.1 Spirochaetota bacterium
GATCCGGAATTGGAAATCACTTTGCTCCCGTCCTTAAAACTGAAGAGTTCTTGAGCACTTTCAAATTCATCAGTGGACGGATTAAATTTCCTGACCAGTATTTTGGATTTACTGTCTCCCAGATCAACAAATTCAACTAGTTCCGAAACCATATTCCCGTCTAAATCGGTAATAAAGTATTTCTGTTTATAAGAGTCCTTTTCTGCTCCCTGCTTCTGTTCAGTCAATCCGTCAGGCTTGAAAGCAAGAGACTTATAGGTGTATGCTTCTGCATCCTTTACAGATTTAACCAGAACTGCAGGTTTATTGTTCTCGGAAAGTACAAGAAAATCTGCCTTGAGATCCTTTCCCGCCTGAAAGGAAAACAACTGGGATTCAGGATTCATTCTGAATGAGTTTAAAGGAGAAGATATTGTCCTGCTCATCCCTGATGAATCAATAACATTTGCAGTGATGCTGTTTTCTCCTTTCATTCCTGTCACACGCACAAAATCAGGAACAGTATCACCGTTCACATCCGCAAGAAACGTCAAAGATTTCTTGTCTCCTTCCGTACATTTGTAAAAATGAGAGGTTGTATACTGTTGACACCAGACTGTTGCCAGTGCCTCAAGCTGAGGGAAGCAAGTAATTTTCTTTGCAGCACAGGCACAGGCCAAAGTTCCCAGAGCACAGACATCCTGATTTTTATAATATTCCCCGTAATTTAAATTGTTTAAGGACAGGTCTGAAAACATTTTTGCAGACTTCTCTTTTGTGATTTTATAACTTTGATCCTGACTGGATGCAAAATAATTAAAATTCAGATCTTTAAAAGATGTATTCCTGACAGTCCTGAGTTTTGAATGAAAAATATTGTTCTCAAAATTAGGCTCTTCGTATATCATACTGTATTTTCTGATTTCACTGCCGTCCAGCTCAACAGACAAAGAAGAAATGCGTCTGCTTATTTTCACTTTCTTTCCCATATAATATGTTTCAGAAACGTCCGGTCTTGATTCATAGCTTATGATGACTCTGGCAGAACCGTTATTGTACTGGATCAGAGTCGGAAGCAGATAACCTTCACTGCTGTCATAGGCGATACTGTATGAATTGCCGTTTATGTCTGCAAAGCTGTCAAGTCCCCAAATCAGAGTTTCTTCACTGCTGCTGTCGGAAATAATTTTGCTCCCATTCGAACTGCCGAATGTATATACAGAACCCTTTGTATCCTGTGCTTTCCAGGAAGCAATGAAGTTCCCGCTCTTTACCGGAATATGGCGGATAAACGATTCTGTTTTAGGATGGAATACGTTGGTATCAATTTCTATAAGCTCACCGCCTAAGCCGCTGATATATGCGTTGTTAAGCGTTTTACCAGACTGATAAGCTGTTTTAGAAATGGATGGAATCCCTGCAAGCTGCCAGCCTATTCCCAGAATTCCGCTTCCTGAACCGGAATTATATACCAGAGCAAGTTTCGGAGATGCATCTCCGTTTGCCGGAGGAAGTTCTATTCCTATGTTGGTGACAGCTTTGCCGTCTTCACTTTCTGAAATACCCGGAAGAGGATAAGATATGTCTGTTTCAAGAATTAGAGGATCAAGAACACCGATACTTCCAAAATTGGAAAAAATCAGAAATATAAGGGCAAAGACTGCCCATACGATATTCACTTTTTTTAACTGCATTACAGTTTTTCTCATAAACCAAAATCCTCATATTGAAGTATTCTTCCGGATTCTTCCAGGTCGCAGATTTTTCCTGAACTGAAATACGGTTCAATTCTGCTCCCTGGGATTCCGCATACAATTGACGCTTTTACTGATTCTGCATTTGCGGCATAGATGACAGGTATTTTCTGTTTCAGATCTGCCTTGCATTTTTCCACTGAAGACCTGGAATACTTCCTGTTCAGTCTGATCTGATTGGAAGCCTTCGCTATCAGAGGACCTCCCACAGATGAATCAGGAACATAGTTTTCTGGAGATGATTGTCCTGAAAACATTTGAGAAAGTGGAGAGGTTGAGAACGGTGTAAGGGAAAAAAGAATTGTTTCTCCGTTTTCCACAGAATTATAACATTCCATATATGTATGTTTTTTTATATTCAGACTGACTTGCCAAGCACCTGTATGGATAATTGAACTCGATTGTCCATTTGGTATCAGAAGAGGATCATTGATTCCTGTATAGAAAGAGGAGTGGTCTGCATCAAGTTTTCCTGTTTCCTTGGAATAAAGAGAAATAATCGTCCTTACTTCAGTGCCAACTGCATACGAATCTGAGTCATTGTACAACAGATATAAATGTGATCCTTTTGAAACAGTAAGTTTCACCTTTCCTGGAATATCTTCCCCATATGAATAAGAGGAAACTGCACCGGATCTGGGAGTATCTATAATTACATATGTCATATTTCTCGATTCTGCAAGATAAACAGTCTTAGCTTCAGAAAAATATGTATGAGATACAAAATATCCGTATCCCAATGTCGGAGTGACTGTAAATGCAAAATCTTCATCCAGAGTCGGAACCGGGATCTCAAGCGGTGAAGAGTAATTGTTGTAGGTACTCTGAATTTTCTTTGTTATTCGGACAGAATTTCTGTAACAGCAGCTGTCATTCGTTTCTTCAGATTTATCAGATGTAAAAAGCCTGCATGCACTGAACTGAGTCCCCTGTTTCTGAACATAGACAGTTCTTGCAGAAGAATTTCCCCTGTTGTAATAGAAAATATCTCTTGTATTGGTCTTTTTGTCGTTTTCGTAGTTTACGTTGACTTTATAAATTTCTCCACGACTTTCCGGAATTTCAAAAATATTTGGATTGCTGTATACCTCTTTTTCAATCTGTTCGCTGAATGTCTTTGTATTTGAAGTATTCTGAAACTTTTCACAGTAATTTGTCTTATTTAAAAGCTCAGAAACTGCGGACATATATCCGGTTGTTTCTATTAAAGA
>JBPOJG010000476.1:0-5628 GCA_052033835.1 Spirochaetota bacterium
GGCCAGAGGGTTGTATTCTTTCCGTCCTTTGTTCTGTACCAGCTGACACAACCGCCGTTGTTCCATACAGAATTGCCGAGTCTGGACTGAACTTCTATGTTGAACTCTTCCTGAATTTCCGGTTTGACTTCCAGTATATTCAGTCCTTCGTTCTGAAGATATTCCACTGCCTTCAGAGCGTAGTTCACCTGTGACTCAATCATATAGACCATTGAACTGTGTCCGAGTCCTGTGTTCGGTCCAACAATCATAAACATATTAGGAAAACCTTTAACAGTTGTTCCTAAATATGCCTCAGGTCCGTTCTTCCATTCATCATTAAGAAGTATCCCATTCTTACCCAGAACCGGAAATGGAAGAATATCCTCGGCTGCCTTGAATCCTGTAGCTGCTACAATGATGTCCGCATCCACTCTCGAGCCGTCTTTCAGGATGATTCCATTTTCATCCATTTCTGCGATTCCTTCTGTGACCAGATCGACATTTGATCTCTGCAGTGCAGGATAATAATCATTTGAAAGAAGAATTCTTTTGCATCCGATTGTATAGTCCGGTGTAAGTTTTGCTGCAAGTACCGGATCTTTCACACAGTTGCGGATATGTTTTTCGATCTGTTTTTGAAAAACTTTCATCACTGCGGGTGTATATACAAAAGCCATTGCTCTTGCTTCCAGTCTCCAGTAGATTGCTTCTCTGGATGCCCACTGAAGAGGAGGGAATATCGCAAATGCATTCTTTTCAATGTTGGAGTAGGGTCTGTCTTCCTTGGGCAGTATCCAGGATGCTGTCCTCTGAAAAACAGTAAGCTTTTTTACTTTCGAAGCGATTGCAGGAACAATTTGAATAGCAGATGCTGCAGAACCGATGACTCCCACTCTTTTCCCTTTCAGGTCAGCACTGTGATCCCATTTCGCGGAATGAAAGAATTTTCCTTTGAATTTTTCTTTTCCCTTGATATCAGGAAGAATTGCCTGACTCAGTCCGCCAAGCCCGAAGAATGCATACTTGGCTTGAATGATATCACCCTTGTCTGTCTTGATTTCCCAGCGTTTTTCTGAGTCGTTCCATTTTGCCTCGACAACTTCCGTATTAAAACGGATATGGGGGTTGATTCCGTATTTGGAAGAACAGTGTTCCATATATTCGAGGATTTCCTTCTGCATTCCGTATGTGCGCGACCAGTCTGATTTGTGCTCAAAGGAAAATGAATAGAGATGAGACTGAACATCACACTGTGCTCCCGGATAATTGTTGACTCTCCATACTCCGCCGACTCCGGAATCTTTTTCCAGAACAATAAAATTTATCCCTTTTTCTTTAAGTTTTATTGCAGCACAGAGTCCTGCAAATCCTGTTCCGATCACTACTGCATCAGTTGAATTTTTCATAAATTCTCCTCTTGGTACTTCTTTCAGGTGGTTTCCTTTTTCTGTCATTGTCCTCTCTCAGTTTTTTGCGGTCTGTCTGTGTTCATAAAAATTCATCAGAATTTCCCGAACTTCCTTTGGTTTTTCCATATGAGGGAGATGGCCCGTTTCATCCACTACCTGCAGTGTGGCGTGGGGAATCTGCTCCTTGAACTGATGAGCAATTTTTTCCGGAAATATTCCGTCATGACTTCCCCAGAGAATCAGAACAGGGCATTCAATCGAAGAAATTTTTTCTCTCTGAATCCTCTGATGCTCTTCCTCATCTTTTCCTACATACTTCCCCAGAATATCATTCATCAGTTTGTCATACCAGGCACCGTTGTGTCTGTATTTCTGAAACATATAATGTTTTACTGTATGCGGAACCATATTCTTTTTATAAAAGAGTTTGCCTACGAACTCTTCGAAATGGTATTCCTCTTCAATGATGAAGATATTTTTTCCCGATCTGTAATCATCATAGAAATGACTGCCTTCTTCCTCCGGCACAAGTCCTGCAGCGCAGGAAAGCACAATGGATTCAACCATATCGGGGTGTCTGTGAGCATATTCAATCAGTATTGCACCTCCCATCGAGTTACCTAGAGAATGGAATTTATAAATTTTCTTATAATTCAGAAACTCAAGAAGCCACTCGGAGTAAAGTTCGAGCGAATATGTACAGTTGGGTTTGCTGCTTTTTCCGAAGCCGGGAAGATCAGGAATCAGAATATGAAAGTCACGGGCAAGATGTCCTGCCAGACTGAGAAAACCTTCCTTGGAATCAGAAAAGCCGTGTACGATCACCAATGTCGGTTTCTCGATGTTTCCTAATTCAATATAGGAAATTTCCACATCCTTCAGCTGTACTGTTTTTTCCTTAGCTCCTGTCGAAATGTAAAGTACTTTATGATTCAGATTCCAGAGAAATTCACCGATTCCTTTTCTGATATCGTCCGGCACAAGTCCGTACATTTCGTGGAATGTTTTCTCAAGTGCAGTCATACTGCAGCCTTCAGCTCTTCTTCTACTTTCGCAAAGTATTCTTTTGCAATGTATGTGTTGTCCTTATCATCAGGATGAAAGTCCGGACGGAAATAGTCTGCTACTTCCTTTGCAACTGCAGTGAAGATAGGTGTCGCTTTTTCCGCAAATCGGAGAAACTGTCCTGTCAGATCCCAGAAAGGAATCTGCTTGTCAAAGGCCATAAAAATTGCCTGACCCATCAGAATATAAAACACAAGTCCGTATGTTGCAAATACCATTCCGGATACACGAAGAAGATAACTGTCATCTACAGTTTTCAGTACATCAAATGCAACAGCCTTGTGCTCTATTTCTTCAGCAGCATGCCATTTCAGCATCTTCACCATTTCTTCTGAGATCCCGTCAAGCATTTCACAGTCATCCTTAAATACTACCTCTGCAAGAATTGCAGTGTAATGTTCAAGAGCTGCTGTTACAGAGAGTGAATATTTGTCTCTGCTCAAAGCGCGGGAAAATTTTTCCAAAAAATCGAATGCTGTGGCTGAGTAGATTTTTTCAAATATATCCAGAGCAGGTCCCTCATCCTGAAGCTTCTGCCAAAAGGTCTTGTGCAGTGCCATATGCTGAGCTTCCTGACCGATAAATGCTTTTACTCTTTCTTTCAGGTTTGGATCTTCAATTTTGTCCGCAAATGCCTTTACACTTCTGATGAAGTACTTTTCTCCTTCCGGAAATACCACATGCATACTGTTTAAGAAATGTGTCCCAAAATAATTATTTTCTACATAGTGGAGCGGCATTCCCTCCCAATTGAAATGGGGTTTCCTTACAATCGGCATCACCTTGGCGTTGGATTTTCCTTTTTCTGACATAGTTTCCTCCAGAGTTTTCCTCTAAATTGCTGAATGGAACGTCTTTCTTAAGTTGACGTTCTGTTCAACTTTTTGTATAGTTGACGCTTTGTTCAACTTTGTCAATCAAAAAAATGCACTTTTCAAGAAAAAATGCTCGTATCACGAAAAAAAGGACTTCCTACAGACAGATTATGTCGGATTAGGGGGAGGGATGGGGTTCACGCGGAGGACTGATTTTGTGAGTAATCGGTTCGGCTTACTGGACAAGGTTCTGTTTCAGAAAATCCAATCAGTAAAGGATACTGTAAAACTCCATACAATTATTGAACTGTTCGCAAAGGCCAAATCTTGCAAGAATTTTTACATCGCTTAAAATTTATTGCAAGTCGAAAATTAAAAATAATTTAATTCCTTACCTATTGAGAATTAGCTTTTAATACTCACCATACATTTAGAAGTTTTTACCCTTTCCAAATCTTTTGGGTATATTAAATTTTCCCAAGTAGAAAAATTATTTTCCAATCCATTTTCTATGTATCCAAGAACAAACATCAATGGAAGCGAATAATAGGCAGTATCCCTTTATAAATTTTAATCCCATAAACCATCCGAAATTTATGCGAGTGCAAGGAATAATCTCTATTAGCTCAGTGTGATAATTTGAGTTGGAACATTTTAGGAAAATGTTTTTTTGGGGGATTCTAATCTAAAACTTTCTGAAGCCAACGAGTTAGTTTATTTATTTCGCTCTCATAAATATAATTAGGAATTTCTTTGCTGAACAAACTACAATAGGAAATGAATTCTAATTGGTTTTCACTTTCACATTCTTTATTTTCAAAGACCCACCAGGAGTATATAGAATAAAAATTCGTTTGCAATTCCTTTGAATCAATTTTATTCAATTTTTTATCATACAAATCAAATCTAGTATAAACTTTTTTTTCTGCGAGTATCGGAATCACACCTAAAGTAAATATTGAAAAATTTATAGTTATACCTCCAAGTATATACCCCATTACTGTAATGCTATCTGGTTCAAAAGGTTTATTCAAATATCCAACTAAAAAATAATCTGCATTCATATTTTTCATTCGGTATTTGAATTTAGCATTCGTGGTTGGTGTTTTTTCAAATAGTTTTTCTATTTCTAGAGAGCCCGTACCTTTCGTTTCTGACAAGTAATGTTCTATAAATTCATTTACATTTTCATCCGATATATATTCATTGAAAGAAGTGGAAAGATTTTTCTCTATTGGTATTGCAAAGCTTAATAATTGTTTTAGATTTCTTTTTGTATCAAGCATCGTAGTGATTTTATATCTTTTCCTGTTTGGTGAGCTACTGTTATTGTATTCTCTTGACTTCATAGGGAAAAAGCCAAAAGAAATAATTCTATCTCTACTTTTAAATTCTGGATTGGGTTCTTTTTGGATAAAATTGTATGTCTTACAGTTTAATAATAAAAGTATAACGAAAATTTTTATATTCATTTCTCTATCCTACAGAACCATTTTTGAAATTTTTTAATCCATAAGATTAATTATTTAAGAATTACATTAGTGCTCAAAATCTAGAACATGACAAAGTCGCAATAGTTTGAAATCCCATTTCCGGAAGTAGCGTGCAAGATTTTGTAATACTCAATCCAATATCAAAACGTAAAATTTTACCCCGTTTAGTTCAAACCATCTCTTTATGAGAAATAGGCAATCCATTTTTGCTATACCCATTCTCAAAAGTAAATTCTGAATTAAAATTGGATACTCTGCTTTTGAGAATGGGGGATACCCCTTTGTAGAAAAATAGCGAAACTTATTTTTAAGAAGTGGTATTTAAGCTTTTAATTTGTGGGATTAGAATGGGAGAGAATTATTAGAGAAGTTGGATGCAAATTAGCGATAGCGCTAGAAAGACAAGCGAGGCTAACATAAAATAGCCAAGAGCACGTCTCCCCCAGCCGAGATCAACATCGGAATCAGGAACATAGGGATGTTCTTTTTTGATGAGGTTCAAAAAAGGTCTGCCATTTCTAATATTCTATTTCATCGACTTCTTAATTCGTTTTATTGCCCAATCATAATGACTTGAGGAAGCAGAAACTAGGTATGCTCCCAGAGAAGTCGTACCTGTCCATTGGTATTTCTTTTTTGTAAATAATTCGGTATCAGAATGCTTTTGAATAATGGCTTGAATATCGTTAAAGGACTTTGCAAGTAATTTCCTAACTTGCTTTAAATCTGTTTCGCTGTATTTTTCCCAAATTTTTCTATTTAACTCGGGTGTCGTCTTCCATGTAAACCCTTTAGCTGGTATATCAGGTTTATCCCCACACATCCCGACTTCGTACCAATCTAGCATCATTAAATGCCAATGGT
>JBPOJG010000338.1:0-3074 GCA_052033835.1 Spirochaetota bacterium
GAAAAACTTTCCATTCTGGACATCAGTGCCGAGGACATATCTGGAAATAAGTTTCTGATTGAAATGCAGGCTGCGCCTCAGAAAGAATTTCCCAAGCGTGTTCTGCTTTACTGGTCGAAGATTTATTCGAGAAGTCTGAAAAAAGGAAAACAGTATCATAAACTTCCCAAAGTTTATTCGTTCAATTTTCTGAATTTTTCGCTGTATCCGCAGAAGAAGGAATTCCTGTTCCAGTTCATGGTTCAGGAAACAAAGCATTTATTTCCGTTGACAGACGATCTGGAAATCAATATAATAGAACTGCCGAAGTTTCTGAAAGAGCTGGGTGATCTGCAGAATGAGTTTGATGCGTGGCTGTATCTGCTGAAAAAGGCAGAGAAACTGAAAGGAGATGAGATGAAGACACTGGAGAAAAAAAGTCCTAAGATAGGCAAGGCAATTTCTGAACTGAAAACCATTTCCCTGAGCCGTAAAAACCGTGAATTTTACGATCTGCGCCAGAAAGCGGAGCATGATTATGTTACCAATATGTACGGTGCTTATGAGGAAGGCAGAGAGGAAGGCAGAGAGGAAGGCAGAGAAGAAGGCAGAGAGGAAGGAAGAGAAGAAACCTTTTATCTCAGCATTCAGCTGACCCTGGAATCCCGTTTTAATTCAAAGGGTCTGGCACTGATGCCGTCTGTCAAAAAGCACAAGGATTTGAATTTTCTGAAAAAGCTTCTGGAGGTTTCTTTGAAGTGCACTGATTTGAGCGAAGTGAAAAAACTTCTGAAGAAATAGACAGCTTCAGAAACAGTATTACAGCGATCTGAACAAAAACTACTCAAGACTTGCAGGAGCCGCCCTTGCCAATTCAGCAAACGGTCTTGTCCAGATGGTCGGACAGGGACTTCAGGCAGTGGGCAGCATGAGTGCTACAGCATTCTCCACAGTCGTGAAAACAGCAGTTCAGACCATCGACGGATCTAGAAACGGTCTTCAGGGAGCACTCGCAGGATTTGCAAACGGAGTCATCGGCGGACTGACATCAGGGATCAAACTGCCCACAGGACTTCCGATGGAAGGCATACCCGTGGGGCTCGGAGTGAACTATGATGCAGCGAACGGCTGGGGGGCAAAAGTGGGACTCGGAGGAAGCGGAATGAATGCATCGGTGTCACTGTCTCAGAGAGGGGAGGCCTGCCAACACTTCCACGTTTGCGAGGATTCACCGATAGGTGAATGGGTGGTTCGCAGGGCAACCTTTTGCCCACGTTGTCAGGGCGATAAGAAAACAGGTCTCGAATTTTTCCTGGATGGCAATGACCTTGATTTCGATGTGTTTCTCTGCTTCTTTTTTTGTTTCTTCATAAAGGTTCAGATCAAATGAATTTTCTGCGAGAGCATCCAGAAGTCTTGTAAAATAAAAATCAGCCGCTGAAGGGAAACCTCATCTCAGGCTGCTTCAGAATTCAGTTTTCGGACGCTCAGAATTTCGTCTTCCTGCAGCAGGTCGATCTGAAAAAATGGAACTGCAATTACCTGAATCGATTCACCCAAAGCGGTAAATATCTCCAGTACAACGCCGTCTTCCTTTCCTTCAGGATGTTTTACGATTTCCACCACAGTCCCAATATCGCCTTTTTTTAAATGATATTCCGGCAGATCATTTTTTAATGATACCTGAGCATAGATTTGAAAACTGTGATTTATTTTTTCCATGGTTTTAAAGTAATAAACTGAAATATTTGATCCACTTTTCTTTTCAGCCAGACAGAAATAATTTTAAGAACATTTCCATTAGTGCCCTGCAGATCTCCTTGAACAGTAAAAAACTCTCCATATTCATTTTCGGAATCCGAAACTGCATCAAAATTTGCTGTATGAATTCTGATAGCTTGTTCCAATGCTTCAGAATCCGTTTCCGTAAAACCAGCCTGTCGCAAAAATTTCGATTTGTCATCTCTTTTTCTTTCCTTCAAGAGATAATCCGAAAGTTTCTATTTGGGAATTTCAGCTGACTCAGGAATTTTCATTGGACTAATTTGCAGAAGACGAATTTGAGAGAAAGAAATATTTTCTTAATGCTCCGCATTTCGCCGGTTCTGAAAAAATCTCTTGCTTCAAAAGTGAAACGCCCGGAAGATATTCCCGTGACGAAAGAGTTTGAGGAACTTGCGAACATTGAAGATGTACGGCAGGGGGATTATGTTCTTACAAGAGACGAACACACAGAGAAGAGTTCCTACAGAAAAGTCACTGAACTTTTCCGCCACGAAGTGAAGCTGCTCTACAGGATTGTTCTTTCCGACGGGACAAGGCTTTCCCCCCGGCTCGCTCAGCTCGCCCCTTGCAGGCCAACGCCTTCGGCTTTTTTACCCGCCTGAAGGGCTTCGTAAAAAGTTGCCGGAATCATCCGTTTTATGTGTTGGGTTCGGAGTTCGGGGATCAGAGTTCAGAGAGACAAGCGTATGGCGGGGTGCGGGCAGCGGGAGTCTTTGCGGTGTCACTGCTTGGTGCATCCAATGGAAACACAGATACACAGAACAGAATTGGAAAATGGACTGAGGCGAAGGACATTAAGAAAGGATACAGTCTGGTGAATTATAATGGAAAAAATGTCACAGTCGCATCTGTCGAGGTTCTTCATATTCAAGAAACGAAGGTCTACAACTTCGAAGTCGAGGGAACGCATAATTATTTTGCAGGCGAACAGGGTGTGCTGGTGCATAATTATACAACTGAACTGAAATATGATCGGGAAATGGGAATGCTCAAAAGCCTTGGTCAGAAAGCTGTAAACGGTGTTTCCAATTTATTCGGCGGAGAATACGGGATAATGGAAGGATTCCAGGATGACAACCAGATGAAACTGAAAGAGATCCAGAAAGACGGTGCATTGGCCGAGCTGAAGGCCAGAAAAGAATTCGGTCTGAAGCTCACTGCATCAGAAGAAGATGCATTAAAAAAGATGCAGGCTCTTGCAGACCGGAAAAGTGCTATGATTAAAAAATATTCCAATGGGAAGGAAGTGATGGATTTCACCGAGCTGAATAAAAATCCGAAAGCCAGAGAGGAATATCTTTCCATTTTGA
>JBPOJG010000537.1:0-2894 GCA_052033835.1 Spirochaetota bacterium
TAATTCTGTTTTCTCGAATATTCTCTCCAATTTAGTGGAAATTTTTTCTTTCCGGCAGACTAAGGCCTAAAAAAGTGGAGAATAATGACAAATCCGAATGAAGTAAAAGAGATTACAGTCAAAGAGTTTAAAAAACTGAAAAGTTCAGGTGTTCTTTATCAGCTCATTGATGTCAGAGAAGAAGCTGAATATGTGCTGGAAAATCTGGGCGGGGTCTCTATCCCATTGGCAAAAATACTTCAGAATGCGGAAAAAATTGCAACGGACAGATCTGTCATTATTCATTGCGGAAGCGGAAGAAGAAGTGCCAATGCAATTCTTGAACTTCAGCAGAGGTTCGGCTTTACAAATCTTCTGAATCTGAAAGGCGGAATTCAGGCCTGGAAAGAAGAAACAGACTCCAACATAGCGGTGTGATATGCACGAAGAACAGGAACATTTCGACACGGATGCGATCCGTAAGCAGCTGAAAAGAAGCACGAACAGGGAACACAGTGTTCCGATCTATATGACCTCCAGTTTTGTATTTGAAAGTGCAGAACAGGCAAGAGCTCTTTTTTCAGATGAGGAACCCGGCAATATTTATACAAGATTTTCCAATCCCAACAATACTGAATTTGTAGAAAAAATCTGTGAAATGGAACACGCCGAGGACGGAATTGCAACTGCATCCGGGATGGCGGCAATATTTTCCACCCTTTCTTCATTATTAAAGTCCGGTGACCATGTGGTCGTTTCGCGGGCTGTATTCGGATCAACTCATCAGATTATGACGGTTCTTTTCCCCAGATGGAATATTGACCATACTTATGTGGATATTTCACATCCTGAAAAATGGGAATCTGCAATAAAAAAGAATACAAAAGCAGTATTTGTGGAGACTCCTTCAAACCCGGGACTCGACATCATTGATCTGAAATGGCTTTCCGAACTTTGTAAAAAACGCGGACTGATACTGATTGTAGACAACTGCTTCTCCACACCTTATCTTCAGAAACCGATTCTGCTCGGAGCTGATATTGTAATCCATTCTGCAACAAAATACATTGACGGACAGGGCAGAACAATAGCAGGCATTACTGTGGGAAGAAAGGAACTGATTAAAGATGTCCGTTTTTTTGCGCGTCATACAGGTCCCTCTCTTTCTCCTTTCAATGCATGGATACTTTCCAAAAGTCTCGAAACACTTTCCATCAGAATGGAAAAACACTGTGAGAACGCCTACAAACTGGCTACATACCTCGAGACACATCCTGAAATCACTCTGGTGAAATATCCCTTCCTTCCTTCACATCCTCAGTATGAACTTGCCAAACGACAGATGAAGCTTGGGGGCGGAATCGTCACATTCATCGTCAAGGGCGGACTTGAGAGAGGAAGAAAATTTCTGAATGAACTGGAAATGATCTCACATTCAGCAAACCTCGGCGATACAAGGACAATAGCTACTCATCCTGCTTCCACTACTCATTCCAAACTGAACGCGGAAGAAAGAGAGGCTGTAGGAATTGAACTGGGACTAATCCGAGTCTCTGTAGGGCTTGAAAACATTGAAGATATTACAGCTGACATTGATCAGGCTCTTGAAAAGACAAAGTCGGACACTGTGTAAATTTCTGATCTTCCTCCTCTGTCTGAACTGTTCTTCAGTTCAGGCAAAGGATGAATTCAGAGCAAAATCCATTCTGATTGAAGACAGAAAATCAGGAAAAATTGTATTTAAAAAAAATGAAAAAGAAATATATCCGATTGCAAGCCTGACAAAACTTGTCACTGCAGTCGTTTCATCCGGAATATTCCGAAATGACGATCTCATAAAAATCAAAAAATCCCATCTTCCTAAAAATTCACTGGAATCGAGAGCAGATATGAAAGCGGGGACTGAATACAGTTTCATAGAGATTCTGCACGGACTATTGATTCCCTCCGGAAATGACGCAGCGAGAGCACTCGAAGATGCTATGAAGCAGAAAGGAAAAACATTTTCTGAAGAAACTGCCATATTCCTCGAAAAGAAAGATCTCAATTCCACATCCGTTTATGAAGCAGTCGGACTGAATCCGGAAAACAGGTCCAACACAGAAGATCTTTCGAAAATAGCAGACCTTACATTTGAAAATCCTGTTATTGCTGATATCATTAAAAAAACAGAATACAGTCTGAAAGATACAAAAGGCAAAACTCATCTCATCAAAAACAGACTCACATTGAATTCCTACAGAGACTGGAAAATTTACGGAAAAACAGGCAGAACAAAAAAGGCCGGTCAGTGTTTCGCCGGAATCATAGAAAAGGATACAAAAAAATATAAAATCATTTTTCTAGGTTCAGAGAATGCCGAAGCCGAAATCAAGTCGGCGGCCGATTTTCTGGAGAGAAACTGAATGCTTTCAGTTATGAAAAAACATCCCGAAGGTGCGGTTTCGAAACCGCACCTTCGGGGGTACGATGGAAATATCGCATACAACACAACCCTGAAATCGACCCGTAGATTTGCCGCCTGAATTTTCCATTTACGAAAATATTTCGGTGCTCATTTGAATCGAAAACTGCCTGTGCAGGCGCAGAACCGAGAAAGAGCCGCGAAGCGGCGGAGTCTGAAATCAGTCAATATCTGATTGACTGATTTTAAAACCTTCAGAAACTGAATCAGCAGAGATCACTGATCCGGCACAACAGAAGGGGACTTTTATGAAAGCAAAGAAAAAGACCGCAGTCAGAAAAAAACAGGAAAAGAAGGCTCCGCTTGCCGAAATCCCGAAAGAGCAAAATTCGGAAATGAAATCAGAAGTGGAAAGAGTTTTCTCTCTGCAGATGCAGAACAGATTTCATATTGCAAATACAACGGCAAAGGAAAGAATTCATAAGCTGAAAAGAATTCTTCACTGGATAGA
>JBPOJG010000445.1:0-12014 GCA_052033835.1 Spirochaetota bacterium
CTTACAGACTTGGAAATTCCTTTAATGTCAAGGTTTCCTGTGATTGTAACTGCTCCGTCCGCACCTGGCTCACTGATGCTTGCGATTTCAAAAGAAGCTTTTGGATGTTTTGCAACTTCAAAAAAATCTTCACTCTTCAGGTGAGTTTCCAATTTAGTTTTCATTTCACCTTTCAGATCCAGATCTTCAAGAGAAGCCATATCCAGAGTAAACTTTCCGCCGACGACTTTGTTTTCATTTACAAGGATGTTTCCTTCGGAAATTTTGATTGTCCCGTTGTGTTTTCCTGTAACTTTAGTTCCGATCCATTTCAGTGCGCTTTTTTTCAGATCCAGAGGAACTGGAGTTCCAGCAGGCTTAGGAGCTTCTGCAGCAGGTTTAGTTTCATTTGTTACGGCCTTAGGAGCCTCTGGCGCTTTTTCACAATTCACAAGCAAAAAAACAGTTAAAATTGAAAGTAATAATTTATTCATTAAATCCTCCAACTCCATTTTTTAGAAACCAGTTTTGTTGTAAAGAGAAAAATAGACAGATTGTTATAGTAGGATTTACTATGATTTTGTAATTTACCAGATAACTCACCTTACGCCTTCGGCCGCAGGTGAGGCGTTGACAGGGAAAGCCTAGATTCGACAGACGCCTGCGTTATTAGCGACTACTCAGCGTAGCCGCAGATGCCTGGTATGGTTCCAGCCCTGATTTTATTAGGTATCTGGAAGATAATAATCTGACATACATTGCAGGAGTCAAGAAGAACAGAGTCGTATATTTCAGACTGCCCGGAGAACGGAAAAGCAATGGACACACGCTCGAGGAGATTATCCCGCTCCTGAAGGCGGAAGATTTTCGCCCCATAGACATACAGCTGTCGGACGGTTCGAAAATGAAGCGGAAAGCAAAAATACAAGACTCCTGATTTCGAATGCTGTGTCTTTCAGAGACGATACTGTCGTGAAGTTTTATCATCTGAGAAACTGGATAGAAGTTTTTTACCGCGAAGTGAAAGACTTTCTCGGAGCAGATGATTATCAGGTTCGGTCGATGGAAAGGATGTTTGTGGAATTCAAAGGTATCCCATAGATCTTTCCGTTGTGAGCAAATACTCCGCCATACCATTTGAAAGTTCCTGCAAGAGAACCAAAAGTATAACTTGTTTCCGCAACACTCGATCCCATCCCTGCCTGTGCTGTGAGGATGAGCTGGACTTCCGACCAAGTTCGCGAAAAATAGACGGCGATACTGATGCTGGCTGTTTTGCTTCCAGTGGCTGTGTTTGTCATGACTTTGTAATTCGTTGAGGACTGTGGTTTTGTTACTGCTGGACAAACAAGCAGTCATCTCAGATAAGTGATTAAAATGGATAATGTCTCGTCTCTTGATTTGATTATAGAAAAGTATAAAGAAGGAGTGGACAGAACTCTGCTCGCGGAAAACCTAAAACTGTCCTATACAGAAAGAATTCAAAAACTCCAGGATATGCTTAGAACATTTGAAGAATTAAAAAAGGAAAAAGAATTATGAATTCAGCAGTTACTAACAGCACAGATAATCCGGAAAAAAAGATCTGGCAGGTGATTTTTGCATCTTCTGTCGGGACGATGATAGAATGGTATGATTTTTATATATTCGGTACTTTGGCGAGTTTCATTGCTTCCCAGTTTTATCCTAAGGGAAATGAAACGGTCAGTTATCTTGCTGCCCTTGCCACTTTTGCAACTGGTTTTATCGTGAGACCGTTTGGGGCGATTGTATTCGGACATATCGGTGATAAGTTCGGCAGAAAATATACTTTCTTATTAACTATGCTCATTATGGGGGGAGCGACTTTTGTCATCGGTATTCTTCCCGGGTACGACGTCATCGGAATGGCCGCTCCGGCGGCACTTGTTTTCCTTAGACTCATTCAGGGGCTTGCACTCGGCGGTGAATACGGAGGAGCTGCGACATATATTGCAGAACATTCTCCCGATGAGAAAAGAGGGTATTACACGAGTTTCATTCAGACCACTGCTACCCTTGGACTTTTTGTATCCATCGGAGTGATTCTTCTGACTAGAATGACTTTGAGTGCAGCTGATTTCAATGACTGGGGGTGGAGAATTCCTTTTCTTCTGTCTGCCTTTTTAGTACTGATCTCCTATTATATAAGAATCAGACTTCAGGAATCTCCTGTGTTTCTGGAAATGAAGGCGTCGGGAAAAGCATCAGCCAATCCTATCCGTGAAAGTTTCGGAAATGCCGCCAATCTGAAAATGGTTCTGATCGCACTCTTTGGGGCTACTGCCGGGCAGGGAGTTGTCTGGTATACAGGTCAGTTTTATGCTCTCAGTTTTCTCGAAAAAACACTGAAAGTGGATTATACAACTGCCTACACTGTAACTGCTGCGGCTCTTCTGCTTGCTACACCTTTCTTCATATTCTTCGGAAGTCTTTCCGACAGAATCGGAAGAAAAAAGATCATACTGACCGGCTGTCTGCTTGCGGCAATACTTTATATCCCACTATATTCTGCAATGTTCCGATTCCAGTCCAATGCTGTCATGCTTACGGTATTTGTATTTGTTCAGGTATTCCTTGTGACAATGGTCTACGGACCGATCGCAGCATTTCTAGTGGAAATTTTCCCTACTAGAATTCGCTACACTTCAATGTCACTGCCTTATCATATCGGAAACGGAGTATTCGGAGGACTGACTCCATTCATCGCGGCGAGTGTCGCAGCCGCGACAGGAAATATTTACTCAGGACTGTATTATCCGATTACAGTTGCGGCACTTACTTTTTTCATAGGTCTGTATTTTCTTCCTAAGGATCACGGTTCAGCGCTGGACTGATCTCTGAAAGCCGGCTATAGAGTTGAATAGTCAGTTGTTCAGGGAAAAGGGACATAGAAGGTTGAAGAGACTTTGTAACACTGTCGTTTCAGTATGAGTGAAAGACAATTAGATCCGAGGGGTATTGAAGTTATTCAACGTATCGAATATCCAAGGATAGATTTTCTCTTTGGATAATTTGCTTTTCAATATCTTTATTTGTAAGCTCACAGACTCTAAGAAGTTGTAAATTCTTTAATTTGTTAATAGCCTTAATATCTTTTAAATTCATACAATTTCTCAATGTCAATTCTTCTAACTTGTCAAGCCTTGAAATAGATTCTGGGATATATTCCAGATTAGCCCAAATACCAAGTGAGATTAAATTGGAACAAGTAAACAATTCTTCAGGCAATTCAGTGACTTCATAAATTTGCAAATTAAGTTCTGAAAGTTTTTTTAAATCTTTTATCATAGAAATATCCGTACAATCAATAGATGAAACTTCTAGAGTTTCAAGATTTTTAAAAGTGTATGCATATTTAGGAGGCTTTGTCCCTTTCAAATATTTAAGGTTTTTTAATCCTTTCAATTTATCTGCATCAATGGGATTCGATTCGTATATAAAAAGTTTTTCAAGATTTTTTAGAGTATTTAAACTTTTGGGCAGTGTATCAACTTCTAAGCCAGCTAATGTTATTTCTTTTAAATGTCGTAAATTTTTTAAATTAGAAATGTCCTTAAATCCGTAATTACTTTTCATGACAAATCCTTTTAGATTTTTTAAACTCCTAATAATCTTTGGGACTCGAGAATATTCTTCGGAATTGATTTCAAAGTATTCTAAAGTGTTTTTTACAAATTTCAAAACATTGTAATCAAAAAGATTTTCACAAAAATCTAAAGATATTTTTTTTAACTTTTCATTATAACGGATTTCCTGCGGTATCTTTTTTATTTTCCAATCTTCTAAATATAACTCTTCAAGATTTGAAAGATAAGCAAGGCTATTAAAATTTTCTAAAAAAGAAATTGAATTTAAATATAGTTTTTTAAGATTCTGCAAATTTGAAATTTCTTTTGGTAGAGCAGCCATCGACAAGTAAGAAAGCTTCAGCCCTTCCAATCCTTTTAAGTTTGCGAGACCCTCAAATCCAATTAGATTTATACATCTCGAAATTGTTAGATATTTTAAATCCATCATTTGACCTAATGATTTCGGAAGAGCCACAATGGCTAATTCGCATATGCCCAAAGAAACAATCTTCCCATTGCAAATACGAACTTCATTTTCAAAACAAAAATCACAGTCATAAACATTTTCTCTTTGCGTTTGAATAAGAGTAATTCCTAATTCCTCTTCTAGACTTTTTAGTAATTCTTCTATATTCATCGCTCCATAACTCTCTGTCTCGGTGCCTCTGTGGCAAATCTTTTTCTTCAATAAATCTTTCTTTTGATTAATCTTCGCGGGGTCCAAATTTAATTTTAATTCGAAATACTCCAATTCAAAAATTCAACTGCAAAGTCTTTTTAGATCCTTATAACGGAATATTCCAGCGTTGGTCCTTTTTCTAACAAGCTCGCGCCTCAAATGCCGTATATGAGGTCTACTGCGGAGCTGTAATATATTTTTCATTTGCAGGCTGTAAAAAGTCTTGTAATATTTAATCGTATATTTACGATATACAAATAAGGAGAGAATATGAAGAATATCTTAGTCTTGTGTACAGGGAACAGCTGCAGGAGTCAGATGGCTGAAGGATGGCTCAGGCATTTTGCGGGCGAGAAGGCCAAAGTATGGAGTGCAGGGATCGAAACTCACGGGGTAAATCCTAGGGCAGTCCAGTATATGAAAGAGGCAGGAGTAGACATCTCGAATCATACCTCGAACAATGTAAGCGAATATATGAATATAAACTTTGATTTTATCATTACAGTCTGCGATCATGCGAAGGAAAACTGTCCTTACATCCCATCGAAAGCAGAAAGATTTCACCATAACTTTTCTGATCCGTCCAAAGTAAAAGGGACTGAAGAAGAAATTGCATCTGCTTTCCGGAAAACCAGAGATGAAATCAGAGACTACTCTAAAACATTCATCGAAGATAGGGTAAAATGAAATCGGAAAAACAGCTTTCCTTTCTAGACAGATATCTGACCCTTTGGATTTTTCTCGCGATGTTCACCGGAATAGCCATTGGACATTTTTTCCCGGAGACTCCAAGTTTACTCAACCGATTTCAAAGCGGCTCTACCAATTTGCTGATTGCTTTCGGCCTTATACTGATGATGTATCCTCCTCTGGCAAAGGTAAAATATGAGGAAATGAACAATGTATTCAGAAACAAAAAGATTCTTGCACTTTCACTGATCCAGAACTGGGTTATCGGCCCGCTGCTGATGTTTGGACTTGCTGTGATATTTCTTCATGACAAACCTGAGTATATGATCGGCCTGATTATGATCGGAATAGCAAGGTGCATCGCAATGGTCATTGTATGGAACGATCTTGCAAAAGGTGACAATGAATATGTCGCAGGCCTAGTCGCATTCAACAGTATTTTCCAGGTTCTATTTTACAGCATATATGCTTATATTTTTGTAACCTTTCTTCCGACTATCTTCGGGATAAAGGGAGCGGAAGTAAATATCAGCATTTCTCAGATCGCAGAAAGTGTCTTCATATATTTAGGGATACCTTTTATTGCAGGATTGATCACTCGTTTCACTCTTGTGAGAGTGAAAGGCATAGACTGGTATCAGAATACTTTTGTCCCGACGATAAGTCCAATCACACTGATATCTCTGCTGTTTACAATCATCATTATGTTCAGTTATAAAGGAAGCCTGATTGTCCAGATTCCTCTGGATGTCGTGAGAATAGCAATTCCTCTTCTGTTTTATTTTGTAATAATGTTTTTCAGTGCATTCTTTATTGCAAAAAAAGCAGGAACTGATTATCCGAAATGTGTATCACTTGCATTCACTGCCGCAGGCAACAATTTTGAACTCGGAATTGCAGTGGCAATTGCTGTATTCGGTATCAATTCAGGAATTGCATTTGCCGCAGTGATCGGCCCTCTGATTGAAGTTCCCGCACTGATACTGCTTGTGAATTTTGCACTCAGCCAGGAAAAAAGATTTACTCCGAACAATAAGGAAATCTTCATAAGATGAGTGAAGAAAAAAGAATTGACTTTTTATATCGTATATATACGATATAAAAATCTGAAGGCGGAAACAATATGATCATTAAAATCTTAGGTACTGGATGTGCAAAATGCAAGCTGACTCAGGAAGTCATAGAGAAAATTTCCAAAGAGCTGAATATTTCACCAGTCATCGAAAAGGTGGAAGATATGCAGGAAATTATGAAATATGATATTTTATCCACTCCGGCTGTCGTCATAGATGAAGTAGTTAAAATTAAAGGAAGAGTTCCGACTGCAAATGAAGTCAGAGAACTGCTGACAATATAAAAGAAATGCATGAAAAATCAAAGCAATAGGTTTTTGGCCTGCCGCAGCTCTTCAAATACTTTAAAGTTGATTTGGTAAAAGTGAACATATGAAATTACAAATGGAGTCAATACTGACTTGCCCAAATTGCGGATACAGCAGAGAAGAGACGATGCCTGTTGATTCCTGTCTCTATTTCTATGAATGCAAAAACTGCAAAACAATGCTGAAACCGAAGAACGGTGACTGTTGCGTATTCTGCAGTTATGCTTCTGTGCCATGTCCGCCAATTCAGGCGGGAAGAGGATGTTGCTGATGTTTGACTGGACGCAGATTTTTTCGGACTGGCTTGTATACGGGATATTTGGTATTGCAAAAAATTCTTCGTTCGGAGGCGCTTTAAGTTTCTTTGTATACGATACAGTCAAAATTCTGATACTTCTGTTTCTGATCACATTCCTGATGGGAATGATCAATGCTTATTTTCCGATTGATCGGATAAAGAATTTTCTATCCAGGCATAAGATGTACGGATTGGAGTATTTCCTCGCTTCCGCATTCGGGGCAGTGACTCCTTTCTGTTCCTGCTCTTCTGTCCCACTGTTTATCGGATTTGTAAAAGGAGGAATTCCTCTAGGAGTGACTTTTGCATTTTTAGTCACATCACCTCTAGTGAATGAAGTGGCAGTTGCCATTTTTCTCGGAATGTTCGGACTGAAAACAACAGTGATCTATGTTTCCAGCGGAATACTTCTCGGTGTTGTCAGCGGAATTATTCTGGGGAGAATGAAACTGGAATACCTTCTGACTGACTGGGTAAGACAGATTTGGGAAAAGGCGGAAGCGGAAAGAGAAATTTTCGAATTGGATAAAAAAAGCTTTCTTCAAAGAATTCCCGATATAGGAAGAGAAGCTTTCGGAATTGTAAAAAGTGTTATAGTGTATGTAATTGCCGGAATAGCAGTCGGGGCAGCAATGCATGGTTACGTTCCGGAAAAATTTTTTGAACAGTATATAGGAAAAAATATATGGTATTCTGTTCCTCTGGCTGTTATTTTAGGAGTTCCTATGTATGCGAATGCAGCGGGAATTATTCCAGTGATTCAGGTTTTTGTATCTAAGGGAATACCTATCGGAACATCACTTGCTTTTATGATGGCAGTTGTCGGCCTGTCCATTCCAGAGGCCACACTTCTGAAAAAAGTAATGAGCGTGAAACTGATTATAATCTTTTTTGGAGTCGTGACGGGTTGTATCATTATTTCGGGATATATATTCAATGCAATTATATAACTGCTTAATTGTAAATTTGATCATGACTTTCAGAAAAGCCTAGGCGCTGTATACCAGAGAAGGATTCCTTTTTGTATCCTGCCTGTTTTTGAAAGATCAATGACTGCCTGACCGGCTCTGGCCATATAGACTGGGTCCAGAAAAATTGCCTCTTTCTGAAACAGTGAAACTGCTTCTCTGCATCTGATACTTTCTGTCCCGTAACCGTCACCAATGTATCTGTCAGTGATGATCAGATCATGATCGTTGTATTTTTTATAAAAATACTTATTTTTTACTCTGGATGAAAAATATTTTATATATGACCTTCCGTTCCAGAATCCAGGATAGACCTGAACTGCATAGACGGACGGAAGTTCTGGATGAATCTGCTTTGCTGTCTGCAGACCGGCAGTAATTCCTCCTGTCCCATACACACACACTTGAACATCCGCCTCTGCCTGAATTCTTTTCAAATCAGAATACAGTTCCAAGCCTGCATCTGCATAGGCTTCCACTCCCTTTATGCTTAAACCTCCAGGACCGATCATCATCGGTTTTCTTCCCTTTCTTTTTAATTGAAGCCATTTCAAGAACATTCTTACAGGAAGAGCAGCTTCTGAAGCAGAGTAGGTTATATTAGGATTTTCTAATTTAGTCAGTTCAAATACTCTCTCAGGGTATTCAAGTGCTGTCTGCTCTGCTAAAACAGCGTGAACCGTAAATCCTCTTTCTCTACCCATTACGGACACAGCATGAATATGATGAGAACCTGTAGTTCCTGCAGTGATGATGTCTGTCACTCCATTCTTTTCAGCGACAGGAAATATCTGATTCAGTTTTCTGACCTTGCTTCCTCCGAAGGCACTGCCTTCCATAAGGTCTTCTCTTTTAATCCAGACAGGACAGCCGAGATTTTCAGAAACATTTTTGAGATACGAGACAGGAGAAGAAATATTCAATACCTTAATCCAGCCAGTCCCATAATTTTCAAAAAGATAAAAAATACAAAGGCATGAATTTTTTTTAATAATCTTGGAAAAATGTTCATCTCCTTATACTTTTGAACTTCTTCTGATCTCTCCCAAAAACTTTCAAACTGTTTTATAAATTGATTTATAATATTTCTGTCTTTCACAAAAATACTTGTCTCGAGCCAGGCACCTGAAAATGAATTTGGTGTAAAATTTGCCTGTCCAGCAATCAGAGTATTTTCCCTTCCGATAAAGACAATTGCCTTACAGTGCATCATTTCTTTTGGAGATGAAGGGAACAGTCTGAGTCTTATGTACTCCGTCTTTCTGCAGTGATCAATACAGAACAGATTCACTGTATTTCTTAAAATGATTCCTAAGATATAGTTTAATGGAAGTGCATGACAGTTGTCAGCCAGAATTCTGACCTTGCATTTTTTTCCTGCCTCTGTCAGGGCGGCGAGAGTGACAGGATCAGAAAAATAGGCTGAGGCAGCAAGTATTTCCTGAACTCCATACTTTTCTGCATTTTGAATTTCATTCAGTATTTCTTTATGAATTTCAGGACCGGATGCAAGAAGCCTGTTTTCACCGCATTCAGCGGAAACTTTATATGTATTATTAATGTAATATATTTCTTTATCAAAAAGATCATTTTCTTCCAAAATCCATTTTTTTATTTTAATATCTTCTTCACTGAAAGAGACCGGAAGAGAAAATGCATTTTTTGCGGACTCCAGTGCAAGTTTCCAAAGATGCATAGAGTGTTTTCCGCGCAGAAGAAATGTATTCTCGTGCCATTGATATGCCTGATCTATGATGTTGTGAGAAAACATAATTCCTGCCCTGCCTGAATCAATTACAATATTTTTTCTATGATCCTCCGTGTTCTGAAGCGTCTGCCAGATATTCTGTCTGTATGCCCATTCCTGTTTTGAAAATTGTTTCTCTGAGCTCTCGCATATCCAGTTTCTGTGAAAAGCAGCAGCCGCAGGAAATCCTCTTTTTTCATTATATAATGTTTCTTTCAGACTGGCACTGATGACTGAGATGCCGCCTTCCTCCAGAATATGCCTTGCGAGCGGATATTTTTTCTTATATGTTCTTGAAGGATTTTCAATTGTCTGGGTATCGAGGATAACTAGGATATTTATATCTGGAAAATTCTTTTTTTTTTCGACGAGAAGTTTCGCAACAGTATGAGCCCATGGGAAAGTATTTTCGACAGGTTTGAGTGTTGCAAGCTCACCGCTTCCGGACAGCAGATACATCTGAAGAATGATATTCTTTTCCGCTTTTTGAATCAGTCCCTGAAAAGCATGAATTCGCTTCCAGGGAGATTCGAGATACAGTATATCTTTTTTCATCCCGTCATTTTATTCAGAACAAATCGAAGAGCGCCAGTTCCTGTAATTGGTTTTTCTGAAATTTTATCGGCAAATGATTTCATTCCCAGAAGGTCTGACCGAGAAAGTCCTTTGTTCAGAATTTCCTTTTTTTTCGCCGCGGAAAGGCCTTCAGAATCTGCGAAAAAAGAAGCTGCCTTTTTCCAGGAACTCGCCACTCTTCTGTCTGAATAAGCCACTAGAGGCAGAAGCGCTGACATCTGCAGACCGGATATAAATGCACCCTTCTCTTCCCTGATCCCGTCTGCCACTTTTCTGTCCATACTGATATGACCTCTTTCTTCCAGAGCGTGCAGGTGCATCACATCCAGAACAGGCTTCCAGGATTCATTCAGTTTTTCCTTCATTACCTCATATACAAAAACTGTCATCTCTTCAAAGAGAGCAGCCATAATGAAAAATACACCAGGAGGGGAGTGTTTTATTACAAACCGATCGCCTGCATTCGGAATTAAAAATCTCTGCTCAGGCAGATAAAGATCCGGTCTGATAATTTTTCCCAGAGTCTGAAAGGCATGAATATGATCCAGTTCTTCATCAATGAATCTTCTGATCTGTCTTTGATTCAAATATTTTGAAACTATATTTTCATGAATTTTTATATATTCAATAATCAGTCTCTCAAAATGGACAAACATCTCGCACATAAAAAAACAGGAAAAATGATTCAGTCTGATTTTTTCATTCTGTGAAAGAGAAGTATTCTGAAAATTCGGCCAATGATGCTCCGGAATCAGAAACTGATTCGGAACAGTTTCAATGTATTCAATTGTATCCCAGCTTAACTTTTCACGCACTGATTCTGTCATTTGTCCTCCTGAACTCAAACCTTCTCCCATTCAAAACCCGTAATATTCCTGCTGTCTCTAGAAAATTCCACACCAATCAGGTAAATGTTTCCCCATAGGGACGCACGGCCGTACGTCCCCACAAATTTATCATCCGTCCCTACGGATTCACCGTTCGTCCCAACAGGGGCCGTCAGATATTTTTCATAATAACGCTTATTTTTGATCTGCTGAAGCGCAGAGCCTGCCTCAGTCATTTCAATCACCTTGAATTCAAATACATATACTCTGTCTTCAAAGAACACTGTCATATCCACCTGACCATAGTTCGTCACGTCTTCTGCTCGAACGTCAAGTCCAAGTGCCGTGAAACAACAGTAAAATACAGATGCATAGTATCCCTCATACTTAGCAATTGTGTTTTTACGATACCAGTCTTGAGGGATGGAGGCAAAAAAGGAATGAAACACATCTCGGAGTTTCGGCAGATCATTTGCTTTCAGAATTTCATACAGGTGAAATCTCAGCTTTGTATGCTGACTGGCATTTGAGCTGGAAAGAAAATTAAGTATCACAGAAGTGAGGCTTTTTTTGACTTCCATATTCGGATAGGATAGAGTAAATATATTTTCTCCCAAAATATTTCTTTTTTCTTTTATTGTCAGATACCCGGTCTGAAACAGCAGTGCTTCCAGTTCAATATTGTCCACATCAAATGCCCCCAGACTTTCTTCAGAAATTTCCACATTCTCTATTTCAATGGAATTATAATTATTTTCTCGGATCAGATCTATCAGAAAAGACGGATTGCCCGTCTCAAACCAGTAATTTTTATAGACCTTGCTTTTTAAGTACAGCAGAATATCAAACGGATTGTATACACTGTCTCCTAAAAAATTGTACCCATTATACCATAATTTCAATGTATCCATATTTACATCCGTCAAAGCATTTTGAAAAACATTTGTCAGCTCCGATTGAGTATAACCGCAGACTGTGGCAAAGTTCTCATTCAAAGTAATGTCCTGCAGATTATTCAGACCGCCACCCCCAAATCCCCCGTGCACGGGGGAATAAGGGGGAGAAAATTTGGATACGCCCGTAATGAACACAAATTTGAGATAAGCATCCGCTCCTTTAATTACAGAATACAGATTCCGCAACCCGTCCCTAATTTCACGGGCGACGTCCTTGTCTGTGATATTGTCCAGAATCGGTTTGTCATATTCATCCACCAGCACAACGACTTTCTGGGAATATTTTTTATGCAGATTTTGGATCAGACCTTCAAACTTGCCGG
>JBPOJG010000512.1:0-8396 GCA_052033835.1 Spirochaetota bacterium
AATTCCTGCGAATGTATTTAAAACAGCATTAAAAATTACCTTTGCTCCCTGCACAGGAACTGCCATCCCTATCTGCTTTCTTACTTTTTCCTTGGAGCCGCAGAATACAAAATCGTCCGGGAATGTCTGAAGTCTGGCTCTTTCTCGGTTGGTCAATGCCCTGTTTTCAGACCAGTGGTAGACATGAGTTCCGCCTCCCCCGCTTCCCGTAACTGTATAGGAAGGTTTGTCCGGATCGAGTCTTCTGTAAATCTGGCTGATCTTGGCACCTTTTACATTGAGTCTCAGATGTTCAGGCAGACTGGAATTGAATGCATTCTCTCCCGGTTTTATATGTTTCAGTCTTTCAATGACTGCATTGGACTGTTTTGTCAGTTCATTGTTCGGTGCATTGGACAAAATCTTTGGGACAGTCAGTGCTTTACGGACTGATATATCCCATTTTGAATATTTTTTAGAGGAAGGAATCCCGAATCTGAGATGCTGATCTTTGCGTATTCCAATTATAATGACTCTATGTCTATTTTGGGGTACACCATATTTTTCAAATTTATAATAGTGAGGAAATACATCGTATCCTGCATCAAACAGAGATTTCAGAATCATTTCAAATGCTTTTCCATCATTTGAATTCCTGAGACCGCCGACATTTTCTGCAAGAAACCATAAAGGCTGAAACTTTTTCAGAACCTTTACTCCGTAAGAATATAAAGGTCCATACGATCCCTCAAGTCCCTTCTGCTCCCCCACCATACTGAAATCGTTACAGGGAAAACCAAATGCGAAAGCATCTACGGGACTCAATGAATTTATATCCAGTTTCCTGACATCCTGACAGAGAACTGATTCAGGATTTTCCGGACAGATATTTCGGATATAGGTATCGCAGGAATCCCGATCAAAATCGCTTGCCCATTCATGCGAAACGGAGTATTTACCATCATCTGAAAGGGAATTTACGGCGGCATAACCAAGCCCCCCTGGTCCGGAAAAGAGTTCACCCAATCTGAATCTTTTTGTCTTCACTGAGTACTGAATAAAATGCAGGTATCATTTGTACAGTATTATTTCAGAATAGAATGCCAAATTTTGCTGAATTAAAAAATTCTTTCCAGGACATAGGTACATTTCATTTTAATCAGCCAGTTTGAAAAGATTTTTTTCAGCAGATTTAGAACACTGCCGGATGCACCCAATCCGCCATTCACTGAATTGAATTTCATTTATCTGACTCTTTATTCCAGCCAAAAATTCATATGTTTTTAGATTATCAGTATTTTTAAATTCTGCGATTGTACTTAAATATTTCTGTCTGTCATTTTCAAAATATGATTCATTCTCCTTTTTGAAATGGATCATATTTTTACAATCTGCCTGTCGTCATCTATTTGAATTTGCCCATTTTTCCATTCCTCCAAAATCGGGAATAATTCATCGTAAGCCTCATCAAAGTATCTGTTTATAATTTGAAACAGGTCAGAGTCATTTGTATTTTGACAAGCCGGATCATTTTCAGTAAATTTGTAATCGGCTTTTTTCAGGAATATTTCCAAGCCTCTCTATATCGAAATGCTTGTCTTGTCGTTTTTTCATCAATCGACGTACTGCGAATACCGCTTCTGCTGTTCCTTGATAATTACCCTTATTTTTTTACAATTTACAGAAAAATTACCCTTGCTTTTTTACCATTTGAGTAAAAAATTACCCTTAGTTATTTTAATCGAGGGGAAAAATTGAGAAGAATTGCACTGGAATACCTGAAGGAATGGAAAAACCGACCAAACCGTAAACCTATGATTCTTCGCGGAGCCAGACAGGTAGGAAAATCTTATCTGGCAAGGAGTTTTGCTGAAAAAGAAGGAATGGATCTGTTTGAAATCAATCTGGAAACCGAAACTGACCTATCGGAATGTTTCCTTTCAAAAAATCCGCAGGAAATTCTGTCTCTGCTTGAGCTTAGGAAAAACAGGAAAATTATTCCCGGAAAAACAGTTTTGTTTTTGGACGAAGTGCAGAAGGCCACTGAAATTTTTGCCTCCTTACGGTATTTCTATGAACTCCTTCCGGAACTGCATATCATTTTAGCCGGTTCGCTCTTTGATTTTGTTTTTGAAGAAAACAGTTTTTCTATGCCAGTTGGAAGGATTGAATACTTTTACCTCGGTCCTATGAGTTTTAAAGAATTTTTAGAAGGTCTCGGAAAAGAAAATCTCAGTCAGTATTTAAGCACATTTTCCATTCAGGAAAAACTTCCTGAGACAGTCCACAATGATCTTCTGAAACTGTTTCGAATTTATCTGATCACAGGAGGAATGCCTGAGGCAGTACAGACATACAAAAACACATACTCTTTTCTGGAAACAGACAGAGTAAAAAAATCCATACTCTCAACATACAGAGATGATTTTTCCAAATATACAACTCCAAGCAAAAGAAACCTGGTCAGCAGGGTTTTTCAAAATCTTCCAGGCAGTGTCGGAAAGAAAATCAAATATGGAAATCTAGCACCGGATGAAAAAATACAGGACATCAAAAAAGCACTGCATCTTCTGATGCTTGCAGGAATCTACACACCGGTCTTTCATTCTGCTGCGAATGGAATTCCTCTTCGGGCACAGATCAATGAGAAAATCCAAAAATGCCTGATGCTCGATGTAGGACTTCTGAACAGTGCTTACGGTTATTCATATAATGATATAATATCTCTTAATAATAACGATCTTTTTAATATAGGCAATATCTGCGAGCAGTTTGTCGGCCAGCATCTGCTCTATTCAGGTGCAGGATATGATGAACCAGAACTGTTTTACTGGGTTCGAGAAAAAAGTCAGTCTTCTGCTGAAACGGATTTTGTCATCTCTGTCGGACCGAATATCATTCCGATAGAAGTGAAAGCAGGAAAAACAGGCACACTGAAATCTCTTCAGTCTTTTCTGAAAGAGAAAAAACTTTCCTTTGGATTACGGTTCAATACAGATCTTCCGATTCTGCAGAAGGCGGACTATTCTCTGCCTGAAACAAAAGGAAAATTTCAACTTCTTTCACTCCCAATATATATGGTTGAAGATGTTTTACGTCATATCAGAACAGTGATTTAATATAATTTTACATTTGACTCAGTGCCACTTTCAGATTTGTTTTGCTTTATGAAATATTTATCTGACGGCAGACCTCTCTTCATTCTTTCTTTTATAGCGCTTTTTTTAAGTAATTGTATGACTGTTGTTTCCTTCTCCCAGGAAAGATTTTTCTTCTACGATTCCAGAGAGAAAAAATGTACAGACGGAACTCCTTATTCACTGATTTACGGAGGCATCCGTGCAGATGCCGATTTTATAATGAAGTCGGCAAACAAAGAACACCATCCTCACAGTTTGGCCCCTGATTGGCTCATTTTTACACTGGCACTGATTGATTCTCCGTTTGCGGTCGGTCTCGATACAGTATTTCTTCCGGTGACTCTTCCCAGAGCCTACATACGGTCAAGAGATCTTGGAAAGATGAATGAAAAACTCGAAAAACTGAGTCCTGCCGAACTGAAGAAAAAAGAAGAGGAAGTCATCGCCTGCGAAGCACTCTGATTTTCAAATATGACAGACAAGACAGCCCTCTGAATCATCTTCAAGATTCAGGGCATCTTCAAAATTTAATTCATCACCGAATATATCAATTAATTTCTTACTGTTTTTCCGCTTCTTTTCTTTCACTCTCGCTTCATACTGAGAATGTTTTTTGCGTATGGAGTCGGGATTCTTTAAAACAACATCCAATGAGCCTTCCTGAACCCAGGTAAAATTTTGAGCACTTCCGTCAGTATTGACTGTTTCGTATTTTTTCGCCTTTTCAAAAAGATCAGGATGATTTTCTTTCAGTCCAAGCCATTCATATTTTCTCTGAAAAAAACAGAAGTAGCATCCTGATCTTGTTCTCCACTTGTAGTATTCCGGCAGCCCGAGTCCGCTGTCGTTCAGAATCCTGATCACATCTTCTTTATTGATTCCATGTTCCTTAAAAGGATACTTAGCTATAATGTTTTTTCTGCTGGAAATATAACCTTCCCGATTTTCATCAGCACGTATACCTATATAACTGTATACTGTATCATCACCTACAAATTTTTCGAAAGGGATAATTTTTAGATTTGCTGTACACCATCTGCTTCTTGCTGAAGGCAGATAACCTGAAAACTGATTCACCCATTCATCCCAGGTTTTTTCGGACTGCAGTTTTGTAATTTTTTTACCCAGGAAGGTTTCTATTTTTTCGATGTAAGCGTAAGTTTCAGGAAGTTCTTCACCTGTATCGCAAAATACATATTCCAGATCCAGCTCAGGATACTCCTGTTTCATAAAAATGGCAAGGGCTGTCGAATCCTTCCCGCCTGAAACGGAAAGAATATGCCTCTCATTTCCTGTCTCTTTTTTTAGAGGTTCCTGTTCTCCAGATGTCATATCTTGACATTTCTAAAATCATTCTAATCTGTCAAGCAGGATGAAGATACTTTGAAGTCTCTCTAGACAAGCCGCCTTTTCGGAAGATGCGATTCGATAAGTCCATTTGATTGAAAATTCGTAACAATCCGTGCTGCCTTGATTAGCCTGCTGACTTAGGAAGGCAAATTAAGAACCTGCTGCAAAATATATGCTGATTTTCAAAAATCTTTTCTTGCATATTTTTTCTCAGCTCTGTAAAATCAAGGCTCACTGACAGGGAAAAGTAAAATTATTTATGAATATCAGTATAAATACACCATATTCTGTCTGCTTAATGCAAATAACTCACCTTACGCAAGGAGGATATGAGATATGAGAATTACCCAGATTTCTAATTAGATTGTAATAGGATCAATACGGGGTTAACTGAAAATCAAATGGTCTTATCACAGAATGTGAGTAAAAAGCGGGGATTTTAGCGGCTTCAATTTTTGCGAAGGGGCTGCTCAAGCCCCTTTAAACCAACGCAAGCATAGAAGCTGCTGCCGTAGGCCTCCCTACCATTTAAGATTTCTAATCGAACGCGGTGAGATTAGAAATCTGGGAAGTAATATGTTTAAATATAATTATATTTTAATTTTATTTCAGTATTCATTATTTTTTGAAAATTTCTTTCTATCCCGTTCTTTTCAGCATACCTGGAAAGAAAAATTCTGGCCGCAAGAAATCCGACCGATTCAGCCTCGGGACAGCAGACACAGTTCTTGTCATGAAAAAGTTTTATAACGGGAGTATTGCCTTTGACCGTTTTTATGGCAATTGGAAGAAACAGAAAATCCCCGTTGGCCATTTCTCCTAAAGCAAAAAGAGGCGACTTTTCACTTAAAGTCTTAAGATCAATTTCATCTTCATTGACAGGTGGTTTTTCCTTTCTTTCTTTCAGATGTCCTTGTATTTTTTTTTGGAACTTCTTCTGAAGGGGGACGAGTCTGTCCAGATTTGAAATTTCTCTTTCCAGTATTCCGTTCATTTCAGTATAGAGTATCCTAAGATCTTCGGGTATCTTCTGTCCCATTTTATTTTCTGCAGTATTGATTCTTTTTTCAGAAGCTGTATTTCCAAAATTCAGGTCATCTTTTGAAATCTTCAAATGTCCTATAAACTGTATAGCATCAGTAATCCGTTCCGGTATTTCACTGATCCCGACCTGTCTTTTCCAGATTGAAGAACCTGCAGAACTTATTCTTTTCAGAAGCTGTCCAAGTCTTCTCTGACCCTCGGAAATCTCAGGTCCCGAATACAGTTCCCGAAGGAAAAAAACTGCAGATTCCTGCTCTGCAAGCCAGTCTGGAAAATCCATTTCTCCGCAGGCAATACGAGTAAGTCTGTATGAGATATCATAGTGAGCTGCTTCTGAAATCAGCCAGATATCCTCTTCGGTGAGCTTCTGTCTTCTGATATGTTCCACTGCCCGTGAAGGATTCTTATACAGTACAAATATAATGTATATAAATGCATTAATATATACAAACTGATTCATTTTTTCTATGTGCTGCCCCGATTTCAGAAAAATTTTCACATTCTCTCTTCCTGCAGACCGGCATGATCCGACTAGAGAATCTAAAAGTAATGTCAGATTACTATATTGTATGCTGATTAAATAATGAAGAGGGAATTCTTTTGAATAACTGAACTGCCTGCAGAGTTCCAGCATTTTGTCACCAATTGTTTCAGAAAGACTCCTGTCAAAAAAATTGAAACTGATAATCAGATTGAGCCAAGGCAGAACTGTCTTATACTTCATTTCCAAATCATCAGTCTCAACTTCTGAAAGTCTGAAAAAAAGCTCGGCGAAAAATGGATAATATTCAGTAAAAGTACTGCTGATATGATCATTTCTTTTTTCGGAGAGAACTAATCCTGAATATACAGTATTACCCCACCAATGCAGCCATACAAAAGTCTTTTCAGAGACTGGAATAGAAGAAATTTCCTGCTGAATTTTCTGCAATACAGCCTTTGCTGCATCTGCACTGATCTGCGAATAATGATTCAGAAATTCCGAAGCAATAATTCCGCTTGTTTTCGTCATCTTTATCCAGGCAATCTCAAAAAGATCCGGGTCGTGTATGTTATTTTCCTGAAAATAGTCAGGCATATACTTTCGAATAATATATCCGTCTTTGTGGAGAAGAAGTGAAATAAATTCGTCTCTGTTCATTATTTTTAAACTTATGAATAAAATTTCACAAAAATAAATGAAACTGTATTCCTTTTCCTTCTAAAAACCGCTGAAAAAATCATTGCACCTTCCAAAACAGATCCGTATATATCTGATTCGATTTTTCAGACTGATTGGTATTGTCAACAGTATTTTCGAGGCAATATGCTTAATTTCTCAGATTTAGAATTTAAACTTTGTCAGAGAAGAGTTCAATGTATCGGACAGTTCTTTCAAATCTGCGACACTCCTGCTGATGACATGTATGGCTGCTTCCTGTTCTTCCGTAGATGCACTGATCTCTTCAATGACGGCACTTGTTTCGGAAGTTTTTGAACCAATATTATCCATATTCTCAGTCACTTTGTCTGAAAGCAGTTTAGTCTGATCTGTAATGATATGTATATTTTCCATTTTTTTGAAAGTGTTTTCAGAATGAGTCAGGATATCTTTCATTGCAAACTGGATGTTTTCCATTCCTCTGGAACCGTTCTCCAGAACTTTCATACTTTCACGTATATTTTGAATGATTCCTGATATCTTTAACTGCAGTCCGGAAACAAAGATAGAAATTTCCTTTGCTGATTTTCTTGACGCTTCTGCCAGCTTTCCTACTTCACTGGCAACAACACTGAATCCTCTTCCGGAATCACCTGCACGAGCTGCCTCAATAGATGCGTTCAGTGCCAGGAGATTTGTCTGATCGGAAATTCTAGTGATCGTATCCACTATCATATTGATGGATTTTGATTTTTCTCCAAGTTCTTCAACTGAACCTGAAACTGCAGAAATAATCTGCAGTACTTGGGAAAATTTTATATTGGCTTCCTTTGAAACCGTATCTCCTTTTCTGGTACTCAAATTCATCAGTTCGGATTCTGATTTCAGCTCCATATTTTCCAAGACAATATTCTGTATATTACTGTTCAAAAGGGATATTTTCCGTATTGTATCTTCAGAACTTCCGGCAGTCACTGAAGAAGATTCAGCCAGGATATGCATTGCCTTGCTCAATTCATCAAAAGATGTCCGAATTGCCCCAAAGACCTCATTCAGTTCATTGATCATCGAATTGATAATCTGTGAACTTCCGACTAGCTGGGACAGCATACCTCTGATTTCCACCTGAGCATACCTGATATTTTTCTGAACTTCTCCCAACTCATCTTCTCTGTTTACATTTATGATATGCTTGAGATGTCCCGCCTGGAGCTGCTTGAGATCATTAATACATTCCAAAATGGCCTTTTCCTTTGATTTCATAATGACAGTCAGAAATATCTGACCCAGCAAAAATAAAAAAAAGACTGCCGGAAGGATATAAAACAATGAATATACATTATATGTAAGAAAAAAAAGAAACGCAAAAGCCGCTGCGAAAAATATTCCGCTGATTGTAGGAATGTTTTTAATTTTTACATCGGAGAAAGAAAATATTTCTTTCTTAGGTTTTTCGTCAGTATTCCAGTAATTTTTTTCAGCAATCCTAATCTGCTCTTCGGTCGGTTTTGTACGGACTGAGATATAACCGATGATCTGACCGGCTTCATAAAGAGGTGAAACATTCGCATCCACCCAATAGTAATCGCCGTTTTTGCATCTGTTTTTTACGATACCGTTCCAGGAATTTCCCTTCTTGACAGTATTCCATAAATCCTCAAATGCCCATTCGGGCATATCCGGATGTCTCATAATATTATGAGGTTTTCCTATCAGTTCTTCAAGACTGTATCCGCTCACTG
>JBPOJG010000357.1:0-9956 GCA_052033835.1 Spirochaetota bacterium
AAAATGATCAATATCAGTATGAAAGGCTGATACCATTTATCAGACTCTCAGGCTGACCTAAACTTTTTGCTTGCATACAGTCAGAATAATTGCATTCTGACTGTATGAAAAAACATTTCATACTGCCGATACTGCTCATTTTAGTCAATTGTCTTGTAACTGGTAACACAGGTTTTGAACTTCCAGGACCCGTGAGAACGAACGAACTGACCGAACAGAAAATTGAATCAAACGGGTCAGACAAAATCCTTGTGATTCCCATACAGGGAGAGATCAGTGATTCCCCTCAGTCCGGCGGACTGTTTGGGATTGGCGGGCATGATTCAATGGTGGCAGTTCTGAAAGAGGAACTCAAAAAAGCCAAAAATGATCCCCAGATAAAAGGAGTCATTCTTAAGATTGATTCACCCGGCGGCGGCGTAACTGCCAGTGACATCATTTATCATGAACTGCTGGCTTTCAAAGAACAGAAGAAAATTCCTGTTGTTGCACTTTTTATGGATGTTGCGGCAAGCGGAGGTTATTATGTGGCTATGGCCAGTGACGGAATTGTATCCCATCCTACTGCAATTACAGGTTCGATCGGAGTCATCATCAGCGGGATCAATGTAAAAGACGGTCTCGAAAAAATCGGCATCAGGGATCAGAGCATTACATCCGGTGCAAACAAAGCAATTCTTTCCCCTCTCCGTGAATTTTCTCCTGAACAGAGAAAAATTATTCAGTCTGTGGTTGACCAGATGTATGAAAGATTTTACAAAATTGTGAAAAAGAACCGTTCCAAAATGAGTGATGCAAAACTCAGAACCATCGCTGACGGAAGAATCTTCACTGCAGAGCAGGCGCTCCAGGAAGGACTTGTGGACAAGGTAGGGTATCTTCATGATGCAATTGACTACCTGAAAAAAATGGGGAACTATTCAGGTTCTGATTCTCCGAGTCTCATCCAGTACAGTTACGACAAAAGACTGAACAGAAACTTTTATCACAGTTCCTCATTTGAGCAGAATCAGGATATCATCAGCAGTTTTCTGAAAATGACTGACCAAAGAAAATTCATGTATCTCTGGAAGCTCTGATGCTTTTTAATTCGATTCCGTTTCTCCTCCTTTTTGCGATGACATACTGTATTTACTGGGCTGCACCGCAGAAATGGAGAAAATACATACTTCTGTTCTCGTCAGTTGTATTTTATTCTTACAACAGTCCTTATCTGATGCTGCATTTCGGCGCTGTCATTGCAGTCAATTATCTGTTTGCAGAAAAACTTCTGAAAATGAAACATTCCGGTCAGGATACAGGAAGTCTGATCCGGCTGAATATAATTCTGAATCTTGCCAATTTATTTCTTTTTAAGTATTTTTACTTTTTTTGTGATATGGCATATATATTGACTGGAAAAAATGAGGCAGTCAGAGAATTTTCCACTTTTGTACACATTGCACTGCCTCTGGCGATCAGCTTCTATACCTTTCAGATCATAGCCTATCAGGTTGATATTCACAGAGGCAAAATTCTGAACTCAATTTCGTTTACTGACTATTCTGTATTCATTCTTTTCTTTCCTCAGCTGATAGCAGGTCCGATTATGAGAAGCGAGGAGTTTCTGCCTCTTCTGGAAAAACCTGTTTATTCGGAAGATTATGTAAAAAACGGGTTACTTCTCATTCTGACCGGTCTTCTGAAAAAAGTTGTCATTGCAGATACTGTTTCCGGAATTATCAATCCTGTTTTTGCAGGACACAATGAGTATTCAGGAACTGCTCTTTTTCTGGCGACGCTGGGTTTTGCAATTCAGGTGTATTCCGATTTCAGCGGTTATTCCGATATGGCAAGGGGGCTCGCATTTCTTTTAGGATTCGATATCCCGGTCAACTTCAGAGGTCCTTTTCTTTCACAGTCTTTTACTGAACTCTGGTCTAGATGGCATATCACTCTTTCCACATGGCTCAGGGACTATCTGTACATCCCGCTCGGGGGGAACAGAGACGGTCACAGCGGCCGTAATATGATGATTACGATGAGTCTTGGAGGACTCTGGCATGGAGCCAATGTGAGCTTTTTTCTATGGGGGTTTTATCTTGGATTGCTTCTTTACATAGAAAGGCTGTTTGTACAGTTCAGGAAAAAAGACGGTGAGCCGCCAGTGAAAAAGTTTTCCATCTTCCGTGCAGTGCCTGTATTTTTTACATTCAGTCTTTCCGGAGTATTTTTTCGAACAGGCATTCTGGGAACAGATTCACTGAGGGTATGTTATGAGTTTTATTTGAGGATGTTCAGTTTTTCCTCAGGAAAAATGGTATACAGACATGAGGAACTGATATTTTACATTCTCTTCGGATATTTTCTGAACTGGCTCGAATATTCTGATACTGCTCTTTTCAGATTCAGAAAATTCAGAGAGATTCTGATTCCGGTGTATTCCGTATGTATTCTGCTTCTGCTTGGACTCTTTGGAGACGGGGGCGGTGATTTTATCTACTTTCAGTTTTAAACTCTGAATAATGATCCTGAATAAAAGCAGTCTTGTTCTGATTCCTGTTTTTTTTCTTCAGTTCTGTTCATCCGGAAACGGAGAATGGTACAGAAAACTCCCCGGTGAGAAAAAAGAAGGCAGAAATAATAAAATGGCTGGACTCTGGAAAAAGAAAACTCACCCCCGTTCACCGATGAAATCAAAGTTTTTTACTTCAGAGTGGGAGGAAGAGATACTTCTTTTGGCAGACGGTACATTTGTGAAAAAATTCAAAGAAAGAAAAAAGGAAGGGGCAGAAACTGTCGAAGAGTCAATTGTCGGTCATGGAAAATGGACGTCAGAAGGAAACTGGATTCTGCTCTCCACTTCCAATATTGAGAAAAAAATGATGAAAAATCATGAAAATGCAGAAGTTAAATCATTTGACACGGCACATCAGCTTCTGTACTATAATGTAATTGACAGGAATATGATTATGCCTATGATGAACGACAGGGCATTCACAGAAAGGGAATTCGGGGTTAAGGACGGCGCAGGAAAACCATATGATGAAAATGACAGAGGATTTCGCGTATTCCTTAAAATTTATTCTGAAAAAGAGTATCATTCCCATTCCTACTACCGGGCAGAGTAATGTCATTTTTTGATTTTTTAAGAAGCAGAGAAGTTTCGTTTTTCAGGAAGACCGCCTTCTATCTTTTCCTTTTTTCGGTATTTGCCGGAATTCTGTACTATGCAGGATTCATTTCTCAAACATACTTTGCAGGTCTTATTGCAGGAAGTTTTTCTTTTGCCCTCATTTTTCTGGGGATCAATTTCCGGCAGATCAGTCTGATCAAAAAATATCTGGGAATTGTTCAGTATCTCGATCTGGATCCGCTGGACAATTTTGATGCAAAGAATAAATATGCACAGGATCTGCTTTTCAGCGGAGATATCAATGACGATGCTTATGAAGTGATCAGTTATTACAGACCTCTTGGTCTCTTGGGTGGTGATTTATATTATCAAAAAAGAGACAATAAAGGTTTTTATTGGTTTGCCATAGGGGACAGTTCCGGTCATAATATTTATTCGCATCTTTTCAGTTCCATGATTCTGATGGAACTGAATTATCTCATTACAAATGAAGATTCTCCGAAAGGAGTCAATCAGAAAATCAACAGCAATCTGAAACAGAAGAAGCAGTTTGAAAGTCTTCCTCTCTATGCATCTATGTCTTTACTTCGGGCCGACAGTCGGGGAAATTTTGTTCATTACGGTCAGCACCCGAATATGGTAGTTTTCAGAGCGGAACAGAACAGAACAGAAATTGTAGAGACAGGCGGAAGTTTCATTGGACTGGAATCGATGATTCCGGAACCTGATCATCCTTTGGAATTTCATCTCGAAAAGGGAGATATTCTTTTTACATTCACTGACGGGCTTTATGAGCAGAAAAACAGTGAAAATCATTATTTCGGAGCAAAACTTTTTCAGTTCCTGGCTGAAGAACCCAAGGACGATCTGGGAATACTTGTTTCCCGTCTTTTCTGTGAAGTGAACCTCTTCACAGAAGGGAAAATCTCCGATGACATCACACTTCTGATCATTCGTAAGAAATAGACTCTTCAGGCTGCAAGCATTGGAAACTGAAACTGTTTTGTGATGCTCATTGCCTTGAATATATGCTCTTCTCTTACTTTTTCCGAAGAGTCCAGATCGGCATTTGTTCTGGATATTTTCTTTATTTTCTGAAGTCTTCTGATGCTCAAGTTTCTTTTCTGAAACAGTGACTGAAATATTTTTTCAGCATTATGATCCATGATAATGTATTTGTCTATCTCAGGTCCTTTCAGTGAACCGTTAAATCTGCATTTCAGCTTTCTGTATCTGTCTGTCTGAATCAGAAATGCATTTTCAATTCTGCGGTAGGTCTCTTCCAGAGGAAATACGGAAATGCTGCGGTCTCTTTCTTCAAGACTGTACATTTCTGCAGTGATGTCTATTCTGTCGAGAAATGGTCCTGAAAACTTCCCGAGGTATTTCTGTATTCTGCTTTCAGAACAGATGCAGTTCCTCGAAACAGAACCGCTGTATCCGCAGGGACAGGGGTTGGATGCCGCCACTAGAAGAAATGATGCAGGGTGGGTGACATGATAATTGATTCTCGAAACAGTGACATGTTCATCTTCGAGAGGTTCCCTGAGTGCCTGGATCAGCGGAGACTTGAATTCTCCCAGTTCATCGAGGAACAGAACTCCGTTGTGAGCGAGAGTCACTTCCCCAAGCTTCTGAGTTTTGCCTCCTCCGATGACAGATACATCGGAAGCAGTATGATGCGGAGAGCGGAAAGGTCTTTCCTTTGAAAAAAAGGATAAATTATCATTATCTGACACTGATCTGATTCTGAGTATTTCCGAGAATTCTTCGCTGCTCAGTTCCGGCAGAAGATTGGGAATGAATCTGGCAAGCATTGTTTTTCCGCATCCCGGGCTTCCTATAAAAAGACTGTGGTGTTTTCCTGCTGCGGAGACGATCAGGTTTTCCATTGCGGGAATCTGATCGTTGAAAAGGGAAATTTCCGGAGGACGTATTCGCTCTGAAATGGTATATGATATATCCTCGTATCGCTTCTCTCTGCCGGAGAGGATGTCTTCAAGCCCTGCGAGTTTCTGCACAGGAAAAAGATTCAGATTCGGAAAGAATCCTGCCTCATATCTGTTTTCGGAGGGGAGTATAATTCTGTCAAATTTTTCCGGATGGACTGAACAGAGAATATTGGATATCCCCCGCATTGGTCGGACGCTGCCGTCGAGTCCAAGCTCTCCGAGGAAAAGAATTCTTTCCCAGTCGAATTCTCCGAAGATCTGACCTGTTCTGCAGAGAATGCCGGCGGCTATCGCCAGATCGAGAAATGCCGAATCCTTTCTGATCCCTGCAGGAGAGAGATTCACAAGGATATTCATCAGAGGAAAAAAATATCCGCTGTTTTCAATTGCAATTCTCACTCTTTCCGGAGCCTCTCTTACAGCCGAGCCTGCGAGTCCTACTATATTGAAACGCGGGACGCCTTTTTTGATGCTGATTTCAGTCTTGACGAGCCTTGACTCCATTCCGTCAAGACAGGCACTCATGCAGAAGGATATACTGTTCATACAGTATATACCTGTATTGAAAATATCCATATCGAAATAAAAAATGAACAAAATTTCATTATAGAGTGAAAAAAAGACCAAGGGTGTAAAACGTTTCTGTGACAGACTCAGGAAGAATTGCCGTCCCATTACTTAGAATGCTTCGCAGTCTCACCGATTCGCGAAATGACCGTAAAAATGTTCCGTCCAAATGGTAATTTTCCTCTAAAAAAATTCCTTATCCCTGCAGGAGGAGTCATTGACTGCTTGATATCTCCATAGTGAAGTCCGATATTCAGACAGAACATATATTTTATGAACAGGGATGGGTTATGGCAAAAAATTCTGCAGATGTGATTATTATTGGAGCCGGAATATCGGGACTTGGGGCAGCTGTCGATCTTAAGAAAGGCGGGAAAGAAGTCATTATTCTTGAGGCAAGAGACAGGGTAGGCGGAAGACAGTTTACAGACAGAACCTGGGACGATGTATCTCTCGATATGGGAGCGGGATGGATTACGGGAACAGAGGATAATCCAGTTACAGAACTTGCAGAGAAATTTGATCTCAAGACAGCAGTCCAGAATGACAGCAGTGACAATGTTGAGCTGTATGATCCGGAAGGAAAGGAAGTTTCTGATAAGGAATTCGAAAAAATCGAATCCGGTTTTGATGAAATGATGAAAGAACTGGATACTGTAAGAAAGGATTTGGAGAAAGATGTTTCTTTGGGATCAATGATTGAAAAGTATATGGATGAAAATGATTTTTCCGACAAGGATAAAATTAAAATGCGTTTTTACGTCAGTGACTCAATTGAAACAGATTATGCCATGGACTGCTCAGAACTTTCAGCCAAGTACTGGGATGCAGACGACGGATTCGACGGTAAAGATGTGATTTTTCCGAACGGATATGATGAAATTGCAAAAAACCTTGCCAAAGGGCTGGATATCCGTCTTGAGCATATTGTAAAAAAAATATCTTATAATGATGAAGGCGTGACTGTCGAAACAGATCAGGGAACGTTCAAAGGGGAATCTGCTGTTGTGACTCTTCCTCTCGGAGTCCTCAAAAAAGGAACTGTAAAATTTGATCCTCCTCTTCCCAAAAAAAAGCAGGAAGCAGTCAACCGTCTGCAAATGGGTGTACTGAACAGACTTTACTTAAAATTTCCAAAAGCTTTCTGGTCGAAAGAGCCTGAACTGATGTCAATGTATGCAGAAGACAGAGAAGATTATCTGGCTATGATGAATTATTATCATTATATGGATGAGCCGATCCTTCTTTTCTTTACTATGGGAAATGATGCGATTGAAAAGGAATCTTTTTCCGACAAAGAGATGATCAAAGGCATAATGAAAAATTTGAAGAAAATATATGGAGATGATATTCCTGATCCGGAAGACTATCTGCGCAAGAGCTGGTCAAAAGACGAGTTCGCTTACGGATCTTATTCTCATATTCCTCCTGGAGCAAGTCCTGATGATTATGACGCCATTGCAGAACCGGTGGATGATGTTCTCTTTTTTGCAGGAGAAGCGACATCAAGTGAGTATTTCGGAACAATTCACGGAGCTTTGATTTCAGGAAGGGATGCCGCTGAAGAAATACTTTCGGACTGAACAGCAGAGTCTCGCTTTAACTGACCTGCACACTTCGTGTGCAGGTCAGTTAAAGAGGCAGAGGGCCTGGATTCGTCAGCCCTCGAAATTCCATACAGGCAGTGATTTCAGTTCAGAATTGACTTTATCTGAAACTGGCCATGCCCATTTTCTGAAGTAAGGGAAAAGATTCATCTTCACTGTCTTCGAAAAAATTCTTACCCAAGTGTCTATTTTTTCCTGATCATTCTTCGGTTTCTGTGCTTCCGGAAGACTGTTGTACTGAGAAAAAACAGACTTGTAGGCACTCCATCCGAATTTCTCCTGAAGTTTGACATAGGTCATCAGTGCAAGGAAAGCATCATCCTTCCATTCATTGTAATCTCCTCCCTTTTTAAGATATGCTTTGTATTTGTTTCTGGTGTCTTTCAGCATAGGATGGTCCTTGGGACTGATATTAAACATTTTTTCCATATTGTATAATGTAAAAATATTTGTAGTCACTTCACCTGTTCCTTTGAATGTCCATTCGCCTCTCTGCATATTGTGCCCGATTTCATGGAAATGTCCCCAGGAGCCTTCGGTGAAAAGTTTTCCGTCCAGACCCAGAACGATCTCTTCCTGATCCATCCAGGTCATGATCGGATTTCCGGAATGCATATAACCCAGGGAAATCTGAGTGTCACATACAATATACTGAGTATAATTTCTTTTCTTTTCCTGAAGAAGTTCCTGAGAATTTTTCCAGGCAGTGTCCCAGAATTTTGCAAGCTTGACAGGATCCTTGAGTTTCTTGAGTGCTCTCTCAGTAGTAACAATCTTTATATTAGAGTTTCCTATTATTCCCCATTCTGAATCTGAATTATTGAGCATCCGTTTCCAGTCATCGAGTGAATGCTTTTCTGAATTGAAGGAAACTGCTTCTGTTCCGCCTTCAATGGAAAATTCAGCTCTTGGTCCGGGCTTCCGGTTTTCAATGAAGATCATTCCGCCGAAAGGATTCATGATCTGAATTTCCTTTTCGTTTAATGATTTACTAATGCTTACTTCAGGCCATCTTTTCCATTCCTGAAGATTTTCATTGAAATTCAGAAGTATGTCCGACTGAGCTCCTATTCTAATCTTGAGTCCGTTTTTCAAAAGGCTGCCATCTGTTTTTATTCTGATGATTTCCAGAGGTCTTGCATACAGTCCTGTCTCAATCCAGAAAATGTCTTTCAGATCCGCAGAAATTTTTCTTTTAGTCTGAGAATAGTTTACTGAACTGATTTTTCTGCTTTCCAGAAGTTTTTTGATCTGTTTCTGGTCAGAAAACAGCTCTCTAGGAAAATCATTTCCAGTCTGTATCCAGAAATTCAGGAGTGCGATTGTGAGAATTTCCTCAGTCTTGGACTTTTTCAGAGGACTGTCTGCAGAGGGGATCAGTTTTGAATTTTCCTTCAGCTGTGATATCAGAAAATCCTTGTGCTCTTTTGAAAGAAGTTCAGAACCGTAAACCTCTGCAAGATCTTCAGACAGTGAATTCAAAATCTGATTCATCTGTTTTTCACTGACGCTTTTTCCTTTCTTCAGAATCTGAACTGCTGAGTTCACGGCGTTTCCGGAAAGATTTTCATTTCCCTTATTGTCAGATTTCAGTATTTTCCCCTTTGAATAACCTGTTCCGAAAAATATTCCTGCAGGAGAAAACAGAAGATTGCCGGAGAATTTTTTGATGTTTTCGCCTTTTTTGCCGTCCCCGTAACTCATGTACACCCAGCCCATTCCTGACCCGATGATTCTTCCTCCTTTTTCCGCATATTTAAGGAGTCTGTCTGCGTCCGGTTTTTTGAACCAGGAATTGATTTCAATAGGAAGTGAAATGATGACAAGATCATAAGAAGACAGATTATCCGGAACTGTATTCTTTGACTCAGTCTTCCAGCGGGTCTTCTTCAGATGACCTGTCTGCAGATTCGGAATAATGAGAACTTTTTTTTCCTCGGATGCTGAGATACCGATGGCTTCTGCCGTGTTCAGGAAAACATTCAGATTATCCTCGGTTTTATTCGTGTTTTCCTCAAGCATTGCACCGTGAGTGAACGCCGCCAGTTTTCCCTTTCCGTAGTCTGTCTTTGCAATGACTGCATTTCCGTCAGAGTCGGAGAGAAGTACCTCAGCGCTGTTTCCGAACACAATAAGATTTCCCGGAACTCCGTCAATTGTATACGAGCCCGCATTTTTCATTATATCCGTGCTGTGAAGAGACCCTGCCACGAGCAATAGGAATGAAAAGCTATATATCAGTTTTAATATCATAAGCAGACGATATTTTCTTCGCCTGCATATTTTCAATATGAATTTAGTGACTTACCTAGTGATGATTCCGGCTGTTTTTTTGCCTGAATTGATTTCGTTCAGGATCTGTTCAGTTTTCCCGAGAATCTGAGAGAAAATCGGTTCTGAGCTTTGAGTTTTCTGTGAAGATGTTTTCAGAGATTCTCTGGATTTCAGGAAGGTCTCTCTGACGGATTCAAGCATTGTGAGGCCCTTTTTTGTATCATATATAATATCTCCCACTGTAATGCTGATATCTCCGTTTATATTGTAGGCGTCAATATACACAGGAACCACAGGCATTTCATATCTTTTGGAAAGAACAGCTACTCCCGGATGAAGTTTTCTTGTTTTTCGAAAACCCCGAAACCAGGTGCCTTCCGGAAAAATCCCGATAGCTGAGGGTCTTCTGTTCATCATTTTTCTCATATCTGCAAGAGTGAC
>JBPOJG010000380.1:0-66073 GCA_052033835.1 Spirochaetota bacterium
AAGCGGGAATCGGAAAAGAAGTTTAAAGAAAGAGTGCAGAAAGAACTTCAGACGGCTCTTGCACAGATAAATGAGAATGAATATTATAAGGAACTTATAGATCATCAGGTGACAAACATCATCAAACTGCCGATTGTGTTTGTGGGCAAGGAAGCTTTCTTTTTATGATAGCGAAGCGGGGACTTTCATCAATTCATTTATTATTAAATGAATTGATGAAGAAGCCGAAAGCACGGTGAAGTCGGTTTTGTTCCGACGTCAATCGCCCTTAATTTGCAGGACCGACTTTTCTCACTGAGAGAACTCCGTTGATGCTTCTGATTGCCTGCAGTGATTTGTCAGATACAGGTTTGTCCACATCCAGAATTGTATAAGCCAGATCTTTTCTGGATCTGTTTGTCATATCAATGATGTTCAGTCCTTCCTGTCCTAGAACAGTTGAAATCTGAGCCACCATATTCGGAACATTCGAATTTGCAATTGTGATTCTGTGTCCGTCTGTTCTTGCCATTTCCACATCAGGAAAATTCACTGAGTTTCTGATGTTTCCATTTTCAATATAATCACGGATCTGATCAGCGATCATCATTGCACAGTTTTCTTCTGCTTCTTCAGTGGATGCACCCAGATGAGGAAGAGCTATGACTCTGTTCTGATTCTTCAGTTTGTTGGACGGAAAGTCGCAGACATAAGCACCGATTCTTCCTGATTCAATTGCAGATACAATTGCACCTTCGTTCACAATTGCTTCTCTGGAGAAATTCAGAATCACTGCATTCTGTTTCATCTTTCTGATTCTGACTTCACTCAGAAGATTTTTGGTCTCATCATTGAGAGGCACATGGATGGTCACAAAATCGCACTGAGTCAGTATCTCATCCATACTTGTAGTTTTTCGGATTCCAGAAGAAAGTTCAAGAGCGCGTTCTACAGTGAGGACTGGATCATATCCGATCACTTTCATTCCGAGTGCCATTGCATTGTTTGCAACCTTCACTCCGATTGCACCGAGACCGATGACGCCGAGTGTTCTTCCTGGAAGTTCAGTACCTACGAATTTCTTTTTTCCGCCTTCTACCGATTTGGAAATCTCTGCATCATCACCTTCGAGATTTTTTGCAAAGTCCCAAGCCTGGCAGATGTTTCGAGAGGCAAGAAGCATCCCCGCGAGCACGAGTTCTGCCACAGCGTTTGCATTTGCACCCGGAGTATTGAATACAGGAATACCCTTCAGACTGAGTTTGTCTATAGGAATATTGTTCACTCCTGCACCTGCTCTTCCGACTGCGGCCAACGTTTCAGGCAGTGCGAAGTCATGCATCTTGAAGGAACGCAGAAGAATTGCATCTGCGTCCTGCATTTGAGAAGACACTTCATACAGAGAACGAGGAAGTTTCTCGAGACCCTTTGGGGAAATATTGTCGAGAGTTAAAATCTTATACATTTTAATTACCCGTTTTTCTTCTGAAAATCTGCCATGAAGCTGATCAGCGCGTCCACGCCTTCCGGAGGCATTGCATTGTAAATGCTCGCTCTCATTCCGCCTACGGATCTGTGACCTGCAAGAGTTTCAAGACCGACTTTCTTTGCTTCATCCAGAAATTTCTTGTCCAGATCGGCATTCTTGAGAATGAAAGGAACGTTCATCCAGGAACGGTGTTTCGGAACAACAGGATTTGTATAGAAACCGGAATTGTCGATTGCAGAGTATAGTTTGTCAGCCTTTGTCTTGTTGAGTTCAGCCATCTTTGTCAGACCGCCGTTTTTCTTCAGCCATTCAAAGACGAGTCCTGCAATGTACCAGGAGTATGTAGGCGGTGTGTTGTACATAGAACCGTTTTCTACGTGTGTCTTATAATCAAGCATTGTAGGAATATTGCCTTTTTTTCTTTCCAGAAGGTCTTCACGCACAATGACAATCACAAGTCCTGCAGGTCCAATGTTCTTCTGAGCTCCAGCATAAATCATTCCAAACTTGGAAATATCAATCGGGCGGGACAGAATTGTAGAAGACATATCCGCAACAAGAGGAACTCCCTTTGTATCAGGAACCCAGTGAAATTCTACTCCCTCAATTGTTTCATTCGGAGTGTAATGCACATAAGCAGCATCGGAACTCAGTTTCCATTCGGAAGGATCAGGAATAGTAGTGAACTTTGTGCTTTCAGAACTTGCGACAACATTCACATTTGCAAATTTCTTTGCTTCAGAAATTGCTTTCTTCGACCATGATCCAGTGTTTATATAATCAACAGTTTTAGCATCTCCGAGAAGATTCATAGGAATCATTGCAAACTGCTGAGATGCACCGCCCTGAAGAAAAAGAACTTTGTAATTGGAAGGCACTGCAAGCAGTTCCTTGAGATCAGCCTCAGCTTTTTCAGCGATGGAAACATACTCTTTTCCTCTGTGGCTCATTTCCATTACGGACATTCCGCTGTCTTTCCAGCTCATCATTTCTTCCTGAGCCTGTTTTAACACGTCTGCAGGAAGCATGGCAGGGCCTGCACTAAAATTATAAATTCGTTTCATTAGAATCTTCCCCCTGATTCCAAATTATTTTTCAAAGGTCAGGGGGCAATTCTTTTAAGATGTGCCGTTTCAGGTCCTGTCGGAAAAACTTCTGGCATCTGCCGGGTTTAATGTGACTCTTGCAGTGTTGCGCAGTCTCCAAAGTCCTGCATCACCTGCTTTGGTAAGCAGCCAGCAGGCTTCCGCAAGATCAAGAAATGAATTTGCCTTCAGAGTTTTACAAAGTTTATCTGCAAATTGTTTTGCCTGGGACTGAACTTTTTTATTTTTTACTTCCGGGTTATCGTGATAATTGACTACAAATACAACACCATTATATTGTAATGATATTCCTTCCGGACCGTAATTATCCACCATCCAGTCGGAGGCACACAGACAGTCTTCTGCTTTCAGTGAGGAAGCATTTCCGGCCTTCTTGACTGTCCATCCGCATTTCCATCCGGTATTCACAGTAATTACGAGACTTCCCTTTGTGATTTCTATTTCAAACTCATCATGTACCGTGTATCCGTCCGGATCGAGCCTGCTTGTTCTTCCTGTTACAAATGAGTCCAGGTTTTCTGCGAACTTTACCGCTGACTCAGAAATCAAATTTTTGCGCTCATTCTGTTTTTTGCTGCTCATTTTTCTCTCCTAAAAACCACTGTTTGCACTGATCCATTAAATGCATATATTTAAATACAGTTTCCTGATTTCATAATCTACTTAATATCTCACCTTACGCAAATAGTATATAATAAATGGAATTTCATAAATGTATGAGAAAAATCTAGCAGTTTTGCATCTTGAGATGCATTTGTAAAAACAGCGGCTTCCTACCTTGCGACGCTACACTATTAGAAATACGGGTTATAGAATCTTTAAATAGGAGCAGCAGTCCTGAACATTTATTTTTATTAAAACGGAATTAGAATGCCGGGAATTTTATCAAAGTAAAATAAAAGAGTGTGATGCGGAAATCGAAAAATTATTAAATGAATTAACCAAAGATAAGGATAAATACGATTATTTAAACCCTCCTAAAAAATAATGAGTTACAATAAAGAAGAAAGGATTTAATTATGCAGGTCAAATATTCAGAGAAGGCACTCAGGGCGGAGGAAGCAGCAAGTTTTTATCAATAAGCAGTTTCTATAAAAGAATCAGAGCAAGAAACGGAGCTAAAGTTGCAAATGTCGCAAATGTAAGAAAGATCGCAGCATTATTTTACAACTTATTAAAATATGCACTGAATTATGTAGAAGAAGGAATCGAGAAATTTGAAAAGAAATTCCAAGGACACTCAATCAAAAGTATGGAAAAACGGACACTGGATTTAGGATTAGAGGTCAGTTTCCAAACGATTGGGTAGCTGGTTCGTTTATAGCCTGCCGAATCTAGGCTCACTGCGTTTTTAACTCACCTGCAGCACGAAGTGCGTAAGGAGAGAAAGTAACCGGCAGTTTGCAAAATTTCCAAAATTATATTTTGCCTAGAGACATAATACACCTTTCTTTCCTTGCAAAAAAGAAAATGCAGACTCAAGCAGATGAACAAATTATTTACATGTCAATAAACTCTAAATAAACTGACAGCTAATCTAAAACAAACTGTTAATAAGACATAATCCGTTAATTACGTCTCTTTAGGAAAATTCCTTGAGAGTTTTAAAAATTTTATTTTCAAAAAAGTATGAGACATATTTCTTTGAATTTACTGAGAATTTTGAGTTATTAACTTAGTTACAGGACATAATAGTACAACTAAATAAGTACTATATTAAAATATAAAGGGAGATTCTTATGAAGTTCAGTGTAAAAACCAGCGAGATCATGAAAGCAATTCATAATGTGGAAGGAATCATTTCCAGCAGAGACATCAAATCACTTCTTTCCAATATTAAAATTGAATGCGCAGGTGATAAGATATCTCTTTCGGCAACAGACTTGGAAATTTCTATCCGCTCAAGAGTAAACGCTTCCATCGAAAAGGAAGGAACTTACTGCATTCCGGCAAAGCAGCTGAGCAGCGTAATTAAAGTTGTCAACTTCACAGAGACTAGACTTGAGACGGTTCAGGAAGAAGATACTTTTCAGACATTCGTCACTGATGCAGAGAATAAAGTTGATTTCAAAATGTCCATTAACGGTTATGAAGGTGAGGAACTAAAAACTATTACGGAAACATCTGACCGCGATCTGGTTGATTTTCCTTGTTTCACTTTAAGTTCAATGCTGAAGAAAACTTTTTATTCAGTGGCAGTAGAGGATACCCGTTATGTTTTTAATGGAATATATCTCAAATCTACTGATAATAAAATTACTGCTGTGGGTACAGACGGAAGAAGACTGGCAAAACTTGAAAGAGAGGTTCCCAACAAGCTTCCCTTTACAAAGGGAGTCATTGTACCTCATAAGGCGATCCGAGAAATCCTGAAACTGATTGAATCTGCTACTGACGGAAAAATCGGTCTGATTGAAAATCAGATTTATGTATCTGTAAACGAAAACGCTCTCCAGTGCAAGCTCATTGACGGTGCTTACCCTGATTATGAATCAGTCATTCCTAAAGAATCAAAATACAAAGTCAAACTTTCCAAGGATGCAGTTCAGACAGCCCTTCGTCAGGCACTCATTGCTGCGGAAGAACCTATCAAACAGATAAGACTTACATTTGAAACAAATCTTCTGAGAATAAATTCCTCCAATCCAGGTTCAACCGAGTTCAGTGTATCCATTCCTGTGGCTTACGATGGAGAAGGACTGACAATGGCATTCAAGGGTGATTATCTGAATGATGTAATCAAGTCAATTGATGATCAGGAAATCATTATGGAATTTTCCAGTTCAGGAGCTCCGGCAGTATTCAGGGATCCGAGTGATGTAAATTATACTGCAGTCATTATGCCGATGAAGCTGTAATTTTGTTTATAAAAAATCTTATATTAAAGGATTTTAGAAACTACTCTGAGTTGGAAATAGATTTTTCTGCGAGATTGATTTTCCTGACTGGAAACAACGGTCAGGGAAAGACGAACATACTTGAGGCTGTTCAAATGTTTTCCATTCTGAAAAGCTTCCGCGAAAATTCCGATGAAGAGCTGATTCGCTGGAATTCAGATACATTTTATACTGCCTGTATCCTTAATTCGGAAAACCGTGAAAAAAGACTGGAAATCGGGTATTCAAAAAAGAAAAAAAAGAAATTTAAAATTAATGGAGAGGAAATTCAAAGAAAAACAGAATTCATCGGTGAATTTCTGACTGTTCTGTTTTCTCCTTCTGATTTGAAAATCATTGAAGGCGGACCTGCAGACAGGAGAAAATTTCTGGACTCGGTACTTTGTGCATCTGACAGAAATTACCTTCAGAGTCTTCTGGAGTATAATAAGCTTCTTAAACAGAAAAATGCAGCATTAAAATCCGGATCAAGAAATTTCCGAGAACTCAATATTTGGGATAAGATGCTTTCTATGAGAATCAGTATGATTGCAAGCATCAGAAATGATGCATTGGAGAAAATCAAAGTCAGCTTTCAGGAAGCAGTCAAAAGAATCAGCGGGGACAAGGATTTTTTTGATATACAATATATCCCGAATATTCCACTTGACCAGAACCCGGAAGAATTTCTGCTTAGGAAAAGAGAAATTGACCTTAGGGTAGGTCACAGCACTGCCGGAATTCACAGAGATGAGATTTTCATTGGAAAAGACGGAATGGATCTGCTTGCTTTCGCTTCCCAGGGACAGAAAAGAACTGCCGTACTCGGTCTAAAAGGATCACAGATTCAGTTTCTGAAAGACAGATCCGGCGAGGATCCAGTTCTTCTGATTGATGATGTCATTCGTGAACTGGATGCGTCAAGACGGGAATACTTTATAGACTTGATTCTGGCTTCCGGTCAGACTATTTTTACATCCACAGATCTGGAAGGAATAGAGGACTATATAAAAAAACTCGGAGAAAAGACGCAGATATTTCATATAGATAACGGAATGATCAAATCCTTATAATGATTTTTCCTCTGGCTCTGCCTGTCTGCTGATATGCAAAAGCTTCCTTTATCTGATCAAAATTGAAAATCTTATCTATTAAGGGCTTAACCTTTCCTTCCTCAATTAGATTCTTTATCTGATTCAGCTGATTTCCGTCAGCTTTCATGAAAAGATAATGATAATTTACTTTATACTTGTGTGCGTAATTATATGACTTCAGTGAAAGAATGCCAAGAAGCATTTCCACAATGGGGTTTAAATTGTAGTCTTTGACTGATTTAGGAGTCGGTATGCTTTGAATGGAAATCAGCGATCCTCCGGGTTTCATTACTTTAAAGGAATCATATTTAACATTTCCTCCGATTGTATCAAAAACAATATCTATGCCGCTCAGCATTTCAGTAAACTTTTCCTTTGTATAATCGATTACTTGATCGGCTCCAAGGCTCTTTACCAGCTCTACATTTCTTGTGCTGCAGGTTGATCTTGTATAAGCTCCAGCATTCTTTGCAAACTGTACTGCAAGGCTTCCCACACCTCCAGAACCGGCATGAATCAAAACTTTCTGTCCTTTTTCAAGTCTTCCATAATCAAACAGTGCCTGCCAGGAAGTCAGTCCTGCCAAAGGAATTCCAGCAGCTTCTTCGAAGCTGAGATTTTTGGGTTTCAGTGCTGCTTCGTGTTCACTGACGGCACAGAATTCAGCAAATGTTCCAATTCTGTTTTTGCTCGGTCTGAAAAAAACCTCATCACCAACTTTAAACTTAGAAACATCTTTTCCTGCTCTCACTACAATTCCGGCACCGTCATTTCCGAGTACCAAAGGGAATTTGTATTTCAGAACCATTTTTGCCTTTCCTTCCATTACTTTCCAGTCAATCGGATTTACACTGGCCGCTTTCATTTGCACTAATATTTCATGATCGTGCAATATAGGTTCGGGCTGAAGATTTGTGTATTCCAGAACATCATTGTTTCCATATTTTCTAATTATGCAGGCTCTCATACCTTCCCCTTAATACCCGTTTTTTTCGTACTTATACAGTTTAATATTCGTCACTGTTCCATCAGAACCTGAAGCAGAGGTGATTGTATCCGTGCACTGATTCAATGAAGACGTATAATATGTATTTGCTGAGGATGCCGGGATTAAGCTTCCGTGTCCCTGGTAGGCTCCTATATTAGGAGTATACACACACTCTTCATTTGATTCGCATAGACCGTCATCATCCCCGATAAAATCCCCTAAAATTTCATAGGCATTTCGTAAGACGGTCTGCCCTGAAAAAACTACAGTCGGACGCGTCAATTTTTCCGGGCAGATAACGGAATTCCTCGCTATTGAATCGGAGGCAGAAAACGTCCAGTCGTACAGTCTGCAGACAGCAGCCCCGCTGCAGGAACTTAGAAGTGTTGTACTTGGAAATGGGTTTGCATTTTCCTTTCCTGCAGTTCTGTAAAAATTCTGAAATCCGCCCCAGGACAGATTTGAGGAATAAGTCTTTGTTCCCGATGAAAAATCAGCATTGACTGTATCAGATGATGCTTTCGATGAACTGGATATAAAAGGATTTGCTGCAGAGAAATCAGTCAACTGGTTTGTGAAATCTGACTGCCCGACGGCAAGGCATCCGCTGGCTGAGATTCCGTCAAAAGATACTCCCCCTCCTGTACATGAACCTGAACTTTTAAATATTCCCATATACCGCTTGAAGTTTACTGTTCCGTTTCCCTGTGAATTGATCTGTGATGCTGCTGCATTTGCGTTATTATTAGATAGAATTGTATTTAAAGCAGTCATATCCAAATCACCGACGGTGCAGTTGAATCCCTCTGCTGCTGCATTGTTATTTGAAATGAATGAATTCATAATGAAAGTGCTTCCAGAATTGACAGTCATTCCAGTCTGTCCGTTCAGAGCTAACGTTGAATTTATGAATATATTGCCGGGAGAATTCAAATCGACGTAAACTCCTGCAGTTGAATTGGAAGCGGAAACTGTATTTATAAAAAGATTTGAGGAGGATCCTGGTGTACTCAGTTCTATCCCCCTTTGTCCGGCATTGAATATCGATACATTTTCAAAAATATTTTTACTGGAATTACTTGTAATTTGTATTCCGAATCCGGCAGAATTTTCTACAGATACATTTTTCAGTCTGGAGAATCCGTTTGTATTCTGAATATTTATTCCTCTCAATGCTCCGCCTGAAGTATTAGCATTGTCCTCTCCTGTAATTCCTGTGCAGTCTGAAAGCCCAGCCGCTTCTGCCTTCTTTATCTCAGCACCATGAAAGCAGGAATAGTAGTTTCGGTTTCCTGGATCAGTCGGATTGCAGGCTGTATCACTTTGTGAAGACAATTCTTTGGAATAATCTCTTTGAATATAATCATTCCAATTTTTTCCGTTTAAAGGAAAAAAAGCCGCTACGCTGAAGGAGATGCACGTGATATCTGCATTTTCAACATTTGCCTTAAAAACCCCGGATGAGTTGGTCACAGTACATTGCAAAGCTGAAGGGTTTGTCTTGACTTCAATAGAATAAGTTTCACCTGTTTTTAATCCGGTAAATTTATATGATACAGCACCGGCATTCAATGACTGTTCCGTGTTTCCGTTTTTCAGAACTAAAGTGCCGGAAGTAAATCCCGCGATCTGTCCTCCAATACTTCCTGCAGCACTGTTTTGTTGAGAAAAAACTGCAAAAAAAAGTCCGGACGGTGATCTGAAATCCCATCCAGATTTTTTAGTTTGGAGACAGAAGGAGAATGTTAAAATGAGTATAACTGTTCGAAGAAATATCCTTCTCATAAAATTTTACCCCCCATTTAAACAGACAGTTGAGTATGGGTTTTTTATCGAAACAGTCATTTTTTCATTGACCAGATTGACTATAATGAAAAATATATACAGAAAGATTATACAAGGATTTTGAAAAATGCCTGAATTGGAATTGTTTAATGCTTTATCTGATGTGGATGGGAGAAAACTCAAGGTAAACCCTAAGGAAGGTGATATTGTCAGTGTTGTTCTCAGAAAACAGCTTCCTTACAGAGATTTGCAAACTTTTGATCAGAAGGCAGATGAAAATCGATATATTAAAGATAAGGTTTTTCCGGTTTCTTATAGAGAAGAGGCATTTTTCAGAGTAGAAAAGGTACAAAACGGGAAAATTTGGCTTGAATTTCATAATTTCTTTGGAAAGGAAAAGGTACTAAGGAGACATATTTCATATATTGGAAATCATGAGGCTGTATTGGATGAAAAATCTAGAGAGAATTTAATCAGGCTTGAATACACAAAAAGATGTGCTGAATTCCAGGAAATGAAAGATTTTGAAAAGGGTTTCATTCTTCAAAAAAAAGAGATTTATCGAAATTTTCATCAGAAGGAAAAAGACGCAAAAATATCTGAATTATTTACCAGTTACCTTAAAGAAAGAACTGCTTTAGATGAGAAGCTGACCAATAATTACCGGTCTGAACTTGAAAAGTATATTCCTAAGTTGGGAGAGACAATTCAGAGAAAAGTGAAAATAGAAATTGATCCGAAACTGGCTGACCCAATTCTACTGAAAAAAGAGGCTCCTTTACAATGCACTAAAGATAATCTTCATTATTTTCCCACAGCAAAATATTCCTGTTTTCCTTCGAATCCGGTAATACCTCCGTCTGAGATTGATTTTTTGACGGTGAGCAGAGACGAATGGCTCACGGAGTGGTCCGAAAGTGTTTTTGATGAAAGAAAACTCAATCATATTTGCGAAGGACATATAGTCAGATGTATCTTTACATACAATAAAGTAAATTATTCAGAGAGTGTTCACTATGCCCATTATGCGCAAGTATTAAAAAAGGTTTCTGACTCGGAATTTCTGATCCATATTTCGGATATGTATTCTCACAAGGATGATCCGGGAGTCAATCATTTAAAAGTAATACATAGGAAACATATTATAGAGGTGCCTATGGAATGGAATCCGCATTTAGCAGAACCGGAAGCATTGAAAGGATGATGACTAGTCTTTATTCATTTTAAACATTCCATTGCCTATGAATGTCATCACAAGTCTGTTTTCCTGATTGAACAGCTCCGCTTTCCCTTTTATAAGCCCTATACCCTTTTTGAAGGGTTTCTTTTCCATTATAATGAATTTTCCTGATAAAATATCTCCCGGTCTGACCGGTCTTTTCCAGCGAATTTCATCCACTCCAGGCGATCCTAAACTGTAGGAATGATTCAGGATTTTGTCTACGTAAAGTCTCATACAGATACTTGCTGTATGCCATCCGCTGGCTATTATCCCGCCAAACATAGATTTTTCAGCTTCTTTCTCATCTATATGAAAAGGCTGCGGATCGTATTTTGAAGCAAATTCCAGAATTTCTTCTTTAGTGACCTTGTAAGTTCCCAGATCTATTTTCATTTCAAGAGGAAAATCTTCGTAATACTTTTTGGCATCCATCTCAGTCAAGGGCCTTCAGTTTGTCTTTTGTATCGCCCTGCCTAAGCATTTCCATCAGTTTTTTTGCAGCTGGATTTCCTGTATCCTTATTCAGTGCAATTGATGTATAATGAACTGCTTCTTCTTTTTTTCCAAGCACTCGTTTTACATCTGCAAGATTAATGATATTTTGTATATGATCGGGACTCATACTCAGAAGATGGTGAGCTGTTTCTTCTGCTTTTTCGTAACTTCCGGTTATCTTGTATGATAAGCCGAGATAGTACCAAAACTCAAGGAACATAGGGTCTTTCAAAAGATAGTTATTCATTACCTCTATTGCAATGATATATCTCTTGGTTCTGTAGGCTGATATGCCAAGCAGTCTTGTTATTTTGGGACTGTTAGGATAATTTGAATGAAGTTTGAAAAGAAGCTGAAATGCCTCTTCATTCTCTCCTTCTTTCAGAAGATCTTTAGACTTGAAATATACCTTTTCGGGATCCAAAGCTTCTTCTGCTGTGACTTCGGGACGCTTAGGAGCAATCTCATCCAAATCAATAATATCGGTTTCCTCTTCTTTAAACTGTTCTTTGTATGTAATTTTCAGAAGAGAGAAATCATCTGTAATATCACCTAAAGCAACAATAGACTCCTGTATTTTATGGAGGTCTGCCTGTCCTTTTACTACATGGCGCAGGAAAAGATATTCATCTTCATTGATCGTTCTCATCGGTTCATCCGGAGTCAGGTCAATATCATCCCTGCCGTCAGATCCAATAATTACAATATCACCTGGATAAAGTTTCGTTTGAAAAATTCGGAAAGGAAATTCTGAATCAAGCCCCAGTTTTCTCAACTGCATAGATTCTTCTATAAATCTTGCTTCACCGTTTTTATATAGAACGGAAAATGGATGTTCTGCATTAAAATAGAATACATCGCCTGTTTCATCATTGATCAGCATTACAACGCAGGAAATAACCATACTTCCGTTGAATGACTTAAAAGTTCTGTTGATGTCATAGTATAGATCAGTCAGCCATTTGTCAGGAGAATCATTTAAGACCCAGTCATTTCTGGCTGAACGTGCAAGGATTGAATTGATCATAACCCCCATTACCAGTGCACCGCCGGCCCCCTGCATTGATTTTCCCATAGCATCGCCGTTCATTACAAATGTATATCTTTTATAATTATTCTTATCCTGTCCGAATCGAAGATTTCCGGTTACGCAGATATCTCCTCCAAGTTCTGCCATTTTATTTCGGAAGTTGAATTTCTTTTTCTGTTTGATCAGAAAATCTGTCTTTACGAGTTCTGATTTGTTTGCATTTCTAAGCAGTGGCTGAGCGAGAAGGGCTGTCAGATAATAATCCCCGTCCTGCTGATTTTTGAGGGTCTGAACCTCAATCATCTTTTCTTCTACTTCCCGCGTTCTCAGTTTTACTTTTTCTTCCAGAGTTTCTGCATAGTCCTGAAGCTGAATCCTTGCGGTCCGAATAGAGGTCACCATATTATTGAATGAATCTGCAAGAAAACCGATCTCATCTCTTACTTTTACTGGGACTTTTACTGTCAGATCTCCATTATTTACTTTTTCAACCCCGTATAAGAGAGAATCCAGAGGATTGATCAGACTTCCTCTGAAAAACAGAGGATATAATGTAATGATTGCAATGACTACAAGCAGGAGAATTGCCTGTTGGTTTGCTGCCATCTTGTGAACGTGGTTTCTGTAACTTGTGTAGGAAAAGCCGATTTCTGTTACTTTGTTCAGATAAGGATTGTTTATGCTGTACGATACAAAATGACGCTGGTCCTCATAACTGTGCATACTTCTTCTGTAAGTTCTTGTCTGTGAGGGACGGAAGTAGCGGAAATACTTTGTAACTTCTCTCCTTAATCCGACATTGTCCAAAACCATTCCATTCCAGGAGCATTCCTTCAGATTTGCATATATCGCCTGTTTGAAAAAGGCCAGTTCTGATTTTCCGTTCAGATACTTAGTCACTTCCTTGCAGAAATTATTTATGTCAAGAGCACTGATTCTGTTCTGGTTTATATATCCTGCTGAACTTAAGTTTTCGATAAATGCAACGGTTTTGGCCTTTACAGGTTCATCAGCCTTGTTTTCAAACTGCTTTAAAAAATCCAGAATGGCAAGTTTATACCCTTCAAAATGAGGAGGAGTGTTTTCCAGATCAATTTTTATATCTTTCAGGAATTTGCCTTCCGGGATATTTAGTATTGTATCGTAAATAACGGTATTCTGAGAGTCCATTTTTAAAATTTCAAGATCAAGATTATGCGATTTAGAATACTGTACAGGTTCGACTTTTCCCGTGTACATATCCAGCTCCACTACATACTCTGTATCTTTATAATAATCTTTATTTTGAATAATTTTCTCTGCTTGATCCAGATGTATCCCATCGTAATCAGAATCCTGATCTTTCATCGTAAAGAAACTGAGGAGCTGCATAATAATCAGCATTGTAACTAATGTAATGCTGACGATCTTAATCATAAAACTGGTTTTGTCAGTTGTGGAATTTATATAAATGATGGAGATAAGAAAGAAACCCAGGACGAAGGAGAAAACAAGAGTCAGCAGAAATGTAGATCTTTCCAGCGCCCCGTCTCGGCTCATTATATTCGTGATATTTGGAAAGAGGGCAGTGATCAGCATTGAAATTCCCATCAGAATAATGACGCGTCTGTCTCTGCCTTTAGTAATATAGGCCTTCCATAACATAATGAGGAGAAATGAAATGAAGCTGTAAATGGCAATAAATGCAGCCAGAAATCTGCTTACAGGTTCCGCATCAAAATCCCAGTAGTGTCCTGTAAAATGAAATTTTTTAGGAGCAGAAAAGGTGGAATAGAAAAAGTATCCATTCACAAGAATGGCGACACCCCACATTATAATGAGAGTATACTTAGAGAGTTTTGGTCTTGTGTCTAAAGGGTAGTGAAAAAAGAACTGCCCTAGATGAATGATGGCCGGTAAAATGAAACCGCCTGTAAACCATCTGTGGAAAGCGGCATCCGGTGAATAGTACAAAGAGGCGTAAAAATATCCGAAATTGAACAGAAACAGAAAAAATGTCCCTATACCTAAATGAAGTGTACTCTTGGATTTGTTTGGCAGTGTAAGAAAAAAAAGTGCCAGAAGGAAAGTGAAAATAGTTACCAGCAGTGTTCCGAATGAATAAAAGTTAAAAAACACTTTTGCTGAAAAAAGATCAATAAATCCCATACTGAATAAGCCTCGAGGGAATAGTATATAAGGTTAGCAATTAAATGAAATCATTTTTTTTATTTTTTCGGGGAAAGCATAATTAGATCTGTAAAATACTTGCAGAAAAAACGAATTCGGACAAAATAAGCATCCTGTCTGCATTTTTTCGACAGAAAGAATAAATACTAGGAGAGTATATGAGCCAGATAAGAGGACTTATTGATTTAGTACAAGATGCAATCAGCAAAGGGGCAGCAAGTGTAGAGGAAGTGCACAGATCCATAGCAAATCAGCCTTTGGAACTTCTCAAGCAGATTCAGCCTCTGGAATCATCAATTCAGGGATTTCAGGATTTCCAAAATCAGACAATAGGCGGGATTTATGAGTCGATCCGCAGTATCAATCAGCAGGCAGGAGAAATTGCAAGAGATCTTCTTTCCAAGGTAGAAAAACCCGAAAACCCTTCCGTTTAATCTTAAAAGGGCTGTTAAAAGCAAATCAGACAAACCTCACGCGAAGGCGCGGGGTTCGCAAATCAGTCAGCGGCTTCCAAGCTTGCGGAGTTTAGCCAATTTTCAGAAGCCTGGCAGAGAACTTCAGATCTATTAAATCCTTGAATTATGGCTGAATTTTATTTTTGTTGATTTATGAATTCAAGTTATGATGACAGACAGGATCATATTCCTGAAATGCAGACTCCTGAAATTGAAACTTTCAGGAATGTTTACACTGGAAGAAAGTATACTATAAATTTCGAAATTCCTGAATTTACAGCAATTTGCCCTAAGACTGGGCTGCCTGATTTTGGAACAATTCACATCAGTTACATTCCAAATGAAAAATGTCTGGAATTGAAGTCACTCAAAGAATACATACTTTCTTTCAGAACAATAGGCATCTTTCATGAAAACGTAATCAATAAAATCACGGAAGACATCATTCGAAACGCTTACCCTGTATTTCTTCGAGTTTACGGGGATTTTAATATTCGGGGCGGAATCAAAACGACAGTTGAAAGAGTTTACGAGAAAGAGAATTGATCGTAGTTTTGAAAAGATATACAGGTTTGTATATCGATAGTTGAGGGCTGGTCATTTATGCTTTTACACAGCCCCCATCTTATAAGAGGTTCAAAAGGATTTTCTCCCTGTAAATCCCTGCTAGTATTCGTATTTAACGAATTACTGAATTTGCATCAGTTAAATTCAGTTCCTTCTACATCTTTTGCTTCATATTCTTCTTTTCCGGATGAAGTCAGGATAATATATTTATCACCTTCCTGATAAATGACACCTTTGATTTTGGTTCCGTTTTTGAGCACAAGGATTTCCAAAGACTTTCCAGTGATTTCTTCAATTCTTTTCAGAATTTTCTCTTCATTCTGTTTTGCTCTTTCAGCCAAAGCAGTTTTAGTAAGATTTGAATCATTGAGTTTAGCTGTCTCTACAGCAATAATTTCCTCGTATTCTTTGAGTTTCTTCTCAAAATCAGCAGGCGGAATTGCTGCAACGGCAGGTTTTGATTCTTTCGCAATTTTAGCCGTCTTTTCTAAAGTTTTTGCAGGATCAATTTTTGTATCAATTTCAGCTATTTTTGCTGCATCCAGATTTTTAACTGCTTCGGCAAGACCAGTATCTTTCAGAATTTTTTCTGCCTGTTTTATATCTCCTACAACACTTTGCCCTTTTTCCAAAACTACTTCAGTGTTTGATACTGAATCGAGCAGAGCGGTCATATTCTTACTTTTTTTCAGCTCTTCATCTGAGACCTTTTCTAGTTCCTTTATTCTGATTTTTGCAGCAACTTTTCCTTCGTACACATTTGTTCTTGTTTTTCCGTCCGGAGTTACCGTTGTTTCAAATTTTGTTCCGCGCACACCAACTACATGAGCAGGGGTTTTTACTGTGAAACCATTTTCTGATTTCATTTTTTGTACATTGAAGATAGCTGATCCTGACTGCAGTTCTGCAGAAATATCTTCCTTGCTTCCAGCTGTCTTTGAATCAAAGCTGAATTCCGACTGCTCTTTGATTCTCATTGTAATTTCTGTACCTTTGATCTGAAGATCACATACAGATTTTTTTCCGACTTTCAGGAGATCTTTCTGTTTTATTACATCGCCTAATTTGACTTTTGCACCTGCATTCGTCACGTCACCAATAACAAACAGAACCAGACCGGAAGAATCTGCTTTTGCCGGTGCTTCAGCCGGTTTAGATTCATTTTTATCCTTACAGGATATGATCAGCGCAAGAATTAAATATACACTGTACAGTTTTTTCATACTACATCCTTTTCCAAGCTTCAAATATTCAGAATAGTATTCAAATTAAAACAGATACAGGAAGCTGCTTTAATTTCCTTTTGAATACTTTGCCAAGCTGTTTGAAGCAGTTTTATTTCATTTTTCTTTTAATGTGTTTTTTTGTAAATTTTTTCTTAATTACAGAGCCAGAATACTGCATTCACTTTTTGTGCTGGAAAGGAAAAATTGAAAGGTATAGCCGCCTGTCAATTTTAACTGGGGATTGATGAGTACAGTAGATCCATTCTGTGTCTCTTCGGATGCTGTGCAGGTATTCGTAAAACGACGTACCGAAACGGGAGATTTGCATGAAATACTGATCGTATGCTCTCCATCTAACAGTTCTACACGAAAAGGTTTAGTTTCAAAAGAATCATATGTGATTTTACTAATTGTTCCGACTTTAAGCAGGGTCTCTTCTCCATACATTCTGCTGTAAGGCGCATAACAGTCTATGTAGAACTCTGATGCTGCGCAGCCCGGACCTGATTTTTTGTCCAGACTCATACAAATTCCACCTGGTTTGGAAATGGACAAAAGTCCTGTAGTCGCTCCACCTGGGACAGAAGTCCATATTTCTTTATCGGTTGAATAGTTTACAGGTGCCGAAATTCCATTAAATGTTACCATATTTTCGGATGGAATAAAGGAGAAATTTCTCCCTTTGATTACCACAGCGGTTGCAGAATTTACTCCGGAGACTGTCTGTGACTGAGGTGATCCTCTTTTGGGTTCAATTGTCTGAATTGCAGGCCAATACTGAGGTGATAGTCCTAAAATTTGAGCAATCAGACTATTGTATGAATTCTTATCATTTTTACAGAAAAGCAGAGCAGTCAAGACTATCAGAAGTTTCAGATTTTTCATCAGGATTTCAATTGTACAGACTTCGCTTCTTTATGGAAGTATATTTTTTTGCTGAGGGTCACCAGACGAAAAACCTGAAAGCGATATTTCGAAATGTCGCTTTCAGGTTTTTCAAATCATTGCTCCACGCAGTAAAGTTCGCGTCCGCCTGTGTTGCATCCCGTGGATGCATTATTGATGGATGTGTTTGTGTTCGAATTTCCTGCTCCATATCTCAAATTTCCTCCAGTGGATGTCCCGTCTGAGCAGTTTTCCGTGGCACTTTGGGTCCAGTCAGTGTTGAAAAAAGTAGATGGGAAAACAGCAGTTCCAGCAATGGAATTTGTCAGATTGAAAGTAAAGATAGCGGATGCCGTTGTTGTTCCGATAACTGTGGTGCCGTCCCCGCGTCTGTACTGAGTGTTTGGGTACAGTACCCAATTTAAATTTTCGGAAGCCCCTCCGGAACAGTTCGCGGTAGTGCAGGCTCTTCGGGTTGTCAGTGCTGCCATTGCTTTATATGTGCTTCCTCCACCCGGTTTGTTTCCATCAGCCATACAGGTCGAATCACCGTTGGGTCCGACCAAATTAGGCCCCAATGAACCGGCTGTATAAAAGATTTTCAGAAAAGTGGACGGAATAACAGCTATTGTAATCGTAGCTGACGCACTGCCGGCAGATCCGGAAGCCGTGATGGTGTATAGGGATGAAGTCTTTCTGGCAGTTGGAGTTCCGGTGACTGCACAGGTTGTACTGTTTATGCTCATCCCAGTAGGCAGAGCAGGGGTTGAAGTGCAAGATGTTATTGTTCCGGAAACTGTCGGTGTGATGGCTGTCATTGCAGTGTTTTCAGTCGGTGCGTAAACACTGCTTGCAAAGGAAATCGACGGAGCCGTTGCTGCTGATGAACTGGAATATTCGGAGACAACAGAAACAGTATCTGCAAATACAATTTGAGAAAAATAAGATACAATGCTTACATTGGGGGCAGAACTGCTCTGACCGAAATACAAAGTTCCGCCTTCATTAAAATAGGATTGAACAGCAGGAAGAAATATCCCAGTCAGAGAGTTGTTTCCAAGCGGTGTTTTGGACGGTCCAATTCTAACAGCAGTTCCGGAAGAATTGACCCCGTCAAAGATGCCGTCACTGAAATCCTCAGCAAGGGCTTCTATGATGCTGTCTATATCCTCTATCGTCAAAGCTGTGCCTTTTTTGTGCTTGCTTGCTAGGTAAGAAAAACCCATCAGTATAGAAAGAAATTTCATTGTGACCGGGCTTTCAGGATTTTGAAGTTCAACTACTACATCATCAAGTTCCGGATAGTCTTTATCGCTCACTGAACCTGCTTTTGTTTCTGCTGACTTTGTATTGGAAAAACCTTTGTTTAACCCGAACCGGATTACAATTTCCTTGCTTGCCTGTGGAATCAGTTTGCTCATATCTGCACTGCTTCCTGCCTGTTTTGCGAGAACCTTCAATCTGCTGAAAAGCATCCTGGAGAATGGTGAGACAAGGGTACTTTTTCTGTTTGCTTTGATTTTGCTCTCTTGAATCACGGTCTGCATTTCAAATTTGGAATCTGTTCCAATAAGAATATTCTGCCCCGTCTTTTCATCAAAAACGGCAGACTTGCCATTCGGATTTTTTTTAATGATTAGACATACATTGGAACCCGTTTTTGCATACGTCAGTGAATACTCGCCTACACTGTCTGTTGTTCCGGCTGCAAGTATGGTACCTGTGTCGCAGGTTCCATCTTTGTTCAAGGGTGTGATGTTTACTACAGCATTTTTTACCAGACCTTTGATAGCTGCACCCTCAACTGTGACCCGACTGTTCCTGATGCCTAGAATGGACAGATTCTCCATTGAGATTTTTGAAGTCTCCTGCTTGCAGGCCGATATAACCAATATCAATAAAACCAACTTCCACATAAAGTTCACCTCTTATTCTTTTTCCATATTATATTGCGGTTCTACAGTCCTTTCCAGTAAACAACTGCCGAAAATGTCTGCTTTGATTTCACTCAGAAGTGAAAGCTGTTTGTCGGAAAGTTATTTAAAGAAATTCTGTATCTTCAGCGTATTGTTTTGCGGAGGGAAAAGCAAATTTTTTTTCAGAATTTTTTCAATTTGCGCTTCCGGATTTATTCATAGCTAAAGCAGTTTTTTCAATTTGTCCAGAAATTTCTTGTTTGGGATAATCCCTTTTTTCCTCTGTGACAGTTCCTGCTTTATTCCATGTACAAAATACATTTCAATTGTTCCTTTGTTTTTTGCCGGAATCTTTCCGCGATACTCGCACTCAAAAAAATCTTTCACTAGATTGTAAGTGTCCACAGAAATATTGACTTTACCCGGTTCACCTGATGATTCCATTCTGCTGGCAGTATTTACGGTATCTCCCCAAATGTCGTAAGCAAATTTCTTTTTTCCTACCACTCCTGCAACGATTGGCCCTGTATGCAGACCAATTCTGATTTCCCAGAAAGGAAGCCCCTTTTTTTCCTTTTCTGCTCTAAGATCGTTCATATATTTGCAGATTTGCAGACCTGCAAGAACTGACTCAACAGGATTCGTTTTGTTTTCCTTAGGAATACCGCCCGCGCACATAAAGGCATCACCGATTGTTTTGATCTTTTCCAGATTGTTTTTTTCGACAAGACCGTCGAAGTAGCGAAAACATTTGTCCAGCTCATCTACAAGGTTTTCAGGTGCCATTTTTTCGGCGGCTAAAGTAAATCCTTTAAAATCTGTGAACAGTACAGTGACAATCTCGTATTTTTTTGGCGTTACAAGACCGTTCCCCTTGAGTTCATTTGCAATTTCTACCGGAAGAATGTTCAGCAGAAGTTCATCAGATTTCTTCCTGGATTCTTCTAAGTCTTTCGTTCTTTCTTTGACTCTGACTTCCAGAAGATCTCTTTCTTTTTGCAGCTCATCGTATGCCTGAGCATTTGCTAAAGATATCCCGGCAAGCGAAGCATATGCCCCAAGGAGTTTTTCATCTTCATCCGTAAAATGTTCTGCTGTAAGTTTATTGAGCACTTGAATGACGCCGATAATTTCGGCCTGTGAGTTGTAAACCGGCATACACAGAATGGATTTTGTCCTATAGCCCGTTCTTTTGTCATTTTCCGGATTGAACCTTGAATCAGAATAGGCATCCTGAATATTTACGGTTTCTCTTGACTGTGCAACATATCCGGCAATTCCAATTCCAAAAGGTATCCTGATTTCCTGTTTTGTTCCAATTGCGATTCTAGACCAAAGCTGTTTTTTTTCATTGTCAATCAGAAACAGAGTAGCTCTGTCTGCATTCATAACGCTTTTTACAGTTTGGATAATAAGATCAAGAAGAGTGTCAAGACTGATTTCAGCCATAATGGATCTAGCTGAATCAATGAGCAGATTGAGATTTCTGGACTGTCGGCTGAGATTTTCCAGCTCATTTGCATCCAGATACAGTTTTCCATCATCAGATTTGTAGATACCGGGAACGATGTCTGTTTTTCTTTTCCCGTATCCAGGTCCCGATATTATGATTTCGACTGCCTGTTTTTCCACTGTATATCAAAAAATCGGGAATATGGCTTTTATTGTCAAGAAGGAATGATTTGAAATATTTTTTAATATAGACACTTGAAGTTAGGTACAGGATTCGTCTCTTACAGATCATAGGTAAATAATCCTATATTTAGGAAACTCACAGAATTATGTACAATCTCATTGAAACAATATTGGCAGTTTTAATCTCCGTATACACCAGCCAGCTGTACATATATAATAGGGATTGATAAAAAATGGGCATATTGCCAGTAAAGCGGCAGGCTTTTTTTTGAAGTGATATTTCTCAAAATCAAATTTTTTGAAATTTCCAAAGCTCGATAAAAACTGTTTTATTCTGATTTTCGGGGATTTGTCTAACTGTTTAAAAATTGGCAGACATTTCAGTTCATTTTTCATTGCGATTTTTAAAAAAAGTCATTGTTTTTTGAATTTTATGTAATTTTGGGAGGAAATGCAGGTATGCCTATTTTTGGTCAGTTGATTTAAACCCTGCAGAAATTTTTCTGACTTTTTTGATTGAACTTAGAGAAATGATCGATCGATTGAACAGTCAGAAATTGAAATCAGTGACCTGATCTCGGCATTGATTTGCGATTCAGTGAATGCTGGAAATAATTTTCTTCATTTCTTCGTTTATTTCAGGCGCATCTTGGCCTATGTCAGAATTTCTGTACAGAGAATAAGTGTATTTTCCAGAATTTACAGCTATACCTACAGAACAGCCTCTTGCGCCTCCTGCATAATGTTTGACCGCATAAATATTTCCTATTTGGATTTTTTCAGATGCCACCTCTTCTCCGCATCCGCCTGTCAATTCCTTCAGCAGGGATTCCAGATTTTTCTTTTCGGATCTTTCGAGGAAATATTCTCTCTCGACAAAAGTTCCTCCGTCAATTGGTTTTCCAAATCGATAAAAAATAGCTCCGCCTTGATTCTCTTCATCAAAAATCGAAATTCCGACAGAGCGAATTTTCCATTTTTCAGAATAGGGAATTGAAACTGAAATGCTGAAAAATTTGACTGATTTCCAGTTTGGAACGGCATCTCTTACCAGAATTTCAGAAATGGAAATTCCTCCATCGGATATTTCTTCTTTTGTATTTAAGTCCTGCTTTAAGATCTCGTCTTTGCAGGCTTTTTCTGCTTTCTGATTTTTGAAATACAAAAAGCCGGAAAGACTGAAGCCGATTACGGACAGAATTGCCAGAAGTTTTGATACATTCATAAAAACTCGCCTCCATTTCTATTTGCAGAAATCTGATATTGTCTGCAAGGCATTCATTCGTACGGTAAAAATTTTTGAGTAAGCTTCTGTCTGACCGCAGATATTTTAAGACCCTGCCAAACACTCCAATGTTTCAAATTTCGCTGTAAGGCAAAGCCAGAAATTCAGTTTAGTAAACTAATTATTTTTCAGCTTCCTTAAAAAAACACTGGTAAGGAGATCGAGTCAATCTATTCTTGGGATTTGGAAAAATCAGACAAAATGGAATTCGTGTATGGAAATATCAGATAAGGAAAATATAAGTAAAATACTGAACTCAGTTTTTACAAGAAATCCTGTAAGGTATCTTTCGGAAGAAGGTAAAACACCGCCATGTGAATTTATAAGTTATGAAAAATTTCTGATAAAAATTAAGCCTCCAAAACCTGATCTCAAGACTTCTCAGAGAATTCTTATCAGCACTCAAGGAAAAACTTTTATATGCAAGTGTGAAGTAATATCTAAAGAGGATTCTTATGAACTGCTTCGTCCAATGAGGATTGTGGTAAAAGAAGAAGGGGATACTCAGGAAAAAGTTCAGGCAGTCGAAAATAGAGAAATTCAAAATGCAGCCGTAACAAATATTCTCTCTCAGAACGATGTTACTAAATTTCTGAGTGATGACAAGATCAAAGAAATCATCAAATCCAATTCCAGCAGACTCTCTCATCTTTTTTCCAAATATAATATATATCTGAATGAACGAGCTGACGACAGGCTTCGTCTGATGCACCATTACGATCAGCCTATTTTTATTCCGAATCGGGAAGACAAACTGTCAGTTCCTGATGGTTTTATTCCTCATTATGAATATATTAGATCTGTTAAACCCGATAAAAATGACGGAATGACTGCCGAAATCTGCATTCCGATTAAATACCGACAGTTCAGTACGATAGGGTATGTTCAGGTAACGAATTCTTCCAGACTGGATCTGAACGCCTTTAATCTTGTCAGTCTCGTTGCAGCAGCAATCAAAAAGGAGATCTCTCTCTATTCAAATTATGAGGAATCCAAGGAAATATGCAAGGTTTACGATATTACTCAGACAGATATCAGCTTTTTCCATTCAAACAACAAACATTATTCCAGAATATTTTATCTTGGTGATATCATTATTTTTGATCTTGTTATATCTAAAAACAGACGGATCACGATGAGAGGAGTCATCAGGCAGATTAAGGCACTTGACTCAGGCTTCAAGATTTACTGTCAATATCACAACTTGACTCTTCAGCAGCTTGAACTGATTGAAGGGTATCTCGAGGAAAGTTCAGTTTCGGATTAAAAAGCGTCTTTTTTGATCGCAGAATCTTTTAAAATTCAGTATTTTACATTCCGCTGAGAAACAGATTTTAGTTGCTCAATATAATGTTTTATTTACTTTGAATTCTGTATGTTAAAATCTCTTCCCTTTCTCTCCGAAAAATTCAGGAAGGCAGTGGAAAACTCAGCTAAAGCTGCTTTTCCCTTATTTGGTAAAAACAAGAAAAATGAAGCTGATCAGTTCGCAGTAGATGCAATGAGATTCAGTCTTTCCAGCCTGGAGTTTGGTGTAAGGATTGTGCTTGGTGAGGGAGAAAAGGATGATGCACCTATGCTGTATGAGGGTGAAATCCTTGGGAAAGGTGATATACTTTTTGATTTGGCAGTGGATCCTCTGGAATGTACTTCAAATTTTGCAAAGGGACTTTACAATTCATTGTCTGTTTTGGCTTTCTCTGAGAAGGATGGTATTCGGCCAGTCCCGGGAACTTATATGGAACAGTGGATAGCTGGTCCAAGAATGAAATCAGCATTTAAGCCATACTCGCCACTCACTGAAAACATCAATTCTTTGGCTGAGAATTTGGGAAAATCGAATGATGAACTGAGAATTGTGGTTCAGGACCGACCAAGACACGACAGACTCATTAAAGAACTTAGAGATTTAGGGTGCTCCGTCTGTCTGATCGATTCCGGGTCTGTGACGGCTGTACTTGATATCTGTCTGGAAAAAGGGATGTACGACGCCTTGATTGGAACATTCGGTGCACCGGAAGGACTGATTTCCGCTGTCATTGCAAAAATTACTCATTCTGAAATGAAAGGAATTTTGCGTCCTCACGATGAATCATTTAAGAAAAGAGCTGAGGATCATGGTTTTAAAGAGGAGAAAGTTCTGGACAAAAATGAATGGGTTCCCGGCGAAAAGATTTGTTTTCTTGCATCCTGTCTCAGTCCAAATCATTTTATGAAAGGACTTAAAGTGGATCATCATATTATTTCCGGTGAAACTTTGGTTCTTTATGAAAATCACTGCAGTGTGGAGGAATTCTGATGGAACCGCCCTTTCAAAATGATTATATTTTCGGCAACAGCCTGCTTGAGGCAATTCCGCATCCGGATGGAATTCTGGGCAGTATTCTTTACGGCCTGTCTGTAGCTGCTCATTTTTCAGGAGGTCCTAACTTCTTCACTCTGTTTATGCCTTTCATTCTTTACTTTTACAGTATGCGTTTCGGCTGGAAACTGATGATTGCAATCTGCTCAACAGGCGTTTTTAACGGACTGGCAAAATTTTATTTTCAGAGTCCAAGGCCCCATCATCTTTCGCAGACATTTGATCAGTTTCAGTCACAGGTTCATGAAGGTTCCTTTGGGCTTCCTTCCGGACATACTCAGGTATCGTTAGGAGTATGGCTTCTTGTTTTTTTTGAATTTAAAAATATATACATCAGATCATTTGCGCTTTTTATGGCGGTCTTCACTCCTTTCAGCAGAATGTACGCAGGGGTTCACTATCCGGGAGATATTTTAGGCGGAGCCATTCTGGCCGGTATCACTCTTTTGATCATACATTATATATTTCTTGATAATAATGAATTCCCTGACGTAAACTCCTGGAAAAATTCTCCAGTTCCCGCCAGATCCAGAATTTTCAGTCTTACTGCTCTATGTATTGCTCCAATACTCCTGCAAAACCAGAATCTGACTAAGGCTCATATTGAATCACTGGCTCAGGTTGTTTCGGGTGCCGGGGCCTTTGCAGGTTTTTTTGCCGGATATGTTATCCTGAAGCAGAAATTTGAAGAGAATTTTTCGAATGAGATATTTCGTAATGATTATATAAAGACCATTCTATGTTTTCTTCCGGCAGCATTTATTCATTTTGGACTGAGTTATCTTGGAAAAAAATATTTTCATGATGATATGCTCTTCCGTTTTTCCAGATATTGGCTGATTGGTTTTTATCTGAGTTTTATTCCTCCGTATTTTGTGCTGAGGTATAAAAGGAAGTAATGAATTTTTCTTTTCTTGGGAAAATCTTTCGAAAGGAAATGTTTAAGTCATCTCTTTTAGTAAGCTTTTCCAAAGCTTCTGCATCCTTATCAAATCTTTTATTTATGATTTATGCAGTGAATATTCTTTCCCGAGCAGAAAATGGGCATCTGCAGTTTTATCTGGGATATGTCCCTCTTCTGCTGGCTGTTGCAGAATTTGGTCTGCCGAATGCAATGGTCAAATACCTTTCAGCAGAATCTGAGGAAAGTATGGATACGGGAAGTCTGCTTTCAGCATCCCTTTTTCTTAAGCTTGTTTCTCTTTTTATCCTGACGCTGGTCGGTATGGTGATGGTGTATTTTTATGATTTTGATCCGGTAACTGTTTTTATTATTGTATCCGGCGGACTCGTTACCTCATTTATCAGTTATTTTGAAAGTATGCTTGTCGCATATAGAGAATATGCATCACTAGCTGTCTGGAATCCTGCCGGAAATCTGATGAGACTCGGTATATTATATTTTTCTAATATTTTATATGAAAGATCATTAAATCATCTGGACGTTCTGAGTATTTACTGCCTCAGTCCAGGCATTACTCTTTTTCTTTTCTTTATCCTTTTCAGAAAACACGGGATACGATGGACAGGAACATTTAAGGGTTTTAAAATTAAAATCAAGGAACTGGCACTGTTTAATCTATGGGCATTCGCAGCCTCTCTGTTTGCAATAGCTTCTGACAGATTAGAGATATTTTTCCTTAAAAAATATCACACACCGGAAACGGTAGCGGTGTATGGAACAGCACTTCAGCTTTTCAGCGGTTTTCTGATTGTTTTTGCCACTTTAAATTCATTAATTCTTCCAAGGTTGTCTAAGGCTTACGGAACCGAGGACTTTAACAAGTTTTTAATGAAGGCTGTAGCTTTCTGTATTTTCTGTTCGTTTATACTGAGTCCCGGTTATTTTCTGGCGGAACCGATTCTAAATTTTTTGTTTCAGAATAAATATTCGGATTCTATACCCGTATTTAAAATACTATATCCGAACTACCTTCTTCAGATGGTTTTTGCACCGCTTGGTATTGCTCTTTTTGCAATGGGAAAGCCGAGCTTCCTGGCATTTCTCGCATTGATAAGACTGATCTTTGGAGTTTTTTTTGATGTGCTTCTTATCCCGGAAATGGGACCGTCTGGAGCAGCTTTTTCATTTTTATTAGGTCAGGTTGTCTCCTGGCTTGTGCTTGCAGGATATTTTCTTGCAGCATTCTGGAAATAAGAATGGAAGTTTTTGGGATACTGAATATTACATCTGATTCGTTTTCAGACGGTGGTCTGTATTTGGAAGAAAATTCTGCGAGAGAAAAGGCATTTTCTCTTTTTTCGGAAGGAGCAGATGTAATTGACATCGGTGCTCAGTCATCAAATATTCATGCAGTTCCAATAGATTGTAATGAAGAAATTACAAGGATCAAATCAGTCCTTCCTGATCTGCAGTCGAGAGGGATTAGAGTGTCTATTGACACATTTCGACCTGAAGTCATAGAGTTTGGAATTCAGTCAAATATAAACTACATCAATAATATCAGAGCATTCAATGACGAAAATTCATTGGAGATATTAAAAAAATACAGTCAGTCTCTTCCGGATCTGATACTGATGTATTCTCACAATTCAGGAGAAAAAGCATCTGAAAAATCCAATCTGTCTGAGAATAATGTAATGAGTGAAATTTATCATTTTTTGAATGCTCAAAGAGAAAAACTGATTTCTGCAGGTGTGCCGGAAGCAAAGATGATTTTTGATCCTGGGATGGGTATGTTTCTCGGTTCGGATCCAAATCTGAGTATTAAGGTGCTGAAAAATATATCCGACTTCAAGCGGGAGTTTGGCAGGGTTATGGTTTCAGTTTCCAGAAAATCATTTATAGGTGCAATCTTGAACGGTGTGCCGCCCGAGAATAGAGTCATAGGTTCACTTGCTCTTGAAATTTATCTTGCAGAATCCGGAGTAGATTTTATCAGAACTCATAATCCAAAGAACTTGAAAGATGCTTTATTGGTGAGAAATTATTTAAAAAATAATTAATTCAAATTATTTTGTGCTTAATCTCTCCACTCCATCCCAAGTCTCACTGATTCCAAATTCGATGGCCTTTCTGCATCTGTCGATATATCTCAGTGAAGCAGCATCCCCAGGATTAATTTTAGAAACGGACATAAAACACTCCAAAGCACTTTTAAAATCCTGTATCTGGTAAGAAAGTATGCCCTTTTCAAAGTCTCTTTTGGTGTCTATATACAGCTTCAGAATGTCTTCATCCATCCCGTCCAGAATTTCAAAAATGGATACAACTTCTTTTTTGCCTTTTACCTGCACATTGTCCAGTTGCCTGTAATGGTATTTATCCGGATCGGGAAGTCCGAAAAATGTTCTTTCACTGATAATTGTATTTGCACCATACATCTTTGTCAGCCCTTCAATCCGTGATGCGAGATTTACTGCATCTGCTATCACTGTACCGTCCATCCTCTGGTTCTCGCCGATAGTCCCCAGCATCAGATTTCCTGTATGAATACCAACACCTATTTTTATCGGTTTATATCCTCTTTTATCTCTTTTATCATTATACACACGAATCACTTTGTGCATTTCGACACAGGCCTGAATGGAATCTTCGGGAGTATAGGGAAAGAGTGCCATTATCGCATCGCCGATATATTTATCTATGAAGCCGTTGTTTTTTCTGATAACAGGACCGACTCTTTCAAGATATGCGTTTAGGAAGTCAAAATTTTCTTTAGGCGTCATTGTTTCCGAGAGATTTGTAAAAGATCGAATATCAGAAAACAGAACTGTCATTTCTGTCTGAATCTGATCTCCTAGCCGTATGTCCAGAATAGATTCTTTTTTCAGAAATTTCAAAAACTCCTGGGGAACGAATCGACTGTAAGCAGTCATATAGTCATTCTTTAATTTATCCGATTTTTGAATTCTTTCAGTCATATCATTGAACGCAAGTGCAAGTGAGCCGATTTCATCTTTTACAGACAGAAATATTCTGTGCTGATAATCTCCATCCCCGATAATCTTTGCACCGTCAGTGAGTCTGCTGATCGGTTTCGTAATTGCAACGGACGTAAGGATTGACACTATAATTACTAATACGAATATTCCTATGGCCAAATATATTATAAAATTTCTTATGTTCCTGACCGGTTCGTACAGAATTTTCTGATCAAATTCAATTACTGCAAATCCTATTCTTAACGGATGTGATTCGTCGAGATAGACAGGAAAACTGAATCGGAGAATTTCGGAATTTTGCACTTCATAACTGTCAGACGAAGGCTTAGTGATTGATTCAAAAAACTGAAGCTCTTCTTTGGTAATCATCCGACCTGTTTTTCTATTATGCATATCCACTACAAATCTGCCATATACATTTATAATATATGCGTCTATCAAACCGGTGATTTCTGATTCTTTCAGTTTGGAAATTACAGACTGGGTTCCATCGTAAGTGTTGTCTAGAAAAAGCTCTTCTCTTGCGATATTCGATATGTTCTGTGCAAGATTTCTGCATACATCGGTCGTCTTTTCCAGAATAATCTTCTGACTCTGTTTCAGTGAAAAATAGGAAAGAGGCAGGACACTGAGAAGTGCAACTCCTCCGATGACTAAAGTCAGCTTAAACTGAAGTTTCATTCAAAGGCTCCTGATTTTTGCTGTAATATAAAATAATTGCTTTGAGCACAGCTGATATGGAAGTGTCTCGCGAAATTGAAATCTGCTGAAAATCCATTCGGAATTCGCGTCTTCATTTCCGTTTCAGAAGTGAGCATTTTTCATCAGTCCCATTCTGACAGTTTGACAGTCTGTACATAGCATTCTTTTTGATTTGCGAAAGCCTTTGATATTCCTGAACTTTTTTATCGTCCGGAACCAGAAGAAGGAGATCTGAGAAAATATCCAGTGACCTGGAATAATCTCTTTTATTATAAAATGTCAGACCGGCTTTGAAATATTCATCCAGCTTCCTCAATTCTCTCTGACGAATTGAAGAAAGTTCATTCTGGGCTTCCTTATTGGAAGGAAGAATAGTCAGTGCTTCTTTATATCTTCTCATTGCCTGAAACTGAAAGCCTGCAGAATCTTTGTTTTTTGCATCCTGACGAATACCATCAGATTCATTTTTGAGGGAATTTTCTACTCCATCCCTGGCTGGAAGATATTCCGGATTGAGTTCCAGTATTTTTTTATAATAATTCCTAGCATCTCTGTAATTTTTAGCCTTCAATTGTTTTTCGGCCTTTTTCCAGTTAATATCAATTTCAGCCTTTGCCGATACATTGACTGTTTCAGAAAGGTAATATCTCGCCGTTTTGTTTTTTTGATCTCTGTTCAGAATTGACTGAAAAATATTTTTTGCAGATTTATACATTTTTTTATAGTATAATTCTATTCCAAAGGAGAGCATTCTGTCTGTTTTGAGTTTGATTTTAAGAGACTCGGGAATTGTAATTCCGGATTCCAGTGAATATGTTTCATTTAAATACAGTAAAGGCTGTTCCGGCTGAAGCACCGGTCCCATTTCGCATTCGGCTTTTCCTTCAGTAATCTGGTTTGCCATCTGACCTGCCGATACCCCCTGACTGGAGAAGTCCGGCACAAGAGCGAATGTTGCTCCCAGCTCCACCAATGCAGGATATAATGTCATTAATATAATTTTGTTCTTCCTGCAGAAGTCAGATACATATTCAAAAATTTCCTGATCGTAAATTCTGTCGGAAGACATATAAAATGCATCGAACTTACCCAGATTATCGTTTAATATTCTTTTGAGTTCATCTTTGCTTCCGGCTTTGAGTCTTTTGAATAGAACACCCTTCCAGATATCTTCATATTCACCGGCCCCTGTCAGAATCTCACCTTCCTCTGTGCTGTATACTGTCAGGACTCTCCTGGCAGAAGAATTCAATTCCCTGAGAGTGCTGAAATATTCTGAGAACGAAACATCCTTTTCATACCCGCAGAATTTTCCCTGCTCAGGTTTCATTAATTTTGGTGCATCAATCATTAAAAATAGGGTAGGTTTATCTTTAATGTATTCCCTTGCTGTTCTCCCTGCATCGTTTCCAATTGTCACTATCAGCGGCGGTTCCTGACTTGATATTTGCGAATAGAAATCCTTTATATCAGGATACTCTTCTCTTGCAGAATTCATATAATAGATAGAGCTTTTATGCCTGAAAGAATATTGAAATCCAGCCAGTGCCTGCAGATAGATTGGATTGTTTGATGAGACAATGATTGGAACTGATATTTCTCCGGTTTCATCAGCATTCAGTCTGCAATTGCTTATAAGTGATATTATAAAAAGAAGGACATAAGAATGAATGCGATATTTTGTTAAAATTTGGAAAATCATTTTTATCATTAAAAATTATACCCCAGAGAAATCCAGATATTTCTTTTTTCCAGAGGATGAAGTGTAGGAGCCGATCCTAGATTTCCTGTACCTCCGATGACGCCTGGGTCAAAAAAAAGATCATTGGAAAGATTTACCGCGAGTATATTGAGATATACACCCTCTTTAATGAAATCATCCCATCTGAAATTCAGTTTGCCCATTATATAACCTGGAGATGTTTTTACTGGATTTGTGACTATCGTTCTTCTGATATCGACATAATTTACTCCTGCATACAGGCTCATTTTTTTCCAGAAATTATATACTGCTCCAAGATAAAATTTATGCGGTGCTATGTGCGGTATTGGTCCAGATGATGGTATATTCTGTATTTTATAAGCATTTAGAATGTCAGAAAATATATCATCTCCAGGCCTTCCATAGGAAGAGGGAGAAGAGGTCAGTGATCTCGAAAGATCAAAATATCTTCCTTCACTGTAGGTGTAATTCCCGTTCAGTGAAAATTTTTCAGTAAGGCTGAAGTTTGCCTCAATTTCTGTACCAAATATTTCCGCTTTTCCCACATTCTGATTCTGCTGCCAGGTGCTTGTATTTCCCGGAATCGGCTCCAGTGTTCTGACTGTAGATATCAGATTGGTGACTCTGTTATAGTAACTCTGTGCAGACAGGTAAAGTTTATTCCATCTGTATGCTATGCCAAATTCAATAGATCGAAGGTATTCTGGCCTGAGATTCAGATTTTCCTTCCTCGTGGAAGTTCTGTTCAGAAATTCATAAGCACTGGGTTCACGGAAACCTGTTCCAAGAAGAAGTTTTAATGTGAGGTTCTGAGTCGGTTTGTAGATTGCACTGACTCTTGGTGTCTGCGATCTTCCAAATACAGTATTATAATCGACGCGGTAACCGGCAGAAAAAATCCAGTAGTCCGATGGTTTGTATGTGTGCTGATAAAATGAGCCGTACCCGTTGATCCTGATTCTGTTTGGAAGATTGTTTATATCCTGAGCCAGCGTATTGATATTTGCAGTATTTGCAGAGCCAGCAGAATAGTTTACTATTGATGAATTGCTTAAAGTCGAAAATTCAGGCACATCCGACTGTTTTGCAACCAGCCCAAGAACAGACGAGTGTTTTGTATTTATATTGTATTGCAATTTTTCTTCGAGCTGATATGAATGATCCGGTCTGGAGGTGACTGATGTGGAAACATTGCCGACATAGTTATAATAACTGTCTGTAGTTTTTCTTACTGTATTATCCTGAAAACTGGATCCCAAAATTTCAGTGTTTCTTAAAGTCAGTTCAGAATCTAAAATAAGATTTTCTGTGATATTGCCGGTATGTCCAATCATAATGCTGTTGTTTTTGAAATTGTACTGGCCGCCTCTTGTACCTCTTGCTGTAGAATTTCTAAGAAGTATTCCGGCCCTTCTGGCATTGTTTCTGCCGTCAAAAAGGGCTGTTTCCAGTCCCCTTTCATTTACATCATATCTGTTTGTTCCATTTGTGAAAGTTCCAAATCCGTTCAGATACTGCCAGTTGACTGTCTGAAATCTAAAATTCCCAAATGTAAATTTTGCAGTAACATTATACGTATCCACGTTTGCCGAGTTGAATCCAGGCGACCAGGTGTAGCCGACTCCTTTGGTTGAGGTGCATACACCACCGCAGGCTTTGTTTTCCAAAGAATTATTCAGATCATTCGGATTAGCATAATTAGCGCCGGACGGATTTACAGTCTGCCTCTCAAGTCTTTGAATGCCTCCAAAATCAGGACCCTGTGTCTGAAAGTACTGCCCACCGATACTGTAACCCATATCCATCAACTGACTTTTTCCTCTGAAAGAAAAATTCAGACCTGCCCCAGGTCTTTTGAAGCCGCTTTCATATCCGCCATATACAGCTTCCACGTGACTGCCGCTGGAATTTACTCCGTCTCTGGTTATAATGTTGATGATCCCGTTAAATGCGTTCGCACCATAAAGACTGGATGCAGGTCCGGATACAATTTCAATCCGTTCAATATTGCTTAATGGGAAATGAAGAGTTCCGCCAAGAGGACCGATTCCAGAAATATTGTTATCGGATACACCGTCTACATAGACTAATGATCTTGTATTTTCACCGATCAGACCTCTCTGATGAACAAGCTCAGGATATACTCCGTATGTATGCTGAAAATCAAATCCTGGAACATCCTTTAGTGCGTCTATCAGCGTCCTGTAACCTCTTTCTTCTATCTGCTTTCTCGTAATTACATAAACTGCAGCAGGAGCATCCTTAATCTTTGATTTTGTTCTCGTTGCAGTAACAACAATCTGTTCTTCCAGGAGAAGAAATACACTCTTGGAAGCATCGGCTTTGCTGATTTTATGCTTTTGAAATTCAGGAGACTTTCCAATTTTTTCTTTTGTAAGATGTTCTATAATATTCTCATCCTGTTTTTTTCTTCCGGGATTAAGTTTCAGCGTGATTTCCAGTTTTCTGGAAAATTCAGATGCCCTTTCAGAATCAGGAATATTGAATTCATTCTTGTCGAGTTCAGCTTCCATTTCTCTGATAAGATCGTATTTGGTGGATACGGAAACTGCATCAATCATTTCACCGGTTTTTGGATTATAAATCTGTGCAAATATATTCGGCGGGAAATTTTTTTCTCTTGTATAAACAATATTTATGTAGGCATAATTTTCAGAATTTGCAGAAAACCCTGATGCTTCTTTTTCTGTAAATTCAACAGAATATTGACCGGAAAGATCCTTTTCCAGAGATTTTCTAATTGTTTCTTCCAAAACGGAATCCTTTTCAGAATCAAAGGGTCTTGGGTTTCTGATGACAAGTCTGTTCTGAGCCGACAGTTCAAGAGCACATAAGAACAGAAGAAGAAAAACAATCAGAAGTTTGTCTATAAAATATTTTATGAACATAGGAGGCTTTTTTGAGACTTGCCGACTTTTTAAGATCTCGGTGAATCCATTTTTTCATTTTAATCAAAATTGACAAGAGAGTTTTAGATTAAATACTGCAGCGCATTCAGATATATTGTTTGCAAATTTTTCTGACAGTGATAATTCTTTCATCTGGAAGAACAAATCTAAGAAGTGGATGGGGAGTTGCAATGAAAATGTCTGAAAGTCAGGAACTCGCAGAAGCGGTCTCAAAAGGAAATTTAGCAGATGTTGAAGCTCTTCTAAAAAGAGGTGTTTCGGCAGATTGGAAGGATGAAGAAGAACGCGATGCCTTGTACTGGGCAGTTTCATTCTGCCCTTCAGAACATCCGGATATACAGGAAAAGGATATTTACCAGATCACAAAACATCTGCTGAGCAAAGGATTGTCCGCGAGCAGCAGATACCGTTTTTTAGGCAATATGCCTGCGATCGTAATTGCCGGTATGAATGGAAACATCGGTTCAATTTGTTCTCTGATTGAAAATGATATAGACATAAATAATCAGGATGAGGCTGGATTTACTGCATTGCACAGAGCAGCAATGAACGGATGGTATGATACAGTCGGCCTGCTTCTTAAGTCTGGAGCAAAAAAGGGGATACAGAATTTCTATCAGGAAACTGCTTTCGATCTTGCAAAGAATGCACAGAGGGAAGATTCGGGCGCAAAAGCAATAAATCGGGACTTTAAAAAGACAATAGACCTGCTGAGCTGATAAATCAGTTTTTTCCGACAGCTAAAGCTTTGAAAAACATTTATATGACTCAATATGATAATTATCAGTATTCCTAAACGATTATGGGAATATGTTTTAGTTGCAAAATCGAATATAATAATTACATTCAAAAATGGTTACTGAATATTGACAGGCAGTCAATTTCATAAATTTATTGAAAGTATGCTGCTGCTGATTCAGTGAAAAGCTCTGATATACAGAGAATCTATAAAACGAGGGACAAGCTTATGCACAAGAACATACCACCTATTCAAAAGTATATGAGTACAGGAATTCAAACGATCCAAGCCAATAAATCCGTAGCAGAAGCGCATAAAGTTATGGCACAGCACGGAATCAGGCACCTGCCGGTAATGAAGGGTGAGGAGTTTGTTGGAATTATATCAGACAGAGATATCAGATTGTTGGAATCATTTCAGGGTGTTGATCCGGAAAAGGCACTTGTTCAGGATATAGTTCATAAAGATACGTATTCTGTCGGGCCAGACGCACCTTTAGATGACGTTGTGAGAGAGATGGGGTCTCATAAATATGGATCAACTGTCATAATGCAGAATGGTAAAGTGGTAGGTATATTTACTACTGTTGATGCAATGAAAGCATTTGCCGACACTCTCGAGATTCTGCTTAAGAAGTAAAAGTTTGAGTTTTAAATAATATAGCTCAAATCTGGATAAATTCTGAACAGTTTTTCAAAGCCGCTCGCCTTGAATAGGTGAGCGACTCCAGAATGAACATGTATGAGATTCAGTAATTTCCCGTTTTTGTTCAGAAACATAGCCTGCCTTGCAAGAACTCCTAAACCGCTTGAGTCAATGAATTCTATCAACGACATATCCAGTATCCAGTCGAGTCTGCCGGATTCATTTCCCTTTTTGAAAATACTGTCAAGTTCTGTCACTTTGTATAGGTCAAGCTGACTGAGATTTAGAAAGGTCACCAATGTGTAATTTTTATAGGCTGACGTCTTTATATCAAAATCTGTATTTTCCATCTTTTCCTCTAAACAGAATTTAGCAGACAAAATGTTTGTCTGCAAATTATCAATCAATTTTATTATCCTAATTTTTGCAGTCATAAAGTCTATCACTAAAAAATGTTCAGGAAATTTCTTTTAAATCGCCTCACTTAAAAGGGATATAAAGGCCGGAATCTGTAATTTTGGCAAAGCATAACCCTGATTTGAAATTATTTTTTCGGAATTTTAATTCACGAGAAAAATCAGGATTAAGTGTCAGTTTCACTCATGGAAATTGCAGGTCATCATTTTTATTCAGACAGTAGAATTAGGTTATATAATGCAAATATCATTTAAATTTCTGTATTTTTCAGCGTAATCCAGGCCATAGCCTACAACAAATTCGTTTCCTATCTCAAAACCTGCATAATCAATTTTAGTTTTAGGTCGAGCTGCATCTTTTTTAAGCAATAAAGAGCAGACTCTTATAGAGGCAGGGTTTCTTGTATGAAGAGAGGTTACAATTGTATCCAGAGTCATTCCAGTATCAATGATATCTTCTACCAGAAGTACATGTTTTCCAATCAGACTCAGTGCAGAAGGAAAAGCCAGTCTTACATCACCTGAAGAGGTTTTCTCTTTTCCGTAAGAAGAAGCACGGATGAATTCTGTTTCAAGTTCCAGTTCGATTTCCCGGATGAGATCGGAAAAAAAAACAATACTGCCTTTTAATGTACAAAGTGCTATCAGAGATTTATTCTGGTAATCAGACGTAATTTTTTTTCCGAGTTCCTTTACCCTCTCAGAAATTTCTTCTTTCGAAATCAGTATCTGCATAGTATGGCCTCATTCAGGGTTTCGATTTTGGCGGAATCCAAAAGAAATTGATTTTCCCGTTTGGAAGTTCAGCTATATATTTCCATTCATCCCGTTCAAATGTTATTGAGAGGAAAGAAGATGTTGCATATTTTTGAAATAAGTTATGATTTGCCCCGCCGATCAGAATATTAGCTAGGTTTTCCATCTCAGGATTATGTCCCAAAAATAAAACCGACTGAATATCGTTACTCAAATCTTTTATAATTTCCAAGTACTGCGATGCATTACAGTCGTACAGTTCATGCGTAATTAAAAAATTACTTAGAAGTTCTTTTCTTCTGTTGAGGATCTTGAATGTTTCTACTGCTCTTCTTGCATCCGAAATATAGGCCTTTTCGGGAAAAATTCCATACAATTTAAAAATCTTACGCAGAGATTTCGCATTTTTTATTCCGCGAAGAGAAAGACCTCTGTCATGATCTCGTTCAAAAGGAGTATCCCAGTCTGATTTGGAATGGCGAACCAAAAAAATCTGCTTCATGACCTAATGATAAATTGCCCTGAAAAAAATCCCTTGCTTTTTTATTATTCTATCAAATCTTTTACTGAGAGAGTCAATATGGACGAAATTCTTAAAATAGCTCAGTCATTTTACATTCCTCGGGAAATTCCAGTTTTCCTTTTAAAACAATTGTTGAACGCAATATACAAAATTGAAATCACTGGTGAAGAAAATATTCCAAAACAGGGTGGGGCTGTTTTAGTCTGCAACCACACAGATGCTTTAGATCCTCCAATACAGGGTGTTTTTCTTCCCAGAAAAATTATATTTCTCGCTAAAAATGAACTGTTTTCCCCGCAGGAAGAGATTCTAAAATTTCTTTCCCAAAACAATTCTCTTTTAAATTTGCCGGCTCTCAGTTTCCTGAAAGCGGCGCTCGAGGATGTACTGAACACAGCGGCTGACTTGTATTCCGGTCAGTTGAAGCACTGGGGCGGTATGCCGGTTGTCAGAAATTATCACGGAAATGATGCCAAAGCGGCAGTTGCATACTATGATGAACTGGAAGAGTACATTGCTAATATTCTGCGCTCTGGAGAAATCGTTTCCATTTTTCCGGAAGGAACAAGAACCACTACTGGAGTAATGGGTCCATTCAAGGCACTTGCTGCCAAACTTGCAATCAGAGCCAACGTTCCAATCATTCCAAGCGGAATCAGCGGAGCTTGGAATATGTCTACTCCTCAGGCATTTCTCTCCGGTGCAGCCTTCAAAACTAAAATTGTTTATAATATAGGAAATGCAATTACACCTGATCAGTTTCCTCGAGACAATGAAAAAAAATCAGCAAAGATGCTGAATGAAGAAATTGAAAAAAGGGTCTATTACCTGACTACTCACTGGGAGAGAAGAGGCAGATCAAGAAGATTCGCAACAGTTCTGTAAAATTACTGAAAATGGCAGGACTGAATAAAATCATCCTGCCTTTTTTTATCATTACATCCTCCATACAGTCTTTTTCAGATTATTCCTACGGTGTGAACTTTCAAGTCATCCGCAGCCCTCTCCTTCCTCTTGATAATCCAGTTTTGGAAAAAGGAAAAATTTCAGGACGAGTCACTATGCGATATATGAATGTATGGTCACGCCAGAAAAACTATTTTATGATAGACGGTGAGGAAGCACAGGCAGAGGCCACTGTTCGATATGCATTGTTCGATTCCTGGAGTATTGGCGGAGCCTTTTCTTATATCAGTCAGGGGGGAGGAACATTTGATTCTTCTATTGAAACATTTCATTCTGCGACAGGAGTAACTCAGGGAGGCCGACGGCAGTATCCCCGAAACAGGATAAATGTAAGTTATGAACCTTTCGGCAGATTTTACGGATTGATTGATGATGATCCTGTTAAAACTTTTTTTAGAGACAATGATTATCGGAAATATCCAAGAGATGCATCTGATCCGCCTACCTCAGTGGAGGCCATTGCTGCATCCAAATACAGGGACTTCATTTATTTTAATACTCCTTTCGCAGGCACAAAAAACTATCCTACTGAAGTCATTGCTCTCAGTGCACAGGACAGATTAGGGAAGGGGAATCCGAGACTTTTTACTGAGGCAGATGTTTACAAGGGAAGTGTCATCAGCAGAATCAAAGTCGGAATGCAGGCAAAGTTTCCTGTACACAACAGTTATATGATGGCTAGTCCCGGTACTGATTATGCTTTCTTTGTTACACTGGAAAAAAAACTTTCTGAACGTTCCAAAGTCAAAGGGGCAGTATCTCATAATTGGTTCGGATCCAGGCAGTTTTATTCATTTGAACTTCCTAGGACCAGATGGATTTTCAGATCATCCTATACTTTTGATTTTACAGATACTTCCAAATTTTTTATTGAATATGTGGCGACGGAAGCTCCGTTTAGGCGTTTTGGAAAACTCGGGAAACCTGTTCATCAGCTTGGATTTGGGTTTCAAAAATACTTTGAATCAGGAATTCTGACAGTTGGTTTTGCAGAGGATATTATCAATTTTGCAGCGTCACCCGATATCGGAATTTTTGCATCGTTTGAAGGAAAATACTGATTACAAATTTGATTTCAAAGAAACTGAGCATACCGAATATAATGGATAATTTTTAATGAAAAAGAATATAAAACTGGTAAATCTGTTTTTTTTTGAATCTGCAATATTTTTCAGCTGCTTGATTTCAATTCTGTTATTCTTTACATCCTGCTCAGAGAAAACCCGGGAGGCAAAAAGAACTCAGCTTTTTCCGGAATTGAGGGACAGATACAGAATATGGGGAATAGACATATCACACTACCAAGGAAAGATTGATTGGAAAAAGACAAAGGGTACCGGTCTGAGATTTGCATATATGAAAGCTACAGAGGGAACTGATTTTGTGGACAGCCGTTTTCAAAGAAACTGGAAAGAAACTAAAAAGCTTGGAGTTCCGCGAGGTGCCTATCATTTTTATCGGCTATGCAAGGATGCGAAGAAACAGGCGGCAAATTTCATAAAGAATGTCCCGAAAGAATTATCTGCACTTCCGCCCGTGATAGATCTGGAGCTATATAAGAACTGCAATAAACCCCCATCCAAAGAATTTTTCCTGAAAGAACTGAAGATATTTTCGGATGCATTGGAAAGAGAATATGATAAGAAGCCGATCCTTTATGTGATTTGGGACTTCTATGAAAAATACCTTACAGGTGAGGTCAGTGACTATCAGCTCTGGATCAGTGACCCTTGGGGTCATGAAGAACCTGTACTTCCTGAAGTCAGAAAGTGGACTCTCTGGCAGTACGATTATAAAGGTAAGCTGTCAGGAATTTCAGGAGACGTTGATTTGAATTTTTTTAATGGAGACGAAGAACAGTTTCAGAAATTTCTTCATAATAAATGAAAAGACTCGCATTCATTTCACCTATTTTTCATCCCCAGGCTTTTGGAGGTTCTGAGAGACTTGCATTGGAAATTGCAATGCTTCTCTCAAAGGAATTTGAAATTCATATTTATACCAGTTGTGCAAGAAATTATTTAACTTGGAAAAATGAATTTCAGCCAGGAACCGAAAGTTTTGGTTCAATGTTTATTCACCGTTTTCCTGTTTCTGAAGAGAGAGATATCAGAAAGTTCAATTCCTTTTATTCTAAAATTCTAAAAAGGTTTCCGAATGTTTCCGAAAGGGAATATTCAAAATGGCTTGAGATGCAAGGTCCGAACACTCCTTCCTTAATCAGTCGGCTGGCATCTGATGCAGAGAGTTATGACTGTGCTGTTTTTTTTTCTTATTTATATTTTCCAGTATTAAGGACAATACCTCTGTTCAAGGGAAAGGCTGTTTTCTGTCCGGCAGTTCATGATGAGCCTCCGATCTATTTTCCGATATACAAAGAAGCATTTTCGGATGATCTGCTTTACTCATTTCATACACCGGAAGAGAGGGATCTTTTCGAAAAAATTTTCGGTTTTTCTCCATCCAGGAATTTTATATCAGGGATGAATGTTGTTTTGCCTAAAATGGAAAGACTTTCCGGAAGTATATTAGATTCTCCTTATATACTTTATGTCGGTCGCGTAGAGAAAGGGAAAAATGTTCATAAACTGATTGAGTATTTTTTGGAATGGAAGAACCTGAGTAATCACCCTCATAAACTGGTTATTGTCGGCGGAGGGGATGAATTGGAAAAGAATGATATGATTGTTCAGACAGGTTATGTGGATGAACAGACAAAATTCTCGTTCCTGAAAAACTGTTCTGTATTCATCAATCCATCGCCTCATGAAAGTTTTTCAATTTCACTGATGGAAGCATGGTTGATGGAAAGACCTGTTTTGGTGAATGGGGATTGTGAAGTTCTTCGCGCCCATTGTGTTCGCAGCAATGGGGGACTGTTCTATTCAGACTCAGAGAGTTTTACTTCGATGCTGAATTTTTTTGTAAACAGTTCAGAAAAGTCAGAACGTATGGGACGCAATGGAAAGGAGTATGTTACAAGAAATTACTCAACAGAAAGAATTCATCAGATTTGGATGAAAGCTCTGAATGAATTTATATTTCAATCAGAACTGAACATTTAAAATGGAAGGGACTACAGAGAAGACTGCCGGAAGTCTCCCGACGCATTCACCTTCAATTTCCAGATGCACAGATTCTCTGCTGTCCGCTTCAATCTTCTTTGCTTTTCCTGTAGTGACTCCCGGCATACCGGAATAGTTTCCTGAATAAAGTCTGTTTAAATGGAGAAGAGAACTCATAGCATTCATATCTTCAACAATAAGATAATCCATAATGCCATCGTCTATTTTTGCATCAGGTGCGAAGAGCATACTGCCGCCTGCAAATTTTCCGTTGGCTGCAGCAAACAGTCTGATGTTTCCAGTTGTTTCTTCTCCGTCATCAATCTTCCATACAACTCTTTTGTTTTTATAATCAGCCAAAGCACTTAAGCTTTCATAAAAGAAAACTCCTGTCCCTCCAAGGATGATTCCTAGTTTTGAATCATTGACCTTTTTACATACATCTCCGCTTATGCCAAAGCTGCTCATATTGATGCTGAACCTAGTATTGATCATTCCTTCGTGGGCAATGTATTTCACTTTTACAAGATCAATTTTATGTATTTTTCCGTGCAGAAGTTTTGTAAGTGAACCTTCCAGATCGGATGGAGTTTCGAGTGTCTTCCTAAAATCGTTCACCCTTCCTGTCATAATAAAACCCAAAACAGCTTCAGGATTGATCAGTTCTTCCTCGTCAAAAAAACCGTTCATAACTTCATTTAAAGTTCCATCTCCTCCGACAGAGATGACCCTTTCAAATCCCAGATCAAGTGCCTGTCTAGCCAGCCGAATTCCATCACCTTTTTTTGAAGTATAAACTTTATCTGCAGATACAGAATGATCCTGCAGCTCTTTTTCTATTTTAGGCCAGAGACTGTCTGTCTTGCCGTCACCGGCTTCTGGGTTAATGATAAATCTTGTTTTCATAGTAAATCCTGATTGACTGATTACTCTACAATTTTCGCAGACTTTTACGGATTTTCAAGCAAGTTTTTTGAAAGATTCATCAGTCCTGCTGGTTTATTAAAACAGCACAAAAGAATCTCTGGAAAATTGCTTTATTGTGAAAAAAATCTTTAAAAAATAGCTCTAATACAGTGTAGGTAGATTAGATTGCACAATTATAAAAGGGTTTCAATCTTCATTTGGAATGGTTTTCAGTTATTTACAAAGACGGATATTGTAGGCAGTATATTATTTTAAAGCTCATAGATTTTATCCACGTTGTCTTTTCTGCTGCAGTCAGATTAGTGAAAAGAGAATCTGTACTGAATGAATCTGTATTTCAGGAGATGACCCAGATTAATTTCCGGCGCCTTTATTATATATCGATAATTGCCGTACCTGTTCATCTGCTTCATATAATTCTTTTTTCTTTAAAGGAAGGTTCGGACATACCTCTGGTAGAAAAGTGGAGAACTGGAATCATCGCGGTTCACGGAGTTCAGACGGTCGTTATGTCTGTGCTTTTTTTGATTTTTCATTTCCTGAAAAAAGGGGAGATTCAGTTTCGACTGCTTGGGTTCATTGAAAAAGTGGTTTTTTTAGTTTTTCTTCTTACTGCGGTGATCCTGGTTTCCATTGATCAGCTTGTGACTACAAATATTACTCCCTATTTAGTCCTTTGCACAGTGATTGGTGTTGTTCTTTTAATGAGACCAATTGAATCTTTGGTTTTGTATTTCGTATCTTATTTTTCTTTTTATATCGGTATCGGATTATATCAGGCTGATCCTGTTATTCTGCTCACGAATCGTGTGAACGGAATTACAATTACAGCAGTCGGTATCTGTATATCTTCCATTTTATGGATTTCCAACAGAACGAACCTGCTTCAAAATAGAAAGATTCTTCTGCAGAGAAAGGAACTCAAACGGAGATATGCGGAACTGAAATCTGCAAATGCGGAGTTGGAAAAACTCAGCATCATTGATGAACTTACTTTGATTTACAACAGAAGATACTTTAACAGAGCACTTCTGAAAGAAGTCAGCCGACACTACAGGTCAAAGAGACCTATTTCCCTTTTGATCTGTGACATTGACTTCTTCAAAAACTACAATGACTCACTTGGTCATCAGGCTGGAGATGAATGTTTGAGAATATTTGGAGAGGTTCTGAAAGAATCCGTATATCGTCCTTTTGATATCTGTGCACGGTATGGAGGCGAGGAGTTTGCTGTCATCCTGCCGGAAACCGACGAGATTGGTTCACTGAGCATTGCTGAAAGAATTCTTTTTAATTTGAGGGATCGAAAAATTCTGCATCCCTCATCCTTAATTTCATCTTATGTTACTGCAAGCATTGGAGCAGTAACACTGATCCCAGAGTTTGAGACCAATGATTTTGAACTTGTCAATAAGGCAGACCTGGCTCTGTACAGAAGTAAAACGGAAGGCCGAAACAGAATCTGCACGTTTGAATGAAATCGATTGAGTAATCCGTCTCAGTTGACCGATTATAAAGCAGAGGAACTTGTATGAACAAAAAGCTTTCATCTCAGGATAAAAATCTCAAAAGACAGAATTCACCGATTGATAAAAAGAGAAGAACTATAGGACAAGGATTGGTGCTGGGAATATTTGAATCAAAGAAAATTAAGATAGAAAGTCTTGAGATTTCAAAGAGAGCATTTGATAAACTGGTCGAATTTGCCCAGCAGAACCATCCGCAGCTGACAATTGAACAGGTAATTGCAAAATTGATCGAAGAGAAATTTTTAGGAAAATCCGAAAAATAGGAAATGAGACTTAAATTGAATTCTGTCTCTTTGTGTTTCACGTGAAACACTTTTTATACAGACCGAAATTTTAAAATTTGGATTTAAATTAATACCAGTTTCTCAACTTTGTTTCTATGCAGGACAGCAAAGAAGCAGCACTCGGAGAGATCCTATCTAAAATCAAAGATTTGTTCCAATCTGAATCGGAACAAATTCTATCCCTTTTTGACCTTAATCTAATAAGCAGCTATTATCTCTTTCTGAAGCAGAATGATCGGATTGGCGGTTTCTTTTCAGCGAAGGATGGAGAAAATATTTTGGAAAGACACCTTTTGGAAAGCATCTATTACGTTTTTAAAGTTACCGAAAAAATTCCTGTTTCACATGAAACAAAAATTGCAGATGTTGGAACCGGACCTGGTCTTCCCGGATTTTTGTTCAAATGTTTACATACCTCTCCATTGGTCTATTTAGTGGATTCACAAAAGAGAAGACTCAATCTTCTGGAAAATTACTGTATTGAGAAAGGCATTGATCAGGTATTCTTTTTATACCAGAGAGCAGAAGAAATTCACGATACGTTTGATATCATTTCAATGAGATCGGTTGTGCCGTATCCTTGGTCGGCGGAAATTGTTTTTTCACTGATGGACAGACAGTCCTTCTTTTGTCCCTTTCTTGCAAAGCTGGGTGACAGAGAAAAAACAGAGAAGGTCCTTCTAGGTTCTTTAGGAATGAAGGTTCAGGATACATTGCATTTGAGTGAACTTGCTTTTTTGGGAGAGAGAAATATTAAATTCTTGAAAAAGTCGATGAACCCCAAACATGGTTTTCCCAGACAATGGTCAGTCATCAGCAAGGAGATAAAAACAGATGGGTAAGATTATATCGGTAAGCAACCAAAAAGGCGGTGTAGGCAAAACAACTACCTCCATAAATTTGGCATCCAATCTTGCCGCCTTAGAGAAAAAGGTTTTAATAATAGATATTGATCCTCAGGGCAATGCAGGTTCAGGTTTGGGAGTCGGCATCAATGAATTGGAAAAAACTACCTATGAAGTTCTGCTTGGAGAAATTTCTCTGAATGAAGCAGTTATCCCGACAGACGTAAAAAACCTCTTCATCGTTCCATCCAATATCAATTTGAGCGGAGCTGAAATCGATCTGATGAACAAAGAAAGAAAAGAATACTCACTTAAGAATTCACTGAGTAAGATGAGAAGTTTATATGATTTCATCATCATAGACTGTCCTCCTTCATTGGGAGTTCTGACTGTCAATGCATTGACTGCATCCGATTCTGTCTTAATCACACTTCAGACTGAGTATTTTGCGTTGGAAGGATTGAGCCAGCTAATGAAGATTATTTCACTTGTTCAGGAAAATTTGAATTCAGGTCTTGAGCTAGAAGGAGTTCTTCTGACTATGTATGATAAAAGAACGAATCTTGCAAATCAGGTTGCTGCTGATGTGAGAGAATTTTTCAAAGAGAAGGTATTCAAAACGATGATACCCCGAAACATTAAATTAGGAGAAGCGCCTTCGTTCGGAAAGCCGATCAATCTTTATGATCCTGATGGAGTCGGAGCTGTAAGTTATAAAAACTTTGCAATGGAATTTCTAGGGATGGATGTATGAGCAAGACTAGTGTATTAGGAAGAGGGCTTGGCAATTTAATCCAAGGCAATGGAAGCAAAAATACCGGATCATCGGAAGATGTTTCAAATTCCAATCTGAAAGAGATCAAGATTGCAGATATCAGACTGAATCCGAATCAGCCAAGAAAGAATTTTTCCCAGGAGACGATTCTTGAACTTGCAGAGACCATAAAGGCACACGGACTGATACAGCCGATAGTTGTAAAAAAGACGGCTGACGGTTTTGAACTGGTAGCCGGTGAAAGGCGTCTTCGAGCCTGTCGTGAAGCAGGCTTTGTGAAAATTCCGGCAATTATAAAGAATTTTACAGAACGGGAATCAATTGAAGTTGCACTGCTGGAAAATATTCAGAGAGAAGATCTGAATCCAATGGAAGAGGCCTCAGCTTATCAGAAAATTATAGATAAATATTCGATTAAAGTGACAGAGCTGGCTGAACGTCTTGGAAAAAACAGATCTACAGTTGCAAATCTCATACGCCTTCTTCAGCTTCCTCCTGAAGTTCAGGAAATGGTTTCTAGGGAAAAATTGAGTGAGGGTCAGGCAAGACCGCTCCTTTCTTTATATGATAAAAAGAAGATGATTGAAGTGGCTGAGGAAGTTGCAAAGAAAGGAATGACTGTCCGCGAGGTGGAAGAGCTTGTTGCAAAACTTACAACGCCAGCAAAAAATAAAAAAGCCGGTTCGAAAATTGATCCGAATATACTTGAGCTTGAATCGAAAATTCGGAATAAAGTTTCCGGAAAAGTGAAAATTCAGCACAACGAAAAAAATGGAAAAGGAAGGATTGTAGTATCTTATTCTGATCTGGAAGAATTGGAGAAAATTCTCTCAAGAATCGGTATCCGCTGAAAGCAAGTAGACAGATCTGTATATTTTTATTACATTAAAAAAAAGGAATTGCTTTAGTATAAAATTTTTTGGATTTTGGTCTGCAGGGGAATTAAGCATTTTACAGCTGCGAAAGTTCTCATTCTAAAAATTCCAAGGATCTCACTATGAATCACTCACTTTTGAAAAAACAAATCGTGGCAGCATTACTTGTCAGTGTCGGTTTTTGCTCAAAGCCGCCGGAAAACAAGCAGTCTGTCACTGCACTGTTTATTAAGGGAAAAGCTCTTATTATCAATTCTGCCGGCGAACATTCTTTAAAGAAAGGAGATACATTGAATTCCGGCGATGTAATTTCGACTGGTGAAAAATCGGCGGTAATTATTGAAACTGGGGCGGTTTCAGGACAGTTGGAAATTCAGTCAAATTCGAAATTGAAAATAGAATCCTCTTCTAAGGGGTATGAATTTTTCCTTGAAGCAGGGAACGTATGGGTATCAGTAAACAAACTTTCCAAAGATCAGGAGTTTAAATTGAAAACTCCTACAACTGTCGCCGGCGTTCGCGGAACCAAATTCTTTACATTCAATGAAGGTGAATTGACTGGGACTTGTCATTGTGAAGGGCAGATTGAATACTCAAATAATATGTCTCATAAATCTGAAGTGAACAGCGGAGATTATCTGGTAATTCATAAAGGCGACAAATCCGTTACAGTTAAGGAAGAGGATTTTAAAAGAGCGGGGATTAAATTTTATGGTCACAATCATTCTGAGATGGATGGCAGCAGTCTGGGTCCTAAGAATGGAATGACAGAAGCAGAGCATTCGAAAATTCGTCAATTAGTTGCACAAAAGTTTCAGGATCTTGAAAAAAAATAAACCTACCCATTTATCAGCAGTACAGAATTATGAATTATCCTAAAAAGTACTGCTGGACTGCTTGCTTCCTTTTCAAAACTTAGTAGATTAGAGGCCTTTGGTACACTTCAGTTTTCAAAAGTGTACCCTGTTTCTGTATATGAGAGAAATTTACATCCGAAAGCTTCGTTATGAAGATGCAAGACAGAAATTGGAGAGGGAAATCCATAGCGCTTTTATGGAGGGTGAAACGCTTGTAGAAGTTATTCACGGAATCGGGGAAGGCAGACTGAAGCAGCTCACTTTAGACGTTGCGGGCACTCTGGATTTTATTCGAGTCTGTGAATATGGAGATTTAATTTATACAAATCCAGGTTCTACCAAGCTTGAAATTCTTTCGCCAGGAAAACAGAATCTGAAGAGGTATAAAAACTGATATGTCAATAGAAATTCTAGATGTAACCTTAAGAGACGGTGAACAGACGAGAGGAGTATCCTTCAGTACTGCAGAGAAACTGAATGTTGCCAAGTATCTTCTGCTTCAATTAAAAGCAGACAGAGTAGAAGTCGCATCGGCAAGAGTATCCAGGGGAGAACAGTCTACTGTAAGAACAATCATTGATTGGGCAGCAAAAGAAAATCTGGCTCACAAGGTTGAGATTTTAGGATTTGTAGATAAAAATCGAACAGTAGAATGGATGAAAGAGTCAGGAGCAGGGGTGATGAATCTTCTGACAAAGGGTTCCAAAAAGCATCTGACTCTCCAGTTAAATAAAACAGAGAAAGAGCATTTGAATGATATTGAAGAGACTGTCAACTGTGCAATAAAGAATCAAATCAAAGTAAATGTGTATCTGGAAGACTGGTCAAACGGTTTTAAAAATTCTCCGGAGTATGTAGAAGAAATGGTATCCGGTATTATAAAATTTCCTATAAATAAAATATTTCTCCCCGATACTTTAGGTGTTTTCTCTCCTGATGAAACTTTTGAAGCAATCAGTTTTATGATAAAAAAATTTCCCGGCATCCATTTTGAATTTCACGGGCACAATGATTATGATCTCTCCGTTGCCAACTGCTTGTTTGCTGTAAAAGCAGGAGTGAAGGGACTGCATGTTTCCGTAAATGGCCTTGGCGAGAGAGCAGGAAATTCACCGATGGAAGCTGTAATTACAGCACTTCATGACAAGCTCGGTATCAGAACAAACATTGTTGAGACAGAGATTACCGGAATCAGTAAACTGGTAGAGGCTTTCAGTGGAAAAAGAATTTCAGACAACAGACCGATTGTAGGTCAGGATGTTTTTACTCAGACCGCAGGAGTTCATGCGGACGGTGATAAGAAGGCGAATCTTTATGCAAACCCAATTTTACCTGAAAGATTTGGAAGAAAGAGGACCTATGCACTTGGAAAACTGGCAGGTAAAGCAAGCATTTCAGAAAATCTGAAACAATTGGGTCTAGTCCTGAGTGAAGAACTTGAACGTAAACTTTTGGAAAAAGTCATTGAGATGGGAGACAGCGGTCTGAATGTAACCTTGGAAGATCTTCCATTTCTGATAGCAGATATTTCCGGAAACAGCATCACAAAAGATTTTTCCATCGAGACTTGTATCGTAACATCAGGAAAAGGTGTTTCTCCATCAGCAAACATCTCCGTGAAGTATAAAGGTGATCTTTATAAGGAAGTTGGTCTGGGCGACGGAGGGTACGACGCTTTTATGGCTGCACTGACTAAGATAGCAGACAGAATCAATTTGAAACTTCCGGTGTTGACCGATTATCAAGTGAGAATTCCTCCTGGAGGAAAAACATCCGCTTTAGTGGAAACGATCATCACGTGGGAAAGAGAGTCTGACAGAAAAGATGACAGTTTTAGAACAGTTGGGCTTGACTCGGATCAGCTGACAGCTGCAGTAATGGCAACAGAAAAAATGGTAAATCTTCTTTTGTTTTCAGAGGGTAATCAGTCTTGAGTGAAAATTCGAAACTATTAATTACAGGGCTTGGAAATCCTGGAAAGAAATATGAAATGAACCGGCACAATATCGGTTTTATTATTGCAGATGTTCTGGCAGACCACTGGAACCTTTCATTTGATCGAGATTCAAAATGCCAGTCCGCGAAAAGAACGGGAGATAATTTAATTATCATTATAAAACCGCAGGAATATATGAATCTCTCCGGGAAAGCTGTGCAGAGTTTTATGAGTCAATACAAGATTCATCCATCAAATCATCTGGTCATTCATGATGAAATCGACTTTCCGTTTTCAAAGATAAAAATGAAAGTCGGCGGCGGTCACGCAGGGCACAATGGTCTCAGAGACATCATTGAAAAAACGGGGAATGGGGATTTTCACAGGCTCCGCTTCGGTGTAGGAAAACCGCAGCAAAAAGAATATGTGGCGGACTATGTTCTTTCAAATTTCTTCGATGAGGAGAAAAAGGTCCTGCCTGAGCTGATCAAAGATTCATTAAAGTATATAGAAGAATGGGTGAAAAGCAGAAAATGAAAAATCTATATGTAAAAGTGCCGGGCACTTCTGCAAATCTTGGTTCAGGATTCGATATTCTGGGACTTGGTCTGGATATATATAATATATTTAATTTTGATTTCAATTCCAAAGGCAGATTTCGGCTGTATCTGGAAAATGGAGATGAATTTCGACTCAGCAGACCAAAGAATTTTATTTTTCAAGCTTACAAAAGATACTTTCATATTTTTCTAAACAAGGAAATATTTCCTGAATTTGAAGCTGTTCTCAAACTGGAGCTTCCGATGAAGGGTGGACTGGGTTCGAGTGCCAGTGCTTTAGCAGCAGGGTTTGCAGCGGCACGGTATGTTCATTCTAAAGAGTTTACTTCTGTGCCTGTTCCAACTGAAGAAAGGTTTCTCTATGAGCTTGCAATGATGGAAGGGCATCCTGATAATACAACCCCTGCTGTTCTTGGGAATTTTATTCTCTCCTATTTTTCTGGGAAAAGTTTAATATATTTTAAAGATAAATTTCCAGATAATATAAGTCTTTATCTTTTTATTCCTGACTTGCAGACTTCCACAAATGACTCCAGAAAAAAACTTCCGGAAGCATATCCGGTGTCCGATGTAATCTGCAATATGAGCCGAGTCGCTACCTGGCTGAAGTTTATTCAGACAAAAGACACGGCTCTCCTGCCTCTGGCTCTGGAGGATAAAATTCACACATCGTATCGGCTCTCAAGCCAGCCTGTCTTAAAAAAAGTGATTTCGCTAGTTGTCGAAAATTCAGGATTTTGGTCATTATCTGGAAGCGGTCCTACCCTTTTGATTTACTGCGAAAAAAAGAACTCAGAGCAGTTTTTTGAATCTATGAAAAATTCATTATCGTTGATTAAAGGAGTGAATCATCGGTTTTTCCCGACAAAAGTTTCAGCTGATGGGATGACAGTAAAAGAAGTTTAATGACTTTTGTTTAAAATGTGATACTCAAAACTTCAGGTTTCTCTGAAGATCCAATAGTATGCATTTACGCAGCCTCAGATCATTCCAAAGCTGCGGCCATTACTGCCTTCTGCTGATTTCTCTGATCAAAGCACTCCTGAACGCAAGCTTATCAAGCAGCATCATTTTTTCTCTGATTTTTTCTCCAAAATTTGCTTAAGTCCGTTCAGGCCAATCTCAAAGTCTTTTCCAATCATTTCTTCAAAATTCATAAAAAGCATCATAAGGTTCATAGGATATGCCATATGCCCATTGAATCCCCATTTGACTTTTGTCTGCTCATCGGAAATTGATTCAACTGCCATATAAGCCTGCTCTGTTGCCTGAAAAGGCTCAATGAATCTTAATTCATAATCAATTCTGTCACCGTCGATGATTTTTTTTATCTCCTGCTCTCCCTTGCCTACATCCTTATTTGCACTTTCCCATCCTGATATAAATCCTACTGTACCGTCAGTTCCTTGGTAAGTCTTTTTCATTTTCGTATCCATCTGCGCCCATTTGCTGTAGTTTTCCTGATTCTTCAGTAATTTGATATAAGAAAATACATCAGCTTTCGATCTGTTTATTGCAGTCTCACGCAATACAGTATATTCCTTCTTGGTGAAAATTGCAGTAATCAGCGGAAGAGCTATAATTATAAGAACAGCGACTCCGATTTTTTTCATTAGGTTCATTTTGTTCTCCTTTAAAAAAGAATAGTAGTAACAGTAATTTATTGAGTGACTTTCTGAGAGCAATCATTTTTTGCACCCGCATTCTCATTTTTAACCAAGCATTCCATCTTTCCAGTTCTGCTTTACGGTGTACGATTAAAAATTTGGGTAATATATTTACAGAACTGCTGCATCTTTACCAAGAATCCCAATTGTGCGATAGTATTGAATTGAGATCCGCGCCTTTCTGTATTTAAAGTTTCTTGAAAGTAAAGGACTTTACAGTTTTCTTTTTTGCTTCTTCTGGCTGATTGGAAATGATTCTTGTTCCGCTTTTCGCGGAAAAATCATCAAAACTTACTTCAGACAGACTCTTGCCTGAAAGGGTGCGAAGTCCAAAATACCTGTCCAGAATTTCAGAGAGATATATTCCAATAAGTGAATGTTCTGTAATTCCGTAAAGACTTCCTCCAGCTACTTCAGAAATAGATTTTATTTTTTGTGGATCAGGATTTTGCTGTGAGGAGAAAAAAATCTGAGTAAAGTCGATTTTCAGTTTTTTGAGTTTGTATCCCGTAAGTACAGTTTCATTCATATCTTCAGGCAGTCCATCCGTAATTATAACAGCATGAAGGGGAATGTCTTTCCTTTTTAAATGCAGTATCCTTTTCAGGAATGGGGTGAATATTCTTTTTCCTTTGAGAATTTCCCTCCCGGTCATAGGCATATGAATTTCGTTGCATATTTCAGAAAAAGCGTAAAATGTAAATTTTGTTCTGCGATATAAGGGTGAAAAATTCTCAGAAAAATTCTCAAGAGATTTATAAATCAATTTATCATTTACTTTAGATACGGAGGAGAAGTCAAGGCCGATTACCAAATCATGACTTGAATCATCAGGTGTTCTTATCGTTTTGTAAGCTTTTCCTGAAACGACATCACCAAAGCTCGGGACATAGTCTTCTTTTTCAAATATTCCCGGAACTGATGAGCCAATGATTCTTTTTTCCAGAGAAGCATAAGTATCCCTGATAAGAAAATCTGGATTTATCAGAGTGTTCATAATTCTTCGTGAAGAGGATTTTATTTTTTTACTGTCAATGAGGGATTGAAGTTCTTTGAAATAAATTTCGCGGAATTTTTGGAATGATTTAAGCCTTGAAGGCAGCTCAGAAAAGGCTTCTGACATTTTTTGCGAGCTCTCATTTTTTTTGGGAATTGCAGCTAAAATTTCCTTTTCCGGTTTGAAGTGATATTTCCTGGAAAGATCATTGAGCAGGGAAACCGTAACAGCTGGATAATTGGAAAGTTCCAACGGCAGTCCGCCGCTTACCGAAATACCGCCAAGAACGATCATTCCTGGCTCAAGGTTTTTCCAGTAGATTTTTCTTACCTGAGAAAGAGCCGGAATAAAGAGCATTCAGTCTTTTAATACGGATATTTCAGATTTATATGCTTTTTCGTACTCTTTGACTAATCGAGCAAATTTATCCTGTGAATCAATTCCGTATTTGTTCAGAATTTCTTCTTCAAGCGAGTAATAGTAGATTTCACCGGTCACTTTATTTGCCATTAGATTTGCCAGATAAACAATCTCTGAATGAGTTTTGAATTCGTCCGGTGCCATATAAGGCTGTTGATGAAATTCTATGCAGGCAGAAAGATCTTCAGGAAAATTCCATTTTTTTGCGAGCATTGCTCCTAGTTTGGAATGACTGACTCCAATGGTTGATTCTTCCAGAACCTTGGTATTTTCTGTGGCCCTATTTTTTGTGATCAAAAGAATTTCCGACATAAGCTCTGAATCAACCGAAAGAAGAAGGATTTTACCGATGTCATGAAGAAGGGAACCGACTACAACAGAATCCAATAACTTTGGATAATTAAAATCTTTTGCGATCTTACCTGCAAAGAAACTCGTCCTGCCTGCATGATCCCATTCCGCTTCCATTTTCCCGTATCTTCCATTCAGGATTTTTAGGGAACTGATTGCATAGAGCATTTTTAAGACACCATTGGAGCCGATTTTTCTTACAGCCAAGGAAAGATTGTTTGGTTTTGCCCTGCTGATGAAACCTGCTGAATTTGCAAGTTTCAGTACATCCGCACTGACTGCTGGATTTTTTTCAATTTCATCGACCAGCTTTTTCATATCCATATTTGGAGATCGGCAGATATCCATTATCTTAGTCAGTGCTTGCGGAAGCGAAGGAAGAATCTCCACTTCTTTGATAATTCGCTCCTGCATTTTGGTGCTGATTTCAAGTGGAATGATTTCACTGGGAAAACGGATAATAAATTTAGTTTCATCCTTTGCTTCATAAAGCTCAAAATGTGAACTGTCCAGACCTACGCCGTTCAACAGTTTAAGGATCATAATGATTCCCAGGCCAGCACTTTCCTGAGAGTCTGAAATATCCTTATATGCTTCCATTATATTTCTATATTTATCAGCCGCTTGAATTCTAGATTGTATTCTTGCCCTTTCAACAGGATGAAGAGAGCAGTTATCTGCAATTTCAAAAATCATCCCATCGTCATTCAGACTGATCTTGAGACTGACAAAGTACAAAGAGTCTTCCATTATTGTTCTAGCTGTACTTGGCCAGCTTTTCAGGATGTATTCTCTGAATTCGTACATTCCCTTATCATAGTGGGAGTTGAGATTATAATTTCTCTGAAGAAAGAACTCTCTTTTTACAATAGCTCTGTTTGCGTTGATGAGCAGTTCCCGAAGGATGATCATAATTGTTTCTGCAAGGTACAATTTGTCCCATTGATTCAATAGTGTCTGCAGAATGGATGAGATCTCCATAAATTCCGGATCGGAAAGGATTTTCCACCTTATGTACAAGGGCTCATTTAGAGATATTTCTCTTTTTCCTGTTTCTATGCCAGTCAGCCCGCTCATAGAGACAAAGTAAAAATCTTTTAAAACAAATGCAAGCTGATAAATACGGAATTAAATATGATTGGATAAGATTTTTTTTCAAAAGGAGACTATATATTTTGCAGAGTCGTCAAGAGGCACTGTAGTATCAAAATCATCTCCATAATTTTGAAAGTCTGTCCTATATTTTGAACAGACAATAATGCAGGGATAAATTCTTAAAAGAAGAATAGGCTTTTCTGCATGGTGCAATATGGTTATTTTAAGCACAGAAAAGTAAAAGAATTGAAAATATGTGAGATTTTTTATTGTTTTATGTACCCGATCAATGTATGACGTTTCAGACAGAACAGACGAGCTACTGCGTTATTTTGTGACTTTTGCCGATTTCCAAAATTACAATTATGCTCTCCTCTTTTCGACGTATTTATTTTAGTACATTGCACAAATTAAACTATGTATTTTGGGATAAGACTATTAAGATCTTAATTTTGGACAGTTTTTTAGTTTTTCTCTTGACAGGTATTAAAAACATTTGAACTTACAGACATTACAAATATATGGTCACAATCCAAAATGACAATCTGAATAATCCTTTCATTGGAGAGGATAACTGTGTCCCTCATTTTCAGCCGATTGTCAGTGTAGAATCCAGAAAAATTGTAGGCTATGAAGTGCTTGGAAGACTTTTTTCACCTGAGAAGTCTCAGTATTTTTCTCTGGGTGCCTTTTTTCATAATAGAAATACAAGTTTTTCGGAAAGGGTGCGCATTGACCGGATTATCAGAGAAAAGGCAATTCGTTACTGGAAGGAGACCGGCATTCAAGGCGTGAATCTCTTCTTTAATCTTATGCCGAACATTCTTTCAAGTCTTCACCAGGAAGATCTTTTGGACATCAACCGTTTCCATCTTGCACAGCTTATAAACAAGTATGAGATAAATAAGAGTGATGTTGTGATTGAAATTACGGAAGATGAGTTCAACGGCAAGCAGGAAAGACTCATCAGTATGATCGAACTTTATAAAGCGAACGGGTTCAGGATTGCGGTTGATGATGTAGGTACAGGTTTTTCCAATCTCGAAAGGATTGGTTATATCCATCCCGATATCATCAAAGTTGATATTAAAATAATGAGAGAATCATTAAATAAAAACTCCTTCCGCCAGGTGCTTCTTGCCGTATCCGAGATGGCTTCAAAACTGGGTTCTGAACTTCTTTTCGAAGGGGTTGAAACAGAGAAGGAACTGAATCTCGCTTTTTCTATGGGTGCCAGTCTGATTCAAGGGTTCTATTTTTCTGCTTCCTGCCCTGAATTCATCAACAGAGAGACGTTTTCAACAAAGCTTCAGGATTCCATTGAAAAGTACAGCGGTCTTCATTTTATGGAAGTTGTTGAAAAAAATATGAAATCTGCTCAGTTGATTGAAAGCATATTGCAGGCAATCAATGAATCGTCTTTATCTCATGCCTCAATCACGGAAAAGCCGGATGGAGTTCTTTCTACTCTTCCTTTTACTGTATATAAAGCGTTTCTGCTCGATTTGAACGGGAATCAAATCAGTCCTACATATTCTAGAAGCGGTGAGGAAAACTGGATTGTATCCTATAAGGATATTGGAAATAATCTAAGCTGGAAGCCGTATTTTATTCGGCACAAAGCAAAGAACTATTTGGAAAAGACTAAGTGGACCGTAACAAGGCCTCAATTTGATATACTTCTTCAAAAAAATTATCTGATCTTATATTTTAACTTAAATGAAAAAGTTCTTTTGAATTTGTTTATTGATTACGATTCTTGATCGAGTGAGTGCCGATGGTCGGAATCGAACCGACACGAGGTTGCCCTCGGTGGATTTTGAATCCACTGCGTCTACCAATTTCACCACATCGGCGTAATTTAACGATTTCCGAAATGCCTGTTATTTTCCAAGCAAAATTTAGTCACCAGCTTCGAGGTATTTTCCTTTTCCGCGAGCAACAATTTTTCCTATCTCATTTTCGATTTCAGCTCTATTTTCTATCACTTTCTTGTTCTTTTTTACAAACCATCCTCTCAAATGCAATGGCTCATTTACAAACGCTGGCTGAAGGTAACGAATTGTAAGCTCACCTGTAGATGTTTCAAAATTCATCGCTTCATTGATTTTTACCATTATCTCATCCAAAATGGCTGCTAAAATGCCAGGATGAATCATATCAGGCTGTCCCTGAAACTTGGCGGGGCAGGTATAATCGCCGTAAGCGGTTTTTGTATCTTCATCAAAAGTGATTTTCAGCTGAAGACCGTCAGGATTGTCAGGACTGGAGCCGAAACTAAGATTCTTCTTGATTACCTGCTTCATTAGGTAATTAGATTTTGGGAAAGGGTTATTTTGTCAATTAAAAAATTGAACATTTTCGCACAACCTAAAATCCGGACGAATTTTTCTCTAAATTGTCCAAACGTTTTAACCCATTTTTGACACTGGTATTTTCGGGGTCTCTTTTCAGCAGAATTTCCAAATATTTTCTGGAAATTGAATATTCTCCCAACTCATAATAAATTTTTCCCATCAGAATCAATACCTTATTATGGGACTGAATCTCTTCATCAGATACCAAAATGGAAGTGGCGGCATCTTTCAGTCTGCCCATTTTCACCAATATTGATGCTTTGCAGTATACGAGGGACAGATTCTGATAATTCTCAGTGCATACAAGATCATAAGCTTCCTGGTATTTTCTTTCTTTTACTAATTCGGCTGATTTTTTAACAATATCACTGATGATTTTTCTGCGCCAGGCTTCCTCGTCTTCTGCAGTGAAAGTCAGTTTTAATATTGAGATGTCGTCGGTCAGATTTCCTTTCTTTTCTAAAACTCTTAGAATTTCACTCAGCTGTCCTGATGCTTCCATTATCGTTTCAAAAATTCTGAATTCGTCCTCATTTATTTTTTCAGGGTCATCTTCATCAAAATATTTGACATCATCCTTTCCATCCGAGCCGCAGAATATAGTATCATTATTTCTCATTTGGAAGCTGAGAATTTCCGGAGTATTGTCCATCATTCCAAATTTATGTGCAGAAATATTTTCTTCAATGAAAAGAGCTGTTCCGTCGCGGTACAAAATTGAAAACGGGTGTTCAGCGTTTATGTAATGAATTTTACCTTTTTCATTGTCTGCAAGTCCAAAGATTCCGGAAACGAGCATTGATCCGTCAAATGCCTCCATGACTTTCTGGATTTCAAAAAAGGAATCTGTCAGCCATTGTACAGGTGATGTATTCTCCATTTTTCTGTCCGTAACGGACCTTGCAAGAATCGAATTCAGCATACTGCCCATTACAAGTGCTCCTCCTGCACCCTGCATCGATTTTCCCATTGCATCTCCATTGAAATACAATGTATACTTTTTTCCTGATAGAGTCAGGTCTCCCGAAATGCAGATATCACCGCCCAGATGATGATTTTTATTTCTGAAGCTGAACTGTTTTTTCTGTTTCATCAGGAATTCAATTTTCATAAATTTGCTTCTGCTTCTGTTCTGCATAAGCGGATTCATAAGAAGAGTTGTTAAAAAATAATCCCCATCCTGCTGATTTTTCAAAAGCTGGACTTTATCCAATGTTGCACTTAATTCAGATGTACGAATTGCCACCTTTTCTTCCAGTTTCTCACTGTAGTCCTTTATCTGCTGAAAAGTGCTTTTAAGGTTTTCAGCCATATAATTAAAGGACTTCCCGATGCTGCCAATTTCATCTTTTCTATTGATATCGATCTTATAATCCAGATTTCCATGAGCAAGTTCTTCTGAACCCTGATCCAAAACAAGTATAGGCCTGATAATCAGTTTATGTATCAGAAATCGCATCAGCAGAGACACAAAAAGCCCTGCACTGACAACGGAAATCAGGAGCAGAATGGCTGTTCGCTGCATATTCAAAACATAAGAAAGGTCATAGTCGGCACCTACTACAGCAACAACTTCTCCATTTTTCATTATCGGTCTGTAGACGGACTTGAATGTTCCCCATTTATCTGTATAAGGATCAGCTTCAATCATACTCTTTAATGAATAGGATTTTGTTACTTCTTTAGGTGCGTCTGAATAAATAGTATAATAATTATCATCGTCAAACTGGTTGAACGGCAGTGATTTCCTTTCTTCTTTTACATCGGGATAAAACTCAAATTTGTATTTGCCCTTTTCAATTTCTGTAGCCTTTACGTCCGGATCATCCTGCGTATCATAAATGAAACGAAATCCGTCCGCATCCTTTCTCAGAACATACAGATATCTCAGCTGATATGTTTCCTGAAGATACTTCATTTTTTTCCAAGTAACCGAGTATTCCTGAGTTCTGAAGGATTCCGGTCTCAATTGCTTAAGCTCGTCCTGCTGTATGCAGATTTCAACGGTCTGTACTGAATACCTCAGCACATCCACTACAGATTTCATCATATACTTTGAATACATATAGTAAAATGGTATACCAACAGCTGAAATCACCAGGAGCATACTTGCAATAAATATTGAATTTATCTTGAAACTGATTCCATGAATTTTTCTAATCATAGTTTATAAATTTTTACAGGCTGAGTCCTGCCCTTTACCGAAATTTCACCCAATCCTGAACCCTCTTTGTGTTCAAGATCGAACCATACATCTTCAGAAAACAGAATTGAGGAATCGTACTGTTTGTTCAACTGTTCACAGATTTCTTTAGCAGCTTTTAATGCCTTTTCTGAAGGATTTCCAATGTCAACTGGAGCTCCAAAGACCGCTATACATCGGTCACCCAGGTACTTATTTACTATTACTTCATTTTCGATAACTTTAATTAGCATAAAACTGAAAAGCGTATTCAGGAACTGTACTACATCTTCCGGGGATTTATTTTCTGAAAATCCGGTAAAATTACGAATGTCCAAAAACAAGACAGCAGTTTTTATTATTTCGCTTGTAAATTCCCCATTTGCCGCCTTCAGTTTTTCTACAACTTTAGGAGAAACGTGTTCTCCGAATATTTTTTCGATTTCCTGAGTCAGTTGAAACGCATTAACTACATTTTCCTCTATCTGCAATGTGACATAGCCTGAGAGGGCAGTTCTAAAAAATTCAATATCGGTTTTTGATAGCATTACAATTCCTCAGAAGAAAATCTTGGTTTTTTGAACCTCATTTAGAATATTTTGCCATTCTGCTAACGCAAGAAAAATTTATGATCTTAACTATTCCTGTAAACTTTCACTCATTTTCGTTTTCAGGAATATTTTACTTCAAAATTTTTAGATTTGATCCGTTTCTATGAGTAAGGCAAGTCATAAGTCTGTGCCTTTCTATGCTCAAGAAGAATGCTTTTATCTTAAAAGCAAAAAAAATTGATCGTAAAGATTCTCAGAATTGTAAAATTTTTGAGAGTTGAGATAAAAAAATAGAATGTGATTGTTGGATTTAATTGTGTATTACTCTCATTTTTTCCTTTTATTAAAAATGAGTCAGTGTACAATGACAAGAAATTTGAGGGCAAAGGGACTAAAGTAAATGAACAAGAAAAAAAACAGCTCCAGTAAGAAAAAGAATATCCCCCCTTTACTCACTACAACAAAAATTCAGATTGAAGATACTGATGATTCCATTGAAGCTCTAGATGAAGCAATGACTGAATCAAAGGAATCTTCAGTTTCTTCGGGTCCGGCAAAGCCTCCAATGTCTATATTTACAAAAGGCTTGATTCTGATTCTGATCTCATCCTTGGTTATCTCATTTCAGAATATCATTACGAGGGTGATTCTGAGCAAGAAGATGGTTTTGGGATTTTGGGAAATTGGAGGTTTTGTCAAGCCGAGTATGGCAAATTCAATTCTGATTCTCATCTTGAGGATGGCGATTGTTGTGCCTATTATGGCGTTTCTCGTAGCTCCAAGAATTTACAATAATACCTGGAGTGATATCAAGGGGCTTTTCAAGGCCGAAAACAAGAATAAAAGATTTATTGTGACTGGAAGCGGTGTTCTTCTTTTTATGTCCTTCTTCTGTATGTATCTTGCTCTTGGAACAGTGCCCACAGGTGTTGCTACAACAATATTTTTTATATATCCGACAATTACGATTCTTCTGGCGTGGGCAATTTTTAAAGACAAACCTAATCTATCGCTTGTTTTTGCAATGATCTCCATCTACATTGGCGGCTTTTTGGCAATTCCCGAAAGTGCGTTCTCTGCAAAGGGTGAATCAAATATGCTTATCGGTGCAATCGCGGCCGCTTTATCTGGAATCACTTTTGCGGGATATGTCACTACAATTAAACTCGCCAAGATGCACCCTGCCCCGTTTTCCATCACTGTTTTTACAATTATTCTGGCATTGGGCTGTGTTACGTGGCCCCTTTTTCCGGATTTTCTGAATGTGGATATCAGCAATTGGGATGAACTTTTGATTGGTTGCGTTCTTTTAGCTGCAACTACTCTGATTGGTTATCTTTTAAATAATTATGGGGTTCCTATTATCGGTCCATCTTTGGCTTCAGTCATCAGTGCCAGCGGTCCTGCAGTAACCGCGATTATGGCTCTTGCTATGATTGATGAAAAGCTGAACAAATACCAGGTTTTAGGAGTTTTTCTTGTAACTCTTTGGGTTTTAGGAATCAGCTTGGAGAATATGAGAAAACAGAAGGAAGCGGCGGCGGCACAGAAGTAGTTTTAAATATTCGCTTAACTGCTCTGAGAAATGAATAGTCAGGGCAGTTTAAAAAATTTCCTGACTTTTGGATCTTTCATAAAACTGTAGTCATAAGCTGGTCCGTAATCAATATAGAGTTCCTCTCCACTTTTTATATCTCTTAATGATATTATATTCACAAAAGGAGGTTCGCAGATTTTCATAAACTTTACGTTCTGGAATTTTGCGGGGGCATAATTGATTCGACTAGTGATATTTCCAAATCTTCCGTCTATAAGAGTATACCCTCCAGCCTTTTCTTTTGCACATTCGAGAAGTCCCATTACATAGTGCCATTCATTCTTCTCTGCCAGCCTTACATGTTCCTCATAAGTAATGAATTTGCCTGTGTATTCGCCGATAACTGTACCTTTCGGAATGTCTGTAACAGCAAAAACTCCCTTGCCTGCGCCCGGAATCAATGAGTCTCTGATCTCCATTGGATTTGCTTTTGAAGAACTGCATTGAAAGAAAATGAGAATTGCAATTAGAACAGATATTTTATTTTTCAGATCAGGAATTTTTCCGAAATATTCTTCATAATAAACTGCTGTGGTCTTAAATATTCTGTCCCAGATCAAAGTATAAAATCCAAAATTATGATCGGGGTCCGAATGATGAAATGCATGAAAACTGCTTGTGGTAAAAAATCTCATTAGAATGTTTCCTTTTATTTTTTCAGGGAATGGTTCAACACCCAGATGACCCAGGGTGCCGAAGAGAAGATTCAACGTAAGAAAAGCGGTTATACTGATCCAATAAGTCGGATAAACGGTGATTGCTGAAAGCCATAAAAATCCGAAGCTGAGGTTCTCTAATGGATTCAGAACAAACAGAGAAGCTGGCCTGACATTTTTATAATTATGGTGTGTCTTATGAAGAAGGGGATACAGGTATGATAAATGTGCAATTCTATGCAGCACATACATAAACAAATCCAGCGAAAAGAAAAGCACAAAAATATCCAGGAAGGAATATACATTAACTGATGATTTTATTTTAATAATGTCCATTTTCCAAAGATACCAGCCGATTAAAGTCACCGCAGAATTTAAAAATACTGTTGAAATACAGTAAAAAGACTCTTTCAAAGTAATTGGTGGCGGTATTTCGCAGACCCTTTTATCAGCAAAATATTTCTGCATCCAATTTCCGAAAAAGACGGATGAACAGAGAATGAATATATTCAGAATCAAAAATGAGAAAAAAGCCTCAAAAGCCGAAAAGCGGAAAATTAAATTGGCGGCATTTTCCGTAATTCTCTCTATCATATAGATATTGACTATCCTAATTAATTTGATTTTTGAAGATTTGTGAAATATTAATGATGCTCAGCATCAACATTCTGCAAAGGCACTTCAGATTTGACAGATGGAGGCGGGGGCGGCGGCTGTTGTCCCGGACCAGTCCCTGTTGCTGTCCCAGTCGTCGTTCCAGTACTCGTTGATGTTGCAGTGCTTGCACTTTTATTCAGGATGATAAACAGTCCCCAAGCTCGGCTTTGCGCCTGCGGTTCATTAGAGGTTTCACAGTTGCTGAAAAAAGAGAATACCAGGCTGAAAATTAGAAAGGGGAGCAGTTTGTTCATTCTTCTTTTTGATAATATATGGCAAGGATATCAAGCAGAAAATTTATTTTTCCGCTCTTCCAGTATGCTCTTCCAAATAAAATAGATCAGTCCGCAGAGGCATGAAATCTGTATGAATGAGATTCCCAAAGCAAAAACGCTGACTGGTTTGATAAATTCAGAAAAAAATCTGAATAATAAATAAGAGAAAAGAAAGATTCTGAACTTCATCCCGTTTTTAAGTGTGCCGCTCTCAATCAATATATTGGTTACCGAAAAAAAGCTCTTGTATTTGATTGATTCAGCTGGCTGAAGAGAAACAGTTTCCAAATATTCCTTTTTTGACTGGTCTCTGTCCTTTTCTGAACTGAATCTGGAATCCAAAGTTTTCAGTAAAATAAAAATCAGCAGCAAGAATATGATCTCATACAATTGAACTGGATGTCTTCTGATCCCATCCCCAAAATCCACAGCCCAGATAATCGAAGAAGGAATTCCATGAGTTCCGTCGTTGACTCCTGAAAGAAAACACCCTACTCTTCCAACAGCAATGCCAGTAATGATAGGATATGTCATCATATCTCCAGAAGAATATTTTATATTCATTATCTTCTTTATGATTTCCGTAAAAAGAAGTCCGCCCAGAAGACCTCCGACAATTGTTTTCTGTCCATAATAAAATGCGAGGGGAGTCTCTCGGCTGATCTGATCCAAATGTTCCATCACAGCAATGAATCTGGAGAAAATCAGTGCACCGGTAATAACAGAAATCAGTATCCAGTATCTTTCCTTTTCAGTCAGAAGATCTTTTTCTTTTTTTCTGAGGTGCAGATAGTATTGAAATCCGATGAGAAAACCGCCGGTTTCAAAAATCAGGTGGAGTATTACGGATGTTTCAGGAGAAAACATTTATTTGACGAAGCAGAATGTTGTATCAATTCAGCGGGAATCAGTTTGCCAGTTTCATTTGAAATAGAAAATTAAAAAAGCAGCCCGGCAGTCCGATTAAAAGAAGAAACAGGAAGGATATAATGTATTCTTTGAATTGATCTTTATCCTGAAATTTTGCGATACTCAGAACAAGAGTTCCAATCAGCTGGAATCCGAGCAGAAAGACTGCCATAATGATAGGGTATATCACAAATCCTTCATCATTTACTTTAGTCAGTGCAAAAAAAACCAATGTACATACAAGTATGTAAACAAAGTAAATTCCTATATTGAGTAAAATCTTATTCATTTTTTATTCCAGCAGATTGCTCTTTCGAATATGTTCATATTCTTCCATCGACATAAAGAGGTTGACCTTTTCTCCAAGTTCAGTGTCTGACAGAATCAGTCCCAAGTGTTTTCCTGCAACAACGTTTATTCTTTTGCTCCCGAATACAAGTGCTATCTTTTCAATGATTTCCAGTTCTGCTGCAAGCAGATCATGGATCAGACGAAGATCCAGACACACAATAGTTTTCTTTGCTTCATCAATGAATTCTTTAGTGAAGAAGGTTCTGAGCTGAGGTCCCACATTTCTTCTGAGGCCTCCTTCCAGGATAATATGAGTCTGACCTTCCTGACTTCGGTCAATCATTATATATTCTTTGGTTTCCTGCTCGTGTTTGGTTCTTTTCTCCTGAGCAGTGCTCAAAAGTTTATCCACCATTTCCCTGAGTTCAATCTTGAAAACAGGCTGCACCATCACAGCATGTACATTTTCCGTATGAAATTTATTCAGCTGTTTTTTATCTTCTGTTTTATAAATGGCAAGAATCAGTGAGTGCCTTGTAATTGAATCAAAACGAAGAAGTTTGATCTTATCGAGCATTTCGGAATCAGTCGGTTCAAGACCTATGATCATCAGATCAGGAGGAGCAGATCTTGCAAATTCCATAATCTTTTTTACATTACTAGTGCTTACTATTTTAAGCCGAATACCCCGAAGATAATACTCTACCTGCTCGAGATCCTTATAATTTGAGTCAACCAACAGCACTTGGTGCATAATTTAGATAATAACCTCTTTCATTTGTCGGGAATGCTTTTTCTGAAGTATCTCAGCTTTTTCTAAAAATTTAATTTTGTCAAGGATTGTAATTTTATTCGATTGTATTTTTACATTCCGATCAAGAGTTATTTCATTCATTCTTTTGATGTCTGACTCATCTTTTCCGATCATTCTTCCCAAATCAGAAAGGGAAAGAGGAATCTCTATTTCGGTAACATCGTCTTTTGTCAGTTTCAATAAATGTTCTTCTACAAGAATCTGCAGAAGAAGATAAAGCTGAATGTCAATATCATTGATCTGTCTGAGATAAAACCTGTTGCTTGCGAGCCACATTCTCTTTGCAATCATTCGGAAAATCTTGTCTAAAATTTCGGCGTCCCGTCTTTCAAAGATATCTCTTCTCTCAAAGTTCTGAACTACACAGTCTTCATAAGCTATGGCCGTTGCAACACGCCCCTTGTTATTCAGGATTCCCATTTCACCGAAAATTTCCCCTTTTCCGATGACTTCCAGGCAGATCAGCTTTTCATCTACAAGTTTATGAATTCCGACACGCCCACTTTTTATCAGATAAAAAAACTCAGTAGGCTCATTCTCTACAAAAATGATAGAACCTTGGTGATAGATCAGACCGGACTCGTCTACATACTGTTCAACTACAGGGAACTTGTAATTCTTATCCAGTCCATTCAGCATATCTTTTGCCTCCTGGAGTTTCGCAGGGTTTTTGGGCTGATCAAAATTCTTTTCCAGGTAACGAGCTAAAGCGTAGCAGGAAAGATCCTTTCTGCCAAGTCTTTTGTAGAGGCGTGAATCGTGTATCAGTTCTTCCGGCGGGATTTCTTCATAACCGTACTCTCGGGACTGATCAATATTATTCAGAAAAATTCTTAAACGTTCTGAATTGGAGGAAAGAAAATGAAGAAACGTGTCTTTATTATTGAGCATAAATTCTATAAAAGAATCTATTGTAAGACGAATGACTTCACATTCAGTAATTGCTACGAGATTGTACTGATGCTTTTTTTTCATTATCCCGGAAACAAACCCGAAGCAGTCCCCAGGATAATATCTGTTCAGTTTTTTATGGATGAACTGAATCTTCGATTCAATCAGTATCTCACCAGATTTCAGTATGTAAATAAACCCGGGATTTTCTGAGCCCTCCATTACAATGTGGGCTCCTTTAGGATAATTTACAACAGTTCTGGACATTTTCTATCAGCCCTGGTTTGCCTGTTTCAGTTTTTTTTCCTGAAGATGCATTGAGATGATTAAAATAACAATTCCTACCGAAACACAGGAATCTGCAAAATTGAATGCGGGCCATCTTTGAAAGAGAAGAAAATCAGGCCAGTCAAAATCGATGAAGTCAACGACTCCTGTATAGTGTCCGTGTTCAATTGCCTTGAATCCAAACTTCACTCCATGAGCAAGAGGCTTCGGCATTTTAATAAAGAATTTGTCTATAAAATTTCCAAAAGCACCAATCATTACTAAATTCCAGCCCCAGGCATTTCCTAAATCGAAGTTTTTCCATCTGTAAAAAATTAAGAAAAAGATCGCAAGTCCCGTGGTTACTAGAGAGATATACCCGCTTTCAGGAGCAATTCCAAAAACAAAGCCTGTATTGAATGTAAGAGTAATACAGAAAAAATCCCCTATATAACATACCGGTTCCTGATAAGCGAAATTCTGGACAATCAGATACTTAGTGAGCAGGTCAATTCCCACTCCCAGAGCGATAACGGCCATAAACATCGGTGTAAATACTTCTAAAAAACGTTT
>JBPOJG010000539.1:0-2601 GCA_052033835.1 Spirochaetota bacterium
TGCAGAATTGAACTCGAAGGACTGTCATCGAAGGACAGACAGGAAATCAGCAGACTCGGAATGAAGAGTGGGTTTGAAAGTATGGTGGAGAATATTTTTATTCCGGAGTTTGCAGAGAGCGGAACTTCAGCGAAAACACAGGCGGTCGATATTATTCACAGTCTGCATCCGGAAAAATCGTTTGCTTCCTTTTTTTCAGACCGAAAGATGATGAATATTTCTGCAGGCGGGATTCTGGAATCAGGCCGTTTTGATTTTTATAAAATTACTGAGCATCTGTTCCGCTTATATTCTCTTGAGAAGAAATCAGGTTTTATGTATCTTCGCAGCACTGCAAATTCCTATCTGTATTTTCTGAATCCGGAAAATAAAAAGAGAATTTTTTATGCACAGGCCAGAGAAGAAATGGATCTGTCATTTGCATTTGCATACATCGAAACAGAAAATGAAAGTATCTCTTAATAAGGTTCAGAAGGCTCTCGATTCATTCTCGTCTCTTCGTATTCTTGTACTTGGAGATCTGATTTTAGATGAGTACCTGATGGGGGATGTGACTCGAATTTCTCCCGAGGCTCCTGTTCCGGTGCTCCTCGTAAAAAAAGAAAAGATCACTCTTGGCGGTTCAGGCAATGTAGTCAAAAATTTAAGAGCACTCGGAATTGATGTAGGCGTGTTTGCCAGACTCGGAACTGATGAAAAATCAGAAACAGCCAAAAGACTTCTTTCAGAAACTGGATGCAGTACTGAATTTTCCTGTCTTACTGAAAATGCAGATATCCCGACCATCTTAAAGACCAGAGTGATTGCTGCAAATCAGCAGATCTGCAGGATAGACAAGGAAGAAATCCTGCCTCTTTCTGCAGTTGAAGAAAAAAATATTCTGGACAGACTGAATTCTGCACTGTCTCACTGCAATGCAGTGATTCTTTCTGATTATGAAAAGGGTTATCTCGGTCCCAAGTTTGCACAGAAGATCACTGAACTCTGTCACGAAAGAAATGTGTTTGTTTCAGTAGATCCTCAAATCAGTAATTTCTTTTATTATAAAAAAGCAGGCATTATGACTCCAAATCATCATGAAGCCGGAAATGCTCTTGGAAGAAAAATTTACGGAGAAAAAGAAACGGAAACGGCCTGCCGCGAGATTGCTGACAGGCTGGATATGGAATCGATGATGATCACAAGAGGCGAAAAAGGTATGTGTCTTTATGTAAGAAAAACAGACAGTTTTCATCATATTCCCACTGTGGCAAGGGAAGTGTTTGATGTGACCGGGGCAGGAGACACTGTCATCTCACTCTACACTGCATTTCGTGCGTCGGGTTTTACTGAAGTGGAATCTGCACTAATTTCAAACGCAGGTGCGGGAATTGTAGTGCAGAAGCTCGGTGCTGCAACCGTCAGTCCTGAGGAACTCCTTTCCTCTCTTCGTTTTCTGAATAATTTAGAATGAACTCTCTCGAAAAAATCCAGTCAAAGCTCGTATCCTTTGAAGATGCTCCTAATTTCAGAAAAAATATTTCTTCAAAGATTGTATTTACAAACGGATGCTTCGATATCCTGCACAGAGGACATGTGAATTATCTGGCACAGGCGAAGGCTTTGGGAGGATTTCTCTGGGTGGGAATTAATTCTGATGATTCAGTCAGAAAATTGAAAGGCCCCTCACGCCCGATAAATTCAGAACTGGACAGAGCATTTGTGCTCTCCGCACTGGAATCAGTGGATGCAGTTACATTATTTCATCATGATACTCCTGTCGAACTTCTTCTTCAGATCCGTCCTGAAATTCACACAAAGGGCGGAGACTACATAAAGGAGAAACTCATCGAATTTGAAACAGTCTGTTCTTTCGGCGGCGAGGTCATCATTCTTCCCTTCGTGGACGGGCAGTCTACAACTTCGATTATCAAAAGGGCTTCCGGCAGATAAGCTGCCAACGAATCACGCGGACTTGTGCTGAGCCTGTCCATTAGTAAAAAGGTGGCTTTTTTTGAGGGGAATTAAAACTCGAAAAAAGAAACTGAACCGGAAATGGATTAAGCCTAATGAGCCTGTAAGGTTTACAGCCTATGCTTCGAACATGGATGTGATAAAACTAAATAGAGCTTTTGACTGCTTAAAATGCATCTCATTAATATGGACAAAGTTCATTCACACATGTTCGGTATCCAGCTTTTTGTCTGATGGAGGATTTTATGAAAAAGACAGTTCATTTTATCGGGATAGATATTTCATCTGAATACTTTACAGTGTCTCTGTTTAAAAAGAAAAACAGTGAGATGTTTACTTTTGAGAACTTTGATAATTCTGAAAGCGGTTTCCAGAGTATGCTTGCAGAATTTCAAAGTAAAAAAGTAAAGGCTGCCGATTCAGTCATATGCATGGAGGCGACTGGAGTCTACGGTGAATCTCTTGCTTATTTTCTGGCTTCTGCCGGTTTTGCAGTCGCAATAGAAAATCCTTATAAAATAAAGAGAGCCTTTGACGTCAGCCCTAAGAAGAGCGACAGGATGGACAGTCAAAAAATTGCTGAATACGGATTCCGTTTTTTCGATCAGCTCCCGTTCTGGACTCCAAAATCTGAAATTCTCGAGGAAA
>JBPOJG010000115.1:0-1975 GCA_052033835.1 Spirochaetota bacterium
TTCAATGAGGATGCCAAGATGCAACTCTCCACGACCAGAAACGAGGAAATTCTCGGCCGATTCAGTATCTTCAACACGCAAGGAAACATTGGTACGCAGTTCGTCATACAAACGCTCACGCAATTTACGCGAAGTACTCCAGGTGCCTTCCCTGCCCGTGAAGGGCGAGGTGTTCACACCAAAAGTCATGCGAACCGTCGGCTCTTCCACTTTGATGGAAGATGCAGAGGATAGAGTCTGCTTGCAGAATTTTCTCTGCTCATCAGCTTTTTATAGGAACATTCCATCTTTATGCCCTTCCGAATGGAATGACGGATATATGTGAATAAATACAGCTGATTCATAATGAACAGTTCTTCGTTCTCTTTCGGAGAAATGAACAGACGGTAACGGACATACCTTCGGATCAGTGAATCATTGTGCATCCCGCTCAGATCGGAAAAAGCATTTCTCAGATAGAAGGAAAAAACCTCAAAAGACTTTTCTTCCAGGGATTCAGAGGAATTTATCTGAACATTCTTTTTTTTCACCGAAACGGAAATATCAAAACAGTCCTCCAGATCAGAAAGACAGTTTCTGTAACTCCTCTCCAATGCTTCCGGTTCAGGAATCTTTGAACTCTTGTGCTGATTCAATTCATGATAAAAATTCATTATCCTGTAAAAATCAAATTTCTTGCCTTTCCAGTGATGATAAAGCACTGCCGCATATTCCATTGCAGTAAAAATTCTCTGTTCTCTTGTGCTGTTTTCTTTGGACATAGAGGGTATTGATTATCTCATCTTACACAGAATTTCTCAAAAGCAGACCTGTCTGCATAAGATGAGGATTTATTTTCAAAGGGAATATTAATCTTTTAATGGAAGTTTATCTTTCAGCGCTTCCTCTATCTCCGCAAAAAGTCCGTCAATGAACTCTTTTCCCTTCTCGTTCTCATCCAAGAATATTTTGAATTTGAAATCAGCGGATTTGAAATTGATGTCTGTCTTGTAATACTTATACCTTGTATTTTGCTGAGTTCCTAAAGTCATTTTCTTAAATTTTTCATTCCACTCATTCAGTCTAGCATCATTCTCAATGAAGAATTGATAAAACATATATTCGTTCGATTTAGAATAATCTATAGCAATAACAAGAATTACATCATCATTTAAATTCACAGAAATGCTGATATAATTATTTTTTCCTTCCAAGTATTTTCTGATGACTTCCTCTGTCCACTCGCATGGCATCTCTCTTGCAGACTTCAAAATACTATCACCTTTAAATCTTGAGTGAATCTTTTTCATCAGTGATGATATTGCTTCGACCTTAAGCTCTTGAATTGATTTGTCCAGAAGTCCAAAATCAATATCCTTAAACTTTTTCAGTTCCTCTTTTAATTCCATGACAGATTTCATCCTCTCTTTTAAATCAATTAAATTTCTTATGGCATCAGCATACTGCTGTATCGTTTCTCTGAGTGCCGGATTAAAAATGACCTGCTTCAGACATTCATTCAGCCAGGGAAGTATGTCTTTTTCGTAGGACATTTTCACGATATTGCTCGGCTCCAATTTTCCCAGAGAATTCTGGCTAGGCTCCTTTCCTGTAAGGGTCAGATAAATCACATATCTATCTGCTTCCTTATAATTTTTTTCCAGGAAATCAAAATACCTTTCTAATTGTTTCGGCTGATCGACTGCATAGATTTTATTCTCAATTACAATGACCGATTTTCCCATTATCTCCAAAAGAATATCAATCCTGCCGTAATCAACTGTCTTCTGGCTTGCTCCGACAGAGTATTCGGTATAAACCAAAGCCTTTTCCAGTCCATTCCTTTCAATCTTGGAAAGTGCTTCACAGGACAGAAACAATTCCAAAAATCGTTTGCCTTTTTTATGATCAGCTGCAGGATTTAGAAGATAGGAAATAAAATTGCTGTGCAAAGTCACTTCCTTATTCTGAATATTCAGAACTTCAAAGATATTGA
>JBPOJG010000376.1:0-22909 GCA_052033835.1 Spirochaetota bacterium
TTTTTCAGGGCATTGCAGTCAAGTGCAAATCCATTCCCGGTTAGACAGTATTTCAGCTGAGAAAAAAACTTTTTTTGGTCCGGTTTTACAAGTCAATATATGTATGGACACAGGGGCTCTATGCCGAATTGGTGTTTTTAGGAACTTATCTTGCGCTTTCTTCTAATGGTCATTTTTCTCTTCAGTGCAGTCAATGCAGAGGAGTCTCAGAGTAAAAAACCGGAACTTGGCTTCTGGCTCGGAGCATCAAATCCATTTCCTGGATCGGAAACTTCGAGAGTATTAAACACGAGTCTTGGATTCGGTCTTTTCGGCAGGATACAGTGGCCTTACAATCTTTATACAGAAGCCGGGATGAGTGTGGCAAATTATCCTTCACTGACTGAAAGGTCACTGTCTACAATTCCTGTCTATGGAGCTTTGGCATACAAACTTCCTTTCGAACTTCCTGTTTCGATTTTTCTGAAAGCAGGAGGGGGGTATTCGTATGTGATTGCGAGACCGGCCAATACTGCCAAATGGGATCCTATGGCAATGCTTGGAACTGAAGTCAGCTTTGTTGCGGGCAAAAAGGTGAGGATTGGGCTGAGAATTGACTATCTCAGAATTTTTGAAACGATCGGGACAGACATTCCGAGTGAAGCCAAACGTTTTTATCTCTCTCCTCTCGACAGAGATTACCGACTTTTTAATCCGAATTATTATAAACTGCATGATGGAGAATTTTTTCATTTTGCTCTGATGGTGAGTTTCCTGCTATGAAATTATTTTTATCAATCTATCTTCTTTTCAGCTTTCTTCTTTTAGTCGGATGCAAAAAGAACCCGCTGAAGAATGTATCCAGAACAACAGGCCCTGTCTTAAGTTCACTGTTCAATAACAGAATGCTCCTGCTTCTGAAAGGCACCTATGCCACTGACGATCCTCTTAAGTTTGAAGAAACAAACGGGGGAACAGGTCAGCTGTATCAGGATTTGACAACGGATGATCCTGCATATGATCTGACGGATATGCCTTCAGCAAAAAATCTCCTGATTCATATTGATTTCGGAGAGGTCAGAATTTCATCGAGAGCAGGAAGTCCTGATCTGATTCAGAGTCCTGCCGAATCTGTCAAATTTTGGGATTTTATTGCACCTTACAGGCAGGTTTACTGTACTGCACCGGGTTATGTTCTCTTTTCCAATACCTGCCAGACGGATTCAGGGTATTTCCGAATTCAGGAATTCTTTGACGGAAACGGAGCGAAATATCCTTCTGTCGATCCTTCTGCAGAAACAAGGGGAGGGGGATTTTTCGGATCTCAGTACTACAATGCCGGAATCTACGTCAGAAATTTTGTGACAAATTTTGCCAGAGAAAATAACGGAATGAAGACGGACACCAGATTCGACAATTATCCGGTTGTCGGTTCGAATATTGTTCCCAGAAACAGTTATATTCCGAATACAAGTGAAGCACAGAAACAGAGCATCACTCCGATGATGTTTCCTGTGTTTTATTCTGTCTTAAACACTGATCCTGCCAATCAGGGTATGAGCACTACAAACGATGATATGACGATTATTGCGGGATACGAACCCTATATTCTGGAAATGAGAATGAATATTAAGGAAAATTTAATGATCCATTCCTGGACAACTCTTGCAGGCATCACTCAGACGATGGTCGGATTCAGCGACTGGAGATACAATCATCAGGGACAGTCCGATATGGGGGGAAATCTGCTTCTGCGTGCAAGAGTCATTTATCCGGAAAGGGCATCCAGCCTGACGATTACCGGCGGCACTCAGACATATAAACATTATTACGTTCTTTACGGATCAAGGGAACTCGACATTCTGAACCGTCTGCCGTATGCCGCCGTTCCAGTGCGGACCGGAGGATCAAAAATAAAGTATGTCAGTCCAGGGGACTGGAGACTGATCTGTATGGCTGATCAGACGACCGTGGACGGGTATCCTGATACGATTGTGAGAGAGATACAGTTTACTATTCCTTCGAATGCAATCCGTCAGCAGCTGACAATGGATCTCGCCTGTCCCTGATTCTGCTCATATCTGCATATTTCATTTCGTCTTCAGTTCCGTATTTCAGACGGCAAGGATGATCTGCTGATCGGAAATTCCGTGATTTAGTATGGTGAACTTTTCCTGAGCCTCAGAAATGGATCTGAATGTGATGCCTTATCTGATCAAAGAGAGCAAAGAAATACTCGGCGATATATCCTTTGTAAGGATTGAACGCATAATCTGAAAAAAATAAAAATACTTGGAATTTTAGAATGGAAATTTATATGGTAGACTGTACTTGTCGAAATTATAAGCGTCTAAATTAAAAAAGGCAGGATAGTATGGTCGAGTTTACAAAAAGAGCCAAGAAAGTAATTAATGAAATGGCTCAAGAGGAAGCCAGGCGTCTGGGACATGATTTTGTAGGCCCTGAGCATATTTTTCTAGGTCTCCTGAAGGAAGAGGATTCAGTTGCTGTAAAGATTCTGCATAATTTGAATGTGAATACTTCTGACCTGAGAAAGGAAATAGAGAGAAAGTCCAGAGAAGAAAATCTGATTTTAGACCTTCCCGCCAGTCAGGAAAGATACCAGAAGATTGTGGAAGCATCTCAGGATGAAGCCAAAAAAATGAAGCATAACTATGTCGGGACGGAACATATCCTTCTCGCACTGCTCAGGGACAATAATAATCTTGTGGCAGGCATTCTTTCCAATACAGGAATCAATTACAATGTCATCAAAGGAGAAATCCACAGACTTTTGGGAGTTTCCAATGCAGGAGTCGGTGTGAGTGCCGGAGGGCCTCAGCAGTCTTCCTCTCAGCAGACGCAGGGCAGACAGGAAAAAAGCAAAACTCCTATTTTGGATGAATTTGCAAGAGATCTGACTCAGCTCGCAAAGGACAAAAAACTCGATCCGGTGATCGGAAGAGACAAAGAGATAGAAAGAGTCATTCAGATCCTGTCCAGAAAGACTAAAAACAATCCAGTTCTGATCGGAGAATCCGGCGTCGGGAAAACTGCAATTGTAGAGGGTCTTGCAAGTGCCATCGTAGACAAAACGGTTCCGGATCTTCTTTTTGATAAAAGAGTTCTTTCACTTGATCTGGCTAGCCTAATTGCAGGTACGAAGTATCGCGGAGAATTTGAAGAAAGACTTAAAAAAATTATGAAGGAAATTGTCTCTTCTGCAAATATCATCATATTTATTGATGAGCTTCATACTCTGATCGGTGCCGGTGCTGCCGAAGGTGCAGTGGATGCTGCAAATATTCTCAAGCCTGCTCTTGCCAGAGGCGAACTGCAGTGCATTGGAGCGACTACAAGCACAGAATATAGAAAATATATTGAAAAAGACTCTGCTCTCGAAAGACGTTTTCAGACAGTTAAAGTCCTTGAGCCTTCCATTCCGGATGCAATCAAGATTCTAGATGGCCTGAAGAAAGCGTATGAAGCTCACCACAAGGTGAAGTATACCGCAAAGGCAATTGAACAGGCTGTCTATCTTTCCAGCCGCTATATCAATGACAGATATCTCCCGGACAAGGCCATTGATATTATTGACGAGGCCGGTTCTCGTGCTCGACTTGCCAACTGCGGAAGACCGGAAAATATTAAGAAACTTGAAGAAGAGATCAAAGAACTTGCTCTGAAAAAAGAAGAGATGGTCAGATCTCAGGAATACGAAAAGGCAGCAAGTGTCAGGGACGAGGTCAACAAAAGAAAGCAGGCCCTCGAAGAAATGGTCCGTGAGTGGCAGGAAAAACTTGAAACACTTGCAGTCAGTATTGATGAGGATGATATATTCTCAGTAGTTTCTCAGTGGACAAGCATTCCTCTCGAAAAAATGGAAGAGAAGGAAAATGAGAAACTTCTGAAAATGGAAGACATTCTGCACGAAAGGATTGTAGGCCAGAAATCAGCAATTGAAAATATTGCGAGGGCAGTCAGAAGAGCAAGGACTGGCTTTAAAAACGAAAAAAGACCTACAGGTTCGTTTATTTTTATGGGGCCTACAGGAGTGGGTAAGACTGAGCTTGCAAAGGCACTGGCAACATTCTTATTCGGAAGAGACGATCATCTTCTGCGGGTAGATATGTCTGAATATATGGAACCTCATGCAGTCAGCAGACTGATCGGAGCCCCTCCTGGATACGTAGGATACGATGACGGCGGGCAGCTGACTGAATTTGTCAGAAGAAAACCATATTCAGTCGTTCTTCTCGATGAGATTGAAAAGGCTCACCCAGATGTATTCAATATCCTTCTGCAGATTATGGAAGAAGGAAATCTGACTGATTCGAAGGGAAGAAAAGTCAATTTCAGAGATACAATTGTGATTATGACTTCCAATATCGGTGCCAAACTGATTCAGAAGGGCGGAAGACTCGGATTTGAGGATTCAGAAGAAAAAGACAGGCAGAAGTCCGATATGACAAAGGATGAGCTGAAGAAATACTTCAATCCTGAATTCCTGAACAGGGTGGATGAAATTATCTATTTCCAGCCTCTTTCAAAGGAAGAGATCATTCAGATTGTAGATATTATGCTGAAAGATTTCAATAAGCGTCTGATGCAGAAGAAAATTTGTGTAGTGATGACAGATGAAGCAAAGGACTATATTTCTGAAATCGGATACGATAAGAATTATGGTGCTAGACCTCTTCGCCGAGTTTTCCAGAAGGAAATTGAGGACTATATGGCTGTTCAGATGCTGAACGGTTCTTACAAGATGCCTACACTCATCCAGATGGACAGCAAGGAAAAGAAATTTATATTCTCTGAACGTCCTTGGGAGGATTTCGGGCTTGAGGAAGTTCAGGTGAACAAGGATTCAGGCGAGGAAAAACAAGTGATCGCTGTATGACTGCAATTGTTACACTTATACTGATTTTATCTTATGTAATCTTCAGACAGTTTCTGTTTGACAGACGAAAGATTCACCAGAAAGGGATCATTGATAAAATCAGTCTTTGTGTAATTCATCCGGATACAATTCTTCCGGAGGTTGAAGTCTTTTTTAAATACTATTTCGGAGGGGGAGTCTACAAAGGAAAAGGTTACTGCCTTTTATCTGATTTCCTTTCCGATATGGACTATAAAATCGAGTTCAATGCATTTCTTGAACCGATGCTTTTTACCGGCGATAAGGTATTTGTATCTATGGAGCATATAGAGTCATTTCTCCTTTCGTCAATAGATACAGTTATTCTCGAAATTGATCCTGTTGAACCTTACAGGGTGAAACTTTTAGGATTGAATGAAGAGTCTCAAGGTGCAAAAAAAATCTGACTGCAAAATCTGCCTGATTCACGGTTCAGTCTCAATTCCTTTTACAGCTCAGTCAAAAAATTTCGTCGTAAGAGAAGCTGAATCTGAAAAAAACTGCCCCGGTTATCTTTACATAGAACCCAAAAGACATATTGAAAGTTTTGCAGAATTGAATCACGAAGAATTCTCTGAATTCGGTTCAGTTATGGAAGAATCAGTACACTGGATTTATCAAAATTTTAAACCTCTAAAACTTTATACTGTGACAGTTTCGGAAGCTGTTCCTCATATTCACTGGCATTTGGTGCCTCGATATTCCGATGAGCTGAAAGGATTTCCGTACATTCAGGCAGCCCTTGAAGGCAGACTTCCCAGAATAAATGCAGTCTGATCCATTCAAATTTATTTTTCTGGATCGTGACGGGGTTATCAATGAAAGAAACTTCGACGGATATATTTTATCCTTTGAAGACTTTCATTTTAAAGAAGATGTTTTTAAAAGCCTGTCTCTCCTCAAAGAAAACGGATTTCAGCTCATACTTATTACAAATCAGCAGTGTGTAGGAAAGGGGCTGATCAGTATGGAAGATCTTGAAAAAATTCATCAGAAGATGAACAGCATTCTCAAAGAAAACCATTCTGAATTTGCAGATATCTTCTGCTGTCCTCACAGAAAAGAGGACAATTGTGAATGCAGAAAACCTAGGCCCGGAATGCTTTTTCAGGCAAGGGACAGATACGGGATTACACTTAAAAATACGTATTTCATAGGGGACAGCGATTCCGATATGAAGGCAGCAGAAAATGCCGGGTGTCAGGGAATTCTCGCGGGGGGCATAGGGCAGAAGAGTCTCATTGAAGCAGTTCAGCAGATTCTGCAAGTTAAATAATTTTCAAAAAACTGCAGTTTATAAGACTGGATTCATGAAGACAGCTGTGAACATTATTGCCTATCTGTTTGCCCGTTTTTTTGAAATTCCATTCAGAATTCTTCCGTACAGAGCGTGTCTCTTTCTCGGCAGAGTGATCGTAATTACATTGTATCCGTTTGCAGCTTCAAAAAAGAAAATTGCAAGAGAAAATATCCGATATGCTTTTCCTGAACTCAGTGAGCAGGAAAGAGATGAACTGCTTTGGAAGCATTTTCTTTTCTTAGGCGATGTTGCCGGGAGCACGCTCTATGCACCTAGAATTGATCAGACATGGATGGACAAATACCTGGAATATGATCCTGATTCTCTGATACTCGAACAGGAGACTTACAAAGAGGGAAAAGGTTTTTTCTGTGTAAGCGGTCATTACGGGGTATGGGAACTTATGGTGCATTTTATGCCCCTCAGATACAGGATATCTTCTGTATATAAAAAAATACGAAATCCTTATGTGGAAAAATGGATGTACAATGTTAGGACAAAAAACGGTATGATTCTGATTGATATGAAAGAACCGGGTCTTGTTCCAAAGGCTTTAAAACAGGGGCATATTGTAGGGATTGCACCTGATCAGAATGCAGGTCAGGCCGGGATTTTCGTAGATTTTTTCAACAGGAAGGCTTCTACATTTAAAGGACTTTCCGTATTTACTTATCTGACAGGGGCAAGAAATCTTCTGTACTCATCAAATTTCATCGGTAATGGAAAAGTCAGAGTCAGTATTCGGGATATGGGGACTATTGATAAAAAAAGCGAAGCAGACAAGGAAGAAGCAATAAAGAAATTTACTGTAAAGTGGACTAAGATTCTCGAAGAAGAAGTGAGAAAAATGCCTGAGCAATATCTTTGGATTCACAGAAGATGGAGAACAAAACCGGGTGATTTCCCCGGTCAGGAATCAGTCTGATCGATTATGACAGTCTGTTCTGAATTTCCGCAGCCTGTCTGATTTCTTCAAATTCCACAATTTCACTGTAAACAGGTTCTCCCGGATTTTTCAGAAGGACGTAACGGATTTTTCCGTTCTGGTTTTTTTTGTCAAATTTCATATTTTCAAAGGCTTCTTCTGCGCTGAGAGGAAGTCTGTAGGGAAGTCTGAGACGTTTCATCAGTTTCAGAATATCTGTTCTGATTTCCTTTGAAAGACCGAATCTGATTTCAGATAATATAAGTGCAGTTATTATTCCTGCCGATACAGCCTCACCATGGGAAAGTTTTTTGTAGTTCAGAAAGGATTCAACTGCATGACCCATTGTATGTCCAAGATTGAGAACGGCACGAACTCCCTTTTCTTTAGGGTCCTGTTCCACAATGGATGCCTTGAACCGGACGGATTCTCGAATATAATAAATTGTATTATCAATGCTTTTGCGGTCTTTTTCGGTTACAGAAAGAATTTTTTCGAGAAAACTCCCTCCTTCCAGAAGAGAATGTTTCATTACTTCAGCAAAACCGCATCTCCATTCTTTTTCAGGAAGAGTATTCTGTACATTCAATGGGGCAAATACAAACTCGGGCTGATGAAATGCACCGATCATATTTTTGCCAAGATCCGCATTGACTGCAACCTTGCCTCCGACTGACGAGTCTACACATGCGAGAAGTGTAGTAGGGATCTGTGCGAATCTCACACCTCTCTGAAAAGTAGCTGCTATGAATCCTGCAAAGTCTCCAGTGACACCCCCACCGAGAGCCAATATCAAAGTTTTTCTGTCAGATCCTTTTTTGATCAGTGCATTGTACACTTCAGGGGTCTGCCGGATATGTTTATTTTTTTCCTTTCCTTTTATCTGAATCAGTTCTGTCTGAATCCCGTATTTCGTCAAATGAGCCTTGAGCATAGGGAAATAGATTTCAGAAGGCAGGCCTTCGCTTACAGCATAAATAGAGGAAACATCTTTGATCTCTGAAATGATTCTTTCAATTCCTGAGAAATCTGAATTCAAAATGATCGGATAGGAACTGTCCTGAAACTGGATTTTCTGTTCTGAAAGCATCAGTCTGATATCCAGTCACTTTTTACATAAAAGGATTTCTGCAAAGCAATAGAATCCAGATGATCTCTGATATCGGGACGCATTTCCAGCTTTTTCATTTCATCAAGGGAAAAATAACAGAATTCTATTACAGCTGAATCGCTCAATTTTATTGGAGCACTTTCAGGAAGTATTGATGCACGGAATACCAGCTGAATCAGGTGCCGTTCGCCTCTAGGATCTATATTCTCATTGAGCATCAGAAAATCACCCACGTTTGTATCCAGATTGAGCTCTTCTTTTAGTTCGCGTATCAGTGCAGCAGGGGCGGATTCTCCGAATTCGATGCCGCCTCCCGGCAGAAGCCAATAATCCTTGTTTCTTTTTTTCTGTTTGATGAGGAGTATTTTTCCCTCCTGGTTCTGGATGTACGCTGCAACGCGGACTCGGAGTTTTTTTGATTTGTAAAAGAAGGCTACCATAAATTCTTATACGATCTTTTTTTTTCGAAGGGTTTTCAGCAATGCTTTTGCTGCCGACTGCTCCGCTTTTTTCTTACTTTTTCCCGTTCCTTTTTCTGTCCAAAGTTGACCTTTGATTCTGAAGGATGCCTCTATTGTATAAAGTTTTTCGTGATCAGGGCCTTCTTCTGCCAGTATTTTATACTCTGGCAGGGACTGAAACTTTTTCTGCAGTAGTTCCTGCAGAACCGATTTTTCGCCGGAAGGGTTTTGTGCAGATTCGGAATGTCTCAGAATATACTTCAATTCCGGAAGAATCCATTCTCTCGCATTTTCAAGACCGTATTCCAGAAATATTGCACCAAGAACTGCCTCTGTAAGGTTTGCCAGATTACTGTCTTTGTTTTCACCGCCAGTAAGACGTTCCCCTTTTCCCAAAAGAAGATATTTGTTCAATGATATTCTTTTTGCAATGGTTGCAAGACTTGACTCAGACACTAGAACCGATTTCAGTTTGGAAAGTATGCCTTCCTGCTCATTGGGATATTCTTTATAAAGCAGTTCTGAGGCTATTAGGCCGAGGACTGTATCTCCAATGAATTCAAGTCTTTCATTGGAATGATCTGGAGATGAATTTTCATTACTGTATGATTTATGAGTACATGCTAGTATAAGAAGCTGATTTTTATGAATTTCAGATGGAAGATGAAAGGAAGAGTTTTTTTTTCGCAAGAAGTATTAATAAAAGAAAACCGGACAAACTGTCCGGTTAAAAGGATATTAGCCCTTTAATTTATCAATGAATTTGGCAACGTCGCCAACTGTCTGGATTTTTTCTGCATCTTCATCAGAGATTTCGATTCCGAATTCTTCTTCAAGAGCCATAACGAGCTCCACAGTATCCAAAGAGTCTGCTCCGAGGTCATCAATGAAATGTGCTTCAGGAGTAACTTCAGATTCGTCTACTCCCAGCTGCTCAACAATGATCTCTTTAATTTTTCCCAAGTCTGCCATTTGTAAATCCTCCGGCTTAAAATAATTAGTTTGTAATAATTGCCATAATAAACAGCTCTACGAGCTCTTTTCAGGCTAGATTCAATTCAATGAACCATCAAAAATTACGCTCCAATTTAGGATTATATTTTGCAAGCCATAAACAGAAAATTTCTTAAAAAAAGTTCATACATTTTTAATAATTTAAGACGCAGTTGATCAATGCTATATGATGAGAATGAAATATGTAAATAAGGATTTACAAAGGATGTCGTCAGTTCATACTGAGACCGATAAAGTCGACTGATCAGGTGAATGGATGAAAAAGATTGAATGTGAGACTGAGGTAAGCATCTTTTTGGAAAAAATGAGAAGGGCAATAGCAAAGAGCAGTATGAAAGGTATTGTCAGTTTTGAATGTTCTGAAGAGGAGTTTACTGTAGTATTTGAAAGAATGGGCAGGAGCAGAATCTTTTTTCATCTGGAGAAGTCTGAAACCGGATTCAAGGCTGATTTTAAAAAGGAAGACATCGCTCTTTCCCATGCTTTTTTTAAGAAGGAAGTAGAAAGAGATCTTACAAAAATTATGCTGAAATTCGGTGCTTCGGTGGATTAGTCAGAGAAATCTTGCGAGAATCAGCCGAAATAAAAAACTCACTGGATTCAGTATTCCTGAATCTATTATGACAGCCTCTCCTTTGGAATTGGTAAATACAGTGCTTGGATACTCTTTGATCCTTGCTGTTTTCCAGAAATCTTCATTGATCGGCACCGCAACTGCATAGGGCAGATTCATTTCCTCCTGGTAGTTTTTCAGTTTTTCCGGACTGTCTCCTTCTTCTATGCTGATAAAATCAGTATTCATTTTTTCAGCGATCTCAAAGCTGGAGTTCGTAAATGACTGATTTGCCCTGCAGACGGTGCACCACCAGGCCCAGAAATAAAATACAGCAGGATGTCTGATTTCCTTTTTCTCATTATAAACATATTTTAATGATTTTTCAGGAATCTGTATCTTGTCCCGCGCCTTGAAAAGGGACAGAAGAAGTCCGAAAACAAGAAAAATCAGAACGGGGACAAGTATTCCTGAGATTTTTTTCATAAATGAAATATCGTCATTCCGGGCTTGAAATAGGTCAGGTAAGTCACAAGAATCACCCAGAGAAGTCCTGTGATAAGCACTGACTTATCGGTCAGTATTGCTTTGGTGGGATTGTGTCCCATATTCTTTATATATATAATATAAAGACTTCTCAGTATGGCATATACTACAATCGGAACGGTGTAGACCATCTTGTCAGTTCCAAGATTCTGGATTGTGCTTGGACTGAAGGTATACATTACATAACTCATCAGAGTCATCGTTGCCGTGATTCCAAGCATCATATCCAGAAAGTTTACCGAATATTCATCCAGAATTTTTCTGTGAGTCTTTGCACCTTCCTCCATCAGTATGATCTCGCCTCTTCTTTTGGAAAAGCCCCAGAACAGAGCAAGCATAAAAGTGCAGAGAAGAAGCCATGAGGAAAACTGAACGCTGATGACTGTTGCTCCTGCAATCGCACGGATCACAAAACCGATGCTGATAGCCATGACATCCAGAATGACCAGGTGTTTCAGGTAGGAACTGTATGCCAGATTGAAAAGAAAATAAAAAACAAGAAGTCCGAAAAATACCTGTGAAAGAAGAAAGGAAAGGATCAGTGAAACTGTAAGCATAATGATCATCAGAGTGAGTGCTACTCCGGGATCAATTGCCCCGGAAGCCAGAGGTCTGTTCTTTTTTTCGGGGTGCATTGCATCTTCTGCTCTGTCCATATAGTCGTTAAAGACGTACTGACAGCTGGCAACAAATGAAAACAGAAAAAAAGCTGCCGCCACTTTCAGTAATGCATCCGGATCATTCAGTTTCTTGCCGAATATGATTCCGGCAAAAAGAATGAAGTTTTTGATCCACTGCTGCGGCCTGATCAGTATTATAAAATTTCTTATCATTTCAGTTTTCAAACTTGACTGATTTTTTTACAGCTCTCATTTCAATTCTGATTTCAGAAACATTTTTGATTTCATCAAACTTGAACAGAAGAGAAGGGCTGTCACCTGTTGTAATCAGTTCGAGGGGCTGTCCCTGATTCACTCTGCCGAGAGAAATATTTCCAATGAGCGCAATATTTGCTGATTCGGCCTGAATTTTTGAAACATCAATCAGAAGATTTTTAGTGAATAGGTTTTTTCCATCCTTTGAAAAGAATGAAATTTCCCGAATCTGGATTCTTGCATCTTTCTGTCTGATCGGATCAAGACGCAGACTGCCTACTGTCTCAGGCTTTTCCAGGCTGAATTTCAGACTGTTCCAGTTTCCGGGTTTCAGTGATGCCTTTCTTCCTGCAATGTCTGCGATTACAGGAGTTCCTTCTCTTTTATCCGCGATAGAAATCATCGCAGAGTCTTCCTTGAGAGGAGATTTTCTTTTTACTTCTTTGAATGCAGATACGGCCAGAATAACAATGATGGATGTAGACAGAACAGACTGAAATACAATCCTCTTACGGTAATTGAGAAGCGGATCTCTCAATTCCTGCTCATAGTGTGTGAGGATTCTTTTTCTGATTCGGTACAGTGAATCCGCAGCAGTCTCTTCTGCCTTTTCTTCATTTTCTGAATTTTCATCGGAAAGATTCAGTGCACCGATTCTTTCTAGCAGTGAGTACAGCTCTGAATCGGGAATTTTTGAAAGGGCTGCTGAATATTCAGTTTCATCCGAAATTGTCGGCTGTCGGAAAAAAATGAGCAATGCATTTACAGTCTGTATTTTTAATGATCTTAAGAGAATGAGTGCTTCGGGAATTTTATCATTTGAACTGCAGATTTCAGCGGCTTCCATCCTGGAAAAACATGCATCGAGATTCTTTTCCAAAGTTTCTCTTCTCTGTCTTTTCAGGACGGTGTCTTCAGTATCTTCAGGTTTTTTCCAATTCAGCTTAAAGTATTCTTTTAAATGCATATTATAACTCCCGACCGTGCTTTTCATTGAACAGAATTTTGATTCTCCCTCTTTTTGTCTTTTAAAAAACTTTAAGCCTGAGAGCTGAAAATACCCGTCAATAACTGTTTGACTTTTTGCTCTTCCTCTTTTCTTTTGACAGGCAGGCTTTACGCTGACTTCGGAGACTGTATGAAATATTCTTCCATTCTGGTAATCTTCCTTTTTTTAAACTGCGCATCCAATGCAGTAATGAAGGAAAAGAAAAAAAATTCTGATCCTGAACTTTCCATTCCCCCTGTCAAAAATGAAGTAAAACCCGTCTTTCACCCACCTGTGCCGAAACTGGAAAGAAAAACAGCGGAAGAGAACGGAAAAGAAAGTCTAAATGCAGTTTACAGAGGCAGACGAGACAGAGACAGGAATGCACTTTATGCTGAATTTACGGACAAAAATTCACAGAGGCCTGGAAGGGTCATTTCCGAAAAAGAACATATCTTAACTGCTGCGGCTAAAGTGGCTGTCGTTCAGGGGGATGTTTTTGCGTTCCTTTCACCCGGAAAGGAACGAAAGGTAAAATTGGGAAGTTTTATTTATGACGGAGAAATTATCAGAACAGGAGAACGTTCTTTCTGTGAACTGGAGTCCGTTCAGTCTTCCGGATTCAGAATGAAAATCAGCAGAAATACAGTTTTCAAAATGAGTTCTAATCTCAATAATAATGGAGACAATCCGGTGCTCGGTATCGGCAGGATTTCGGTCAAGGTCAAAAAAGAGTCTGACGGATTCAGAACAGCGACACCCAATTGGATGGCCGGTGTGAGAGGGACTGAGTTCGATCTGGTGCAGAGTGAAAATGAAAGCCGAATTTTTCTGTGGGAAGGCAGACTTCAGCTTTCACCATACATTCCTGAGAGAGAGATACTGACTTCAAAATCAGAGAAGAACGGTTTGGAAGATCTGATTGTATCAAATCAGGTGGATCTGAAAGGGGGAGAAAAAATTGAACTTCCCCGTGAAAAACATACCCAGTTTTTCAGTGAATCGGGGTTAAAGACTGTATTGTCGAAGGCAGGGCAGAACGGCTTTCTCGAGGAAACAGAGAGATTGTCCAGAAACAGTGAATTCCGAAGAAAGTATTTGAATTATATAGATGAAGCAAGGAAATCTATCCGGCCTATTTCGGAAGAGGACAGAAGGGCGGAGACGGAAAGCCGGGATTGCAGTTCATCGAGTCTGCCAAAAGAACTTATAGACAGGTGTTCAGATTCCCACGTTCTTCTTGCCAAAAGAAACAAAGAGGAGGATCTTCTCTACAATTATCTTCTTCTTTCGGGAGATAATTATCTGGCAAGACTTCGGGCATACGAATTTTTTATGAAAAACTGTGATGAGCCGTATCAGCCTGCGATGCAAAAAATAGGAGAAATTCTCAAAAACAGGCAGACAGACAGAATAGAACTTGAATATGCTGAAAAAACATTGGAAAAATTTAAATCCTGTTCAGGCCAGCAATGAAACATTTCATCATATCTTTACACTATTTGAAACCCATTGAGGAAATCGACCAGTACTTAGTTGAACACAGAGCCTATTTAGACAAAGGTTATGACGGTGGAATTCTGATGGCTTCCGGCCCAAAGAATCCGCGTGAAGGCGGAATTCTGCTTGGAAGGGCGGAAACCCTTGAATCTATGAGGGACTTCTGTCTCAATGATCCTTTTTCAATTCATTCCTGTGCCCGGTACGAATTTACTGAATTCATACCGGTTAAATTTCAGGAAGAATTTAAAGGCTGGTTTCATCCTGACCTGTGTTAGAATTGAAATACTGAGGCAGGAATTGAACTTTTCTGAGAAAGGTTCTTCATTTTAATTTCGACCAGTCCGCTTTCTCTTCCAGTCGATTTATCAGTCACTCTTGTAATCATTACGAGAGGAGGATGTTTTGCTGACTGGAATTTTTCTGGCACGGATGATTTTGCCTGAGTTCCGGAACTGATGTACTCTATCGATTTCAGACCCTTATCGTGAAATTCATAGATGAACTCTTCCGAATCCTGAACGAGTTTCAATGTTTTAGTCTCTTTTTTTACGAATGCTTTTTTTTCCTGAATTTCTTTCTGAAAATTGAGAGCAATCATATGGAAAATGACTTTAAACGGAACAGTCACCGCCTTCTTTCCATTGGAAGGGTCACTGATTCTGATGTCTCCCATCGGCTGGCTGTGAATATCCGATTTGCCTGCAGATTTGATTTATATCGTGGAGGCATCTGAGAGAATCTGAGATACTATCATTCCAAAAAATGGATCCTGGAGCTGTATTTTCAGCTTTTCCTTAGTCTTGTCAAAAAAAATCACACCGTTCAAATGACTGATGTCTGCACCTGTCTGAATTTTCATGGAAAAGTCAGAGGTAAACGAGGAAGAATTTTTTTCAAGTTCTGAAAGAAAACTTCTGAAGTCCTCATTTTTGGGACTGGACAGAAGGTTAAATCCTTTCAGTCCCGATTCTTCCGAATAGACAACATCATCCTTGATTGCCGATTTATCAGTGCAGAATACTGTAAGTAAAAGTATTAAAAATGTGCAAAGTATTCTCATTTTTTTTCTCCAATTTCTTCGAGTCTCTGTCTGACTCTGTTTTTTTCCTTCAGATCCGTATACAGTTCCAATGCCTTGTTCCAATGTTCTCTTGCATTTTCTGTTTCCTTGAGCTTGACGTAAACCTCAGCGAGATGATCGAATACGGCGGCATCTTCCTCTTTCTTTTCTTCCAGGATTTCTTTTGCCAGGATCAGATGGTGAAGAGACTCTTCATATCTTGAAAGTCTGTAGAGCACCCATCCCAGGCTGTCCTGATAGGAAGGATTGTCCGGTTCAATTTCGATTGCCTTCTGGATCAGTCTGATGGATTCGGGAAGTTCCATATTCTGTTCAGCATAAAGATAACCTAAAAAGTTGTAGGCACCGCTGAAGTTCGGATCCAGCTCAATCGTTTTTTTAAGGTCTGCGACTGTCTCCTGAACTTTTCCCAGTTTCTCATTTGACATTGCTCTGTAATAGTAATAAGTGGAATTTTTTTCATCTGACAGAATCGATTTTTCGTAATAGGGGAGACTTTCTTTGTATCTGCTGTTCAGATACTGATTGTACCCCAGATTGAAATTGACCATCGGTGAATCCGGTTCATCATTCAGAATTTCTTTCAGTATCCTGTCTGATTCTTCATATCGTTTCATTTTGGCAGAGCGCAGAAGAATTGCATTTCTCAGTCTGTAATTATTTTTTTCTCTGCCGTTCAGAGCAGATTCCTCAGCCTTCTGCATATAATGTCTGGCCAGATTGGAATATCCCAGTTCTTCAAATGAAATTCCGATATATTCATAATCTTTTGCCTTGGGATACTTTTCTTCCAGTTCCGGTTTTGAGCTGACTGCTTTTCTTTTTTCTTTTGTAAGTTCAACGGCAAGTCCATACTGTTTGTAGACAGAAGCAAGTTCAGCAGCTCTTTCCAGTGCTTTGATCTGCTGTTCTGTTTCTCCTGTTTTTTTATATAGATAGGCGAGTGCAGTGTAGAGAGAAAGTCTGATCCGGTTTTTTTCGGCCATTTTCTCCAGAACCGGTTTTATTTCCTTATAGTCCCCTTTCATCAGACGGAAGAGAGCTCCCAGATAACTGTTGTTCTTCAGTTTACCGTTCTGCTTCAGATAATTAAAATATCTGTATGCCTGAAATTTATTTTCAATGAAGTATATCTCAGCCAGAAGATAGTCAATAGAGTAATTGTGGGGAAGCTTTTTCTGCAGATCCAGAAGAATATTTTTGGATTCGGCCAGGTTCCCTGTCTGACTGTAAAGGGTAGCCAGAAAATAGCTGGATTCGTAGTCATTGTCCTTGTATTTCAGATAATTTTTGAGATAATAAATCGCTCTGGAATAGTCTCCCTTTTTGCTCAGAATTTCCGCCATCGTTTTCAGAGTCTGCAGTCTGTATTTTGCATCACCTTCTCTTTTTCGAATGGCATTCCATAAGGATCCGAAATACAGAAGTGCCTTGGATTCATTTCCCATTTCCAGTGAAAGACTGCCCAGAAGATAAAGCATATCAGAGTCGTTCGGATAAAAGGAAATGATGCTCTCGAGAGCAGAAAGCGCCTTTGGATAATCCTTGAGCATAATACTTGCCCTTGCTTTCAGGAGTCCCCCGTCCCGATACTTCGGATCAATCAAAAGGGACTGCTCTGCATTCTGAGCAGCTTCTTCAAATTTGGAAAGATCAAAAAAGTTGAGTCCGTTCAGAAAATAGCTGCTCGGATGGATTACCAGATTCTGCGACTTTTTGCACTCGAAATATAGGGAGAAAAGTTTTGCGGATTTTTCCAGAAGGACATTCTTTTCATCTCTCGAAATCCTGCTGAGAAAGGCCTTGGACTGCGCTTCCATCGCTTTTGAAAGAAGGAAATCTGCCTGGGCAAATTCCTTGTCGCCGTCTGCGACCGAGTATTCGCAGACAGTATCTGAACTTAGGTTGAAGGAGATTAAAAGAAAGGCGAAAAGTAGACGCATATAGTATTTTCAGACTGTTCCCTTTCCTTCAGAAGTAAATCAAATTTTCGCGAAAATTTAAAAAGTTTGCAGAATTTGTGCATCAGAGACGAATAGTACTGAAGGAAGATTTCTTTGAAAAAAATTCTCAGAGACAATGCTGTATTTATTTTTGCCCTTTTCATTTTTTGGGGAATCTGTTTCCCGGCTGTGTACTATTACAGACAGTCATTCTACGACTGGTTCGTAATTAAGGTTTCACCTACAGGCTATTCTCCCAAAGTAATGAACGGTTTTATTAGGGACGGAGATAAAATTATTTCTAAACTGATTCTCGACAGAAGGGAAAAAGATGAAAAAAAATTCATCGATGAAACAGACCAGTTCCTGAAAAAAATGAAGCTTGCCTGCGAATATTACCAGGAAGTCAGCAGCAGAGACGAAATTCTGGCTGATCCGACTTGGTACGAAAAAAACACTCAATGGACAGCTGACAACTCAGCATTCACCAAGGTGGACGGAGTCAGCAGAAATGGAATAGGGGATGGAACAGTCCCAAAGGAATTCTGGAAGGAAAGCATAGGAGAAATCCTGAGTGCGCTTGATTATTACAAGAGGGCGCTCAATTATGCCGGTCCTGAAATCACTGCCGCCAAAAGAATTCACAGAACTGCACCTGCAGCCTGCAGAAACTCAGATGTCATTTTAGCCTATTCAGCCTATATTTACGATTCAGAAACGTATGTCGAAAATCAGATCAGAAAGAATACCAAAAAGGAAGAATTTGAAAGTTACCCTGAAAAGCAGAAGCTGAGCCTTGTGCTTTCTGAAATCAAAAGAAGATCCTTTGACGGGTCAGAACTTCCTAATCTGAATGAGTATATGACAGGTCTTACAAATCTTCTGATGGATACAAATATCAGAACTGTATCTCCTCTGGAATCCGTACGACTTTTGGAAAGAATTATATTTGTTCTAGGCAATTCTTCCGATCCGGGCCAGATCAAAAATGAAAAAGAATTCCGTATGAAACGCGGAAAGCTTCTTTATGAATTGGGAAAAAAAGATCCGTTTCATTATCATGAGGCAATGGAAGATTTTCTGGCTGCGTCTGATTTTGATCCTGCCATTAAAAAAGAATCGAAAAATATCGGTGAGATTATGGGACTCATCTTTGAAGCAAGACTGTACACCGCAAGATGTCTGCTTCGTCTGAACCGACTTAAGGATGCCCTTTCTGTACTGGAAGAACTTAAGGTCAAAGTAGCCAGTATTGATGAAAGAGAGAATTTCAGAGCACCGGTATATTTTGAACTTCTGCAGGATTTCAAAGTTCTGTTAAGAGAAACTCTGATAGGCCTCGGCAGAAAGGGAGAAGCAGACGAGATTCATCTATGACATCTGAGAATCTCTGCTACTTTGATTACAATGCCACTCATCCTCCATTTGCAGATATCTTAAGTTCCGCCTGCATCGATTATTCGATCCACTATTTCAACCCATCGGGTGCAGGAAGATACTCTTTAGAAAGACAGGGCTTAATCGAGGAGGCCAGAAAATACTTCGGCAGGCTTTTCGGTAAAAAAGAAGAGGGCATTGTGTTCTGTTCTACAGGAACTGAAGCGAATCTGCTGATCCTTGGCAGTCTGAAATTTTCCATATTCAATGCTGACACAGTGTATGTTTCGGGATTTGAACATTCGAGTATTTACGGTGCTTTGGAAATACTGGGAATGAATTATGAAATGATTCCTATGAACAGAAGCGGTGAACTGGATTTGGAATTTCTGGATAAAAAAATGAAAAATCATCCTCTGCCTGTGGTGCTGATCGGTGCTGCAAATGAATCAGGAATTATCCCTGATCTTCGCACTGTCGCAGGCATCTGCAGAAGAGAAGGGCAGCCTCTGATTTCAGATCAGATGCAGTCATTCGCCAAAATAAATATAGAATATCCCAATTTAGATGCATTTTCATGCAGCGGTCACAAGATAGGTGCAGGGATCGGTGCGGCTGTTGCGTATATTCCTCCGGAATGGAAATCGGGATACAGAATATTCAAGGGCGGAAACCAGGAAAACGGGCTCAGGGCAGGAACGGAAAATTCGGCGGCCATTTATTCCTTCCGGCTTGCTTCAGAAAGACAGCACTCTATGCTTCCTAGAAAAAATGAAAGACTTTTGGTTTTCCGAAAAAAGATTGAAGCTGTTTTGACTGAGTTCGGTTCAGAGATCGTAGGTTCAGTCCTTGAGCGCCTGCCAGGTACATGTTTTGCCATTCTTCCGGTAGAGGACATTGATTTTCTGCTCATCGGTCTAGAAGAAAAAGGAATTATCATTTCTACAGGATCCTCCTGTAAATCCCGCTCCAGAGAACCTGCAGTCTCGCTTTTGAATATGGGTTATTCGAAAGAAGAGTCTTTGAGAGCAGTCAGAATTTCTTTTGGAATATTTAATTCAGAGGATGATGTAGATTATTTACTTGAGAATCTCAGGACTCTTTTGAAAATTTTTATCTGATCTGTTTTTTCTAGACTCGAGCATTTCATTTTCCTGATCCATAGCCGCACTGATTCCGTCTTTCTGAAGAGAATGCAGGAGCCTGACTGTCTGCATGGATATTAAATTTGTTTTTCTGCTTTCCATATTAGTTGTACTTTCGGTTTTTAGGATGCAGGTTCTTGATTCAGGTTATTGAAAAATTAGTTCAATCAATCTATTATCTGTAATTTAAAAATTCAGGGAAGATAAAATTGATGCCGAAAGTCATTCCGTTTTCTTTGACTTCTGCAGGAACAGCTCCGAAATTCTGACCTCTGATGGAATCGAGACAGGCGGTATCCACAATTTTCTGTCCCATCGAGGAGACGAGTTTGATGTCTATGACGTCTCCGGTATCATTCAAGAGAAACATTACTTTTACCTCACCGGGGACTATTCCTTCTCTAATTACATATCCCCTGCTGTCTCTGTAGGCAAAATTTCCTCCCCCAGGAGGATAAAAACTGTTTTCGATTTTTCTAAGCATACTTTTAAAATAATGATAACCTGCGAGCTGTTTTCTAGGGATGGAAAGAGCCTGTGATCCGTCCCATCTGAAAAGAAAATCCTGCTGGAATCTGTAATTTGCAGGAATCTTAGTCTGCTGACTGGGCGTTGCTTGAGAGAAATTTGTGCTAGGAGGTGCTTTTACGACCGGTTTACTGACAGGATCTGCCTTGTAGATTCCCACTTCATATACATCATCGTCTTTTTTATTTTTGGATACTGCTTCGTTCGGAACTGAGGCAGCAGATCCTTTTGCACCCATCAGAAATTCGTAGAATGGACTTAATGAATGGAAACCCTCTTTTTCAGTGAGTCCGCCTGTTCCGGCTGCATCTGCATCTGAAAGAGCCTTTATTTGATCCTTGACCGACTTATCCTTAAAATCCTGCTCTACAAGCACATTGTAGACCTTCTCCTTGTTTAGAGTGCTGTTCAGCTCCTGAAGAGGTTTGTCCGTGCCTAGAAATCTCCATAGAAGGTTCTTTGTGTAGAGATGTGAAATAATGAATGCCAGAATGAGCAGTACTGTGCCCGCAGAAAAAAACATTCTTCTGTCGTCATCACTGAGTTTCTCCAGCTCAGCTGAAAAGGGTTCTTTCGTGATTTTCTCTTTTTCTTCCGAGATGTTCATATGCTTTTTCTGATGCTGTTCTTCCTGAGGGTGTTCTGTTAATCAGACCGATTCTCACTAAATAAGGTTCGTAGGTTTCTTCAACTGTTTTTTCTTCTTCCCCGATGACAACTGCAATCGGTTTCAGTCCGACAGGTCCGCCTCTGTATCTGTCTACAATACATTCCAGAATCTGTCTGTCGATGGAGTCGAGACCCAGACTGTCGATTCCCAGTTTTTCGAGTGCCGATCTGCAGATGGCCAGATCCACTTTGCCCTCGTTCTGCACATCCGCAAAATCTCTCACCCTTTTTAAGAGATGATTTGCAATTCTAGGAGTCTTCCTGCTTCTTTTTCCGATTTCGAAAGAGGCTTCCTTTTCAATATCCAGATTCATCAGTTTTGCTGATCTCGCTACAATCTTCTGCATCTCTTCATCTGTATAGTATTCCAGTCTGAGCTGAATTCCGAATCTGTTTTTCAGAGGCTCGCTGATGAGTCCGCTTCTCGTAGTAGCTCCTACAAGCGTGAAGGGCTGAAGAGGGATCTGAACTGACTGTGCGGTAATGCCTTCGCCGATGACAATATCAATCTGAAAGTCTTCCATTGCAGGGTAGAGGATTTCTTCAAGACCTCTTCCCAGACTGTGGATTTCATCAATGAACAGGATGTCCTTGTCTGAAAGTACTGTCAGAAAGCGAGCAAGGTCAGCTCCTTTGGAAATGACCTGAGCGGAAGTCACTGTCAGGTTGGAGCCGATTTCTTTGGAGATGATATTTGCGAGTGTTGTCTTGCCAAGCCCGGGAGGACCTGAGAGAAGCACATGATCGAGTGCCTTTCCTCTTTTCCGTGCTGCATGAATGAACACTTTCAGATTTTCGAGAATCTCTTTCTGTCCTATGAATTCATCGAGTGAGGAGGGACGGAGGAATATATCTTCCTCTGCCTTGTTTTCAGGATTGACAAGTCTTTCTTTCATTTTGGTTCCACGATGAAATGAATGGAAGATATGATTTTAGTGAGGATCTGGGAAAGATCAGCATCCGGTCTTTCATCACTGTTGTAAGAAGCAATGATCAGTTTATTCTGATGCGCGATCATATAGACCAGCCAGAATCTTTCCTTGGAATAAAATTCACAGGCCTGAATCCTGCTTCCTTCTCTGTTCTCAAAGACGGCAATGCAGTTTTTGTCATACGGTATATTGTGCTGACCTAAAAACCGTTTCATTTCTTCATCGAGATCATAGGAGCCAGTGAGATGTTTAAATGCAGACAGTACAAGAGCACCGTCGCCTTGCGGGTCATAAAACACAGGTACACCTTCGATGACTTCCGTTTCCCAGTAATCGGGAAAAACGAAGCTGTACCATCCTTCGGGAGATTTAAAGTATTGATAATCGAGTTCGAATGCCATGATAAAAAAAAACCGGATCTTTCGATCCGGCTCAATAGTTCCTAAAAAGAAAGCCATTTATTGTAAAAAACTTGTCTACAGGGACAATTTTACAGTACCCTTAAACTTCGTCCAGTTCTTCTTCCAGTGCGGATTTTTTTCTTGATGAACTTTTTTCTGCCTTTTGCGGTGTATTTTCTGAATTTTGATTGACAGAACCGTCAAGACTGTATTTTTCCGGCAAATCGTTCAGATTTCGGATCTGAGCCTCTATTTTCTTCGCAATTTCCGGATTTTCCAGAAGGAATGTTCTAGCCGATTCCTTCCCCTGTCCAATCTTTTCATTGTTGTAAGAATACCAGGACCCGCCCTTGACCAGAAGTTCGTGTTTTACTCCCAGATCAATCAGTGAACTTTCTTTGTTGATTCCGGAGGCAAACATCACATCAAATTCTGCCTGCTTAAACGGGGGCGCGCATTTGTTCTTTACAATCTTTACCCTGACTCTGTTTCCAATCGGGTCATCCTTGTCCTTCAGTGTTTCAATCTTTCGGATGTCTAGTCTTACGCTTGCCTAAAACTTGAGTGCCTTTCCTCCGGTAGTTGTTTCAGGAGACCCGAACATAACACCTATCTTCATCGTGTTCGGATTGATGAAAAACACAGTTGTCTTGGATGTTG